>CAZQRX010000004.1:0-67877 GCA_964595845.1 uncultured Occallatibacter sp. | reverse complement strand
GATGCTGGAGGGCAACCTGCTCACAATTCAAAAACCTGTTTTGGACAGTAGTGAACTACCATTGCGCTTACGGCTCAGAATCAAGGCTGGCATTACGCCTACGGCGCGGATTTCATGCTGGCGTGAGCAATACACTTGGTATTGCGCGGACAGGCCTCTTCGAGGGGCCACTAACCATCAAGTCCCGCCTCTGCCGGGGGATATTTACTCCTTTCCTTCATCCGGTTCGAAGACGGCTTTCTCTTTTTTGATAGCGGATTCGATTTGCTCCCACAGGTGATCGGGCGGCTCCACGATGGGAAAAAGCTTGCGGGCGGCCTCGGCAATGGTCTCCAGATCGGCGAGCAGGGCGCGGCAGAGCGCGCAATGCCGTAGGTGGGCGTGGGCGGCACGGCTCTCGCCGGAGCCGATCATCTCCGGCAGTTGGGCCTGGAACTCGTGGCAGGTCATGAGGTTGGCTTCCTCGGTCATGGCCGCGCCTCCTGCCGGGGAAAATTGTGCAGAGCCTCACGCAGGGTGAGCCGCGCCTTGTGCAACTGGGACTTACTGTTGCCGACGGAGCAATCGAGCATGGAGGCGATCTCATGGTGCTCATAGCCCTCGATGTCGTGCAGGACAAAGATGAGGCGATAGCCGGCGGGCAGATCGCTGACGGCGCGTTCCAGGGCCATCCGGTCGATGGAGCCGACTAGCGACAGGTCGCGGGCGCCAAAGCCCCGGCTGTGGCTTCCTTGGGGATCGGGTTCCATGGCTTCATCCATCGAGATGAGGGACAAGCCTTTCTTCCTGAGCTGCATCAGCACGACATTGATGGCCAGCCGGTGCAGCCACGTGGAAAAGGCGGAGTCGCCGCGGAAGGTGGCGATCTTGCGGTGCAATTGAAGAAAGGTCTCCTGGGTCATATCCTCGGCTTCGGCGGTATTGCCCACCATGCGCATACATAAAGAGTAGATGCGCTTTTTGTGCAAAGAGTAGAGCTGGGCGAAGGCACGGTGGTCTCCGGCCTGGGCCTGCGCAAGGAGATCGGCTTCAAGGGGATGGGGCAAAGCCGTGGAGGGAGCGGCTTGATCGGCAGAGTCCGTGATTGCAGGGTCAGGAGCCATGAGTACCATGCGCAGTTCAGACTGGTTTACCATTTAGCGAGTTAGCCACCGCCCTTCGACTACGCTCAGGGCAGGCTTTCGCGGTGATCGCAAGTTAGCGAGTTCGCGGGTTCATTGCCGGCGTATCTTGCAGCAGTGAATCAGGCTCCTCCTCATCCTTGCGAATCCTCCTAATCGTCTCGGGCGGTCAATGCGGTATATCGTTCGACGCCAATCGGCTCTAGACTCTCGGTCACTGGCGATTATAGTTCCTGCTAATGACAGCGACTGCGTTCGGCACGATTCCTCGTTAGAATAGGTGGATAGGGATCGGTGATCGACGACGACGGATCACCAGTATCGTTTGTACTACGGGGCGCTTATCCCCGTGTTTTTTTGGGGAGATATGGTTTTGAAGGCAGGGCCAGCAAGGCAATGCGGCAGTCGGCCAGGGTACGGCATTCTTCTGGCCGGCCTCCTTGCCTTCGGGTTATGGGGCGGGGGACTCGGCTGGAGCCAGAGTGGCCCAAGCGGGGAAGCTGCCAGCGCCGTTGACCCCTCCGGCGCGGCCGCCAATCCGGTGGTTGAGGCGCCTTCCGACTCCCTCGCGCAGTGGGAGGGTTTGCCGGTGCGGCACATCTCCTTCGAGGGGGTTTCCCTGGCTCGGCTGGTCCCGCTACCCGGCCATCTGGCCCAGGCCGTGGGAGCGCCGTTGAACCGGGAGGAGCTGGAGAAGAGCCTGCGCCAGCTCTTTGCCACCGGCCTCTTTGAAACCATTGCGGTGGAGGGCAAGCGCGCAGGGGATGGCGTGGCCCTGGCCTTTCGCGGGACACCGCGTACCTTCATCGGCGCGGTCAGCGTGGATGGCGCCAAGACCGTTACGGTCAATACGCAACTGGAGCGCGCCAGCCAACTGGCGCCCGGCGCCCGCTATACCCCAGCCAAGCTGAACCAGGCTCTGGAAGAGATGCGCGCCACACTGGCTCGCGACGGCTTCCACGAGCCGGTGATTACGCAGACCCTGACGGCCCACCCGGAGGAACAACTGGTTGACCTTGCGTTTCATGTAGTTCAAGGACCGCAGGCGCGGGTGGGCGCGGTGGAGGTGACGGGCGACTCGGGGATGAGCGTGGAGAGTTTTCGCCATCATGCGCATCTGAGAGCCGGTGAGCATGTGGACCACGATACCGGCAATCGCGCGCTGGGCGGAGTGCTGAAGGTCTACCAGAAAAAGCAGCGGCTGGAAGCGGAAATCAAGCTCGAATCCCAGCAGTACACCGCGCAGAACCAAAAGGATGACTTCCGCTTCTCCGCCAACCGTGGACCGGTCGTCAAGGTTCTGGTCGAGGGCGCCAGCCTGAGCGAAGAGCGCGTGAAGCACGTGATTCCTATCTTCGAGGAAGGGAGCGTGGACGACGATCTGCTCAATGAGGGCAATCGCCGGCTGCGCGACTATTATCAGCGGCTGGGCTACTCCGACGTGAAGGTCGAACACGAACGGAAATCCACGACCGCCGAGCAGGTGACGATCCTCTACACGGTATGGCTGGGGCCGCGGCGGCGTGTGGAGCGGGTCTCGGTTGTGGGCAACCGCTACTTCGACTCTGCCACGCTCAAGGAACTGCTCAGCGTGCACGCCGCCGATGTGATCGACCGCCAAGGCGCCTACTCGCAGGCGCTGGTGACTGCCGACATCAATACATTGCAATCCGTCTACCACAACAACGGCTTCTCCCATGTCAGTATTATTCCGGAGACCAGTGCCGGAGCAGCGAAGGAAGGAAAAACGGCTCCGCTGGCGGTGGTTTATCGCATCGAGGAGGGCGAGCAAATGCGCGTGGGTACGGTGCGTGTGGAAGGAAATGATCACGTGGAAGCAGCCCGGCTCACAGCGCTACTGAACACGGTGGCCGGGCAACTGCTTTCCCCGGAGAACCTGGCCGGAGACCGGGATACGCTGTTGACCGACTACATGAGCCGGGGCTTCGACCAGGTGAAGGTTGAGGTTGCCCAGCAGATTGAGCCGGCCGACGCGAACAAAGTGGACGTGGTCTTCCACATCACCGAGGGCAAGCAGGTTTTTGTGCGCAAGGTGCTGCTGACCGGACTGCATTACACGCGCCCGGATACGGTGGCCAAGGCCATCACGCTACATCCCGGCGACCCGCTCAACGAGACAGCGCTGAGGGAAACGCAGCGCAATCTCTACGAGTTTGCCCTCTTCAACGAGGTTGATACGGCCATCGAGAACCCCACCGGCGGCGAAGAGTATAAGACCGTGCTGCTTCAGGCTGTGGAGGCGCGGCGCTGGGCTCTCACGTATGGCGGCGGCCTCGAGGCTCAAACCGGAACGCCGCAGTACAACTGCGGCGGCATCATCGCCAGCGGCGCCAGTTGCAACCCGAACGGAAGGACCGGCGTGAGTCCTCGCGTTCTCGTGGACATTACCCGCAACAATCTTTACGGCCGGGAGCAATCCGTCTCGCTGCGCGGCACCTACGGCCTGCTGGAGCAGAAGCTCGATCTGCTCTTCCAGAATCCGCACTTCGAGGGAAACCGGAACTTCGGCCTGACCTGGTCCGGCGGCTACGCCAACAGCCTGGACGTGAGCACCTACGTGGCTTCCAAACTGGAAACCGGAGTGCGCTGGACCGAGCACTTCAATTCACCGGGGTCGCGCATCTCCAAGGCCAACACACTGATCTACGAATTCGACTTTCGCCGGGTCAAGGTGCAGGCCAACAGCCTGCAGGTCTATCCCGACGAGATCGCGCTGCTGGCCACGGCGGTGCGCGTGGCGGGTCCGGCTCTGACCTGGATTCGCGATACCCGCGACTCGCCCCTCGATGCGCATCGCGGCACGTACACCAGCTTTCAGGATTTCTTCTCCGGCGAAGGCTTCGGTGCGCAGACGGAATTCAATCGTCTGGATCTATCGAATTCGAGTTATTACCAGTTCGACAAGAGACGGATCGTGCTGGCCCGCAACACTCGCTACGGCCAGGAGCGGTCCTTTGGCAAGCCCGAAGATCAGCTGATTCCGCTGCCCGAGCGGCTTTACGCAGGCGGGGCCACCTCGCTGCGAGGCTTCGGTTCGAACTCGGCCGGGCCGCGCGATCCGGAGACGGGCTACCCTATCGGCGGGGCGGGCGCGCTGCTCAACAACACCGAGTTGCGCCTGCCGCCGGCCACGCTGCCCTGGATCGGCAACACGGTCAGCTTTGTGCTTTTCCACGATATGGGCAACGTCTTCACCAACGCCGGAGATGCTTGGGCCAGCGCGCTGCGCGTGCGCCAACCGGAGCGCGATACCTGTAAGGATGTAGCCACAGTTGGAGACGCCAAAAGTTATCTTCCTGCCGGCCCAACAACCTCTACAGGCCAGCAGGGGACGTGCAGTTTCAATTACTTCTCCCATGCACCGGGGCTGGGTTTGCGCTATCATACGCCGGTCGGACCCATCCGATTTGATTTCAGTTACAACCTGAATCCGCCCATTTTTCCGGTGAATTACAACTACTCGCTCACACAGCCCGGATCAGATCCGCATGTGGGCGAGGGCACGCACTTCAACTTCTTTTTCAGCCTGGGAGAGAGCTTCTGATGAGCAAGCGGCCTGCAACTCGGCTCACAAGCAAGCCCGGACCCGCCTGCGTGGGCGCGATCGTGGTATGCCTGGCCGCCATGGGCGCCATTTCGGGCTTGGCGCAAAGCCCAGCCCAGGCGCCGCCTCCCGCCAACGCCGTGGTGCTCGACCAAGTGGTGGCCGTGGTCAACAACCAGGCGATATTGGCCAGCGACGTGGACGACGAGGTGCGGCTGTCGGTGCTGGACCCCGGACGGACGGGACTTGGCGTGCTCACCCGGCAGCGCGCCATGGAGCAGTTGATCAGCCGCGCGCTCATCCAGCAGCAGATTCGCGAGGAGGACGCGCTGACCATTGAGCCCTCGCAGGCCGAGGTCGATGCCCGACTGGCGGAGATTCGCAAGCAAGTGCCCGCCTGCGTTCACCTCAACTGCGCCTCGGAGGAGGGATGGAAGGCCTTTCTGGCCGCGCGCGGACTGACGCCGGAGCGGGTCCAGACTTATCTGGGCCGCCGGATCCAGATTCTGCGCTTCATCGAAGAGCGCTTCCGGCAGGGAATCCGCATTGCTCCCGAGGAGATTGAAACCTACTACCGCGAAACGCTACTGCCGCAGTATGCCGTGGGCGAAGCGATTCCGCCGCTGGCCGAAGTGGCCCCGCGCATTCAGGAGATTCTGCTGCAAAGGCAGGTGAACGCGCTCTTCGACGACTGGCTCAAAAACCTGCGCAAGCAGGGCGACGTGGAAGTGCTCGACCCGTCGCTTGAAGCTCCTGAAGCCCAGGGCGGAGCAGGGAAGGGAGGCGCATGAGCGAGTTTGAATCCATGCCTCCGGTTCCTGCCGAGGCTCCTGAGCCCGGCGTGCCGGAGCCGGTTGCAGAGCCTGAAGCTCCCCGCCCGAGCCGTCTGCGCCGCTTCTTCCTGCGCCATCTTCCCCTGACGGTGGCCGCGGTAACGGTTCTGCTGGCGGTCACTCTCACAGGTATTTATTTTTGGGCCAGTTCGCCCGGTTTTGAGAACTTTGTTCGCCGTCTAGTGGTGGTCAAATTGGAGGCGGCCACCGGCGGGCGGGTCGAGATCGGCTCCTTCCACTGGCATCTTCTCAGCCTGGAGGCCGAGGCGGACGGCGTGGTGATTCACGGCCTTGAAGCACCCGGCGAAACGCCCTACGCCCAGGTTGAAAAGGTGCGCGTGTGGTGGAGCAAGGTGGGATTCTGGATTCCGCGCTTTCCCTTGCGCGAACTGGTCATCCTCCGGCCCCATCTGCACCTGATCGTCTACCCCGACGGCTCTACCAACCAGCCGCAACCCCGCAAGCCAAGAAAACCTGGCAAGCCCGCGCTCGACAGCTTCTTCGATCTGAAGGCGAGCTATGTTGCGGTCGAGCAGGGCGTTCTGGAGTACGAGAACCGCGCCGCGGCCTTCGATTTCCAGAACCGGCACATCCCGCTTGACTTTGCCACCAGCGACCTTTCCCTGCATATGGCCTACATGCCGGGCACAGCCTTGAATCCGGAGTTCTACCGCATCGAGGCAGGAGTCCGCGACCTGAACCTCGCGCGCGGTGCTTTATCCAAGCAGGACAAAGCGCCTCCGCCAGAGGTTCAGGGATTTTTCCAAGCAACGCTGGAGCTGTCGCGCGCCAAGGCAACCCTGCGCTCCTTGCGCGTGACCGCAAGCGGCCACGGCATCAAGGACCGGAGCATGGAAATTTCCGGCGTCCTGGAAGACTTTGCCCATCCCCGCTGGCAGGCCAAGGCGGCCGGCGAGTTGGACATGCGGTTGGTTGACCCCATCACCGGCTATCCGTTTACGCCGCGGGGCCTTGCTCATCTCGACCTCACCGGGGCCGGAGAGGCAGGGAGTTTTCGCGCCGATGGCAGCATCCACGTCGAGGACGGCTCTTACATCGGGACGGGCGTCGTCGCCACGGGCTTTGGACTCGATGCACGTCTCCATGCCGATCCCGAGCAGTTGCTGGTTAACTCGATAGTTTTGCGTTTGCGCCAGGGCGGCCAGATCGCGGGCGACCTGGCGCTGGCCCACTGGCTACCCACGCTTCCGGGAGCAGCCTCCCTGCGATCAGCCGGTACGGCCAACGGCAAATCCCGGGGCGCCCGAAGCCTGCCCGCGTTGCCCGCCAAGCCGCCCCCGGCGTCCGATGAGATCACCATCCCTGTCAACGGCAAGGTGACAGCGGAGTTCAAGGACGTTGCCCTGGACACGCTGCTGGAGATGCTCTGCGAACCGCCCTTCCAGCATCTCGGCTTCGACACGCGGGTCAGCGGTCCTGCCGACGCGCAGTGGATCAACGGCGACAATCGCACCCTCTCCGTGAGCGCCTTGTTAGCCCTCACTCCGCAGGCACAAGCCGCGCAAGGATTGGTTCCCGCCAGCGGCCTGATCGACGCTACCTACACGCAGCGTGACGGCGCAGTCGCGATGCGCAAGCTGGAGCTGAACACACCTGCCAGTCAATTGGAGGCGCACGGCCATCTGGGCGCCTATCCGCTTACCAGTCCCTCGGCCTTTGCCGTCGAATTCCATTCCAGCAACCTCGGCGAGTTCGATACCGTGCTGCGCGACCTGGGATTGAGCCGCAACGGGAAGAGCGGAACCGCGGCCCTGCCGGTGGCTCTCACCGGGCGGATGGATTTTATCAATGGGTTCTGGGCCGGCTCACTCGTCGATCCTCACCTTTCGGGGGACATTAAGGCCACACAACTGGGGGTCGAATTGACGGCAATTTCCACCACCAATTCCAGCCAACCCCAGTTTCTTCGCCTGGATTCGGTCAAGGCCTTCGGCAGATACTCGGCTGCCCGCATCGATCTTGCTCACGGCCAGCTACGCAGCGGGAACGCCGCGATCGACTTCAGCGGGAGCCTGACCGCGGCTTCGCTTCCGGTCACGCATGGCATCGCGCCGATTCCGTCCTTCGACGCCAATTCAGTGCTTCATCTCCGCCTGAGCGCCGGCAAGGTCGGCCTCGACGATCTGCGTCCCTTCACCGGTCCGAACCTGCCCGCGACAGGCTCTCTGGATGCGCAGCTTCAACTCGACGGGCCCCTTCACGCGCTGGGTGGTTCGGGATGGGTCGAGATGGATAAGGGCAGCATCTTCAGCGAACCTGTGGACCGCATACGGGCGCAGGGCACGCTGGCCAACCAGACCATCAACCTGACCTCGGTTTCGGTAAACAAGGAGGCCGGCAAAATCGCGGCCACCGGCAGCTATAACCTGTCATCTCACTTCTTCCAGTTGGACGCATCCGGCTCGGGGATCGAAGTGGCTCGCATCGAAGCTCTACGCCGCATGGGCCTGGCTGTCACCGGCAAGCTGGGATTTACCGTAAAGGGCGAGGGAACACCGGAAGATCCGCGCCTTGAAGTCCACGCTACCCTGCCCGGCCTGACGCTGAGCGAAGAATCGCTGGGTAACCTAGAGCTGGCGGCCCACACCGCCAATCGCGCCGTCACTTACGACCTGACAACCCAGCTGGAGGCGGCCGACTTCACCGCGCACGGCCAGACGGCGCTCACCGGCGACTATGCCACCCAGGCCAAAGTAGAATTTTCGCGCTTGAACATTGGCGCGCTCTTCAAGCTGGCTCATGTGGAGGGCATCAGCGGGGAGTCCGCGCTGGCCGGAACGGTCACCGTTGAGGGGCCTTTGGCGCGGCTCGAGGAGATGCGAGGCGAAGCTCGCATCCAGCAGTTGGCGGTCACTGTGGCCGGCGTTCCCCTGCAAAGCGAGGGAGGTCTGCACGCCACGCTCGACCATGCCCTCATCCATCTCGACCCTCTGCACGTGACCGGCGCGGAGACCGACCTGCACGTTCAGGGCAGCCTCTCGCTCAAGGGCAAGCAGGAGCTGAACGTTTCCGCCAGCGGCGCCATTAATTTGAAGCTTGCCGAGACGCTGGACCGCGACCTCACCGCCAGTGGAAACACCACCTTCCAGGTGGAAGCGCACGGACCGCTGATGGACCCCAGCCTGAGCGGGCGGATTGACTTTCAGGACGCGGCTCTTTCCCTTGAGGACGTGCCCAACGGCCTGAGCCAGTTGCATGGAACGCTGGAGTTCAACCAGAATCGGCTGGAGGTCAAGTCGCTGACGGCCATGAGCGGCGGTGGATTGCTTAGCCTCGGCGGCTATCTGGCCTATCAGCACGGCCTCTTCGCCGACCTGACTGCCACAGGGACAGGAATTCGCATCCGCTACCCGCAAGGAGTCAGCTCCCTTGCCGACGCCCAACTTCACCTGCAAGGACTTCAAAACAACCTGTTGCTCTCAGGCGACGTGCTGATCACGCGCTTCTCGGTCAGCCCCGATCTGGACATTGCGGCGCTGGCCGCGCAGGCTGCCGCCGTCGAAACCATTGCGCCTCTTGACGCCCCTTCCAACCACATCCGCCTGGACGTGCACATAGCCTCTTCGCCGCAGTTGAACTTCCAGAACGCTTACGCCAAGCTGGCCGGCAATGTCGATCTCCGCCTGCGCGGCACCGTGGCCTCGCCCTCGCTGCTGGGCCGCGTTTCCATCACCGAAGGCAGCGCCGTCCTGGCCGGAACCCGGTATGAGTTGCAGCGCGGCGACATATATTTCACCAACCCGGTCCGCATTCAACCCTCCATCGACCTGAACGCCACGGCCCGCGTCGAGGACTACGACATTACCCTTGGACTGCATGGCACTCCGCAACAAATGACGGTCACCTATCGTTCCGATCCCCCGCTGCCGGAGGCCGACGTAGTGGCTCTGCTGGCTCTGGGCCGCACGGGAAACCAGCAGCGACTTTACACCCAGCAGCAACAGCAGGCTCTGGCCAACCCCACCACCGACGCCTTGCTCGGCGGCGCTCTCAACGCTACAGTCAGCTCGCGGGTGCAGAGGCTCTTCGGCGCGGGCAGCGTCAAGGTGGACCCCAACTACCTCGGCGCCCTGGGCAACTCCACCTCCCGCATCATTGTCGAGGAGCAGTTGGGCTCCAACGTCACCCTTACTTACGCCACCAACGTCAACACCACCGCCCAGCAGCTTCTCCAGGCAGAAATCGCCATCAACCGTCACGTCTCGCTGCAGGTGGCGCGCGACGAATCCGGCGTCTTCTCCGTGGTGCTCAAGGCTACTCGACGGTTTCGGTAGGGGAACAGGGAACAGGAAAGAGGTTCGTGGCTCCCTTCCTTTCAACACTTTTCTGGTGAAAGGGCAGGGAATCACGAACCTCGTCGGCGTTCTGCTAGAACTTGACCGCCGGGGCGGTTTTTGCACTTTCCGGGGCTGCGAAGTACGCGGTGTTCTCGTGGTACCCTGCCATGCCCGCCCAGATGTTGTTCGGAAACTGAAGAATGAATGTGTTGTAGTCCTGGATCGAGTCGTTATAACGCTTACGCGCCACACTGATGCGATTCTCTGTCCCCGACAGCTCGTCCTGCAGGCGCATGAACTGGTCGCTGGAGCGTAGTTGCGGGTAGTTCTCCGTGAGCAGCAGCAGACGGCCCAACGCCGAATCGAGCTTCCCATTGGCCTCGATCTTGCCCGCCGGTCCCTGTGCATTCAACATTCCCGCGCGGGCGTTGGCAATGTCGCCAAAGACCGTGCTCTCCTCTTTGGTAAAGCCCTTCACGGTCTCCACCAGGTTGGGAATCAGGTCGGCGCGCCGCTCCAACTGCACGTCCACCTCCGACCACTTGCTCTTTACCGCCTGATCCTTGGCTACCATCTGGTTCCTGGCGCTCACGTAGCTGCCGAAGACCATCAGCAGGGCTAAAACAAAAACTCCGACCACTCCCAGCGCAATCCAAAGTCCCTTACTCATATTGTGTTTTTCTCCTTCGGCCTCCAATCATGGAAGCCCCTTCATCGAAATTGAAACCTACCAGCTTCCACCGGCTCCGCCGCCGCCAAAGCCGCCGCCATCGCCGCCAAAACCGCCGAAGCCCGATCCTCCGCCACCGCCACCACCGCCAAAGCCGCCACCGCCGAAGCCGCCTCCGCCGCCTATCCATGGCCCGCCGCGAAAGCCGCCGAAGAGGCCAAAACCCAGCAGAAAGCGCAGGAGATGAAAGCCGCCAAAGAAGATCAGAATAACAAGCAACAGAATCAATTTTCCTACGTTGACCTGTGGCCTTGCAGGCTGGCGATCAACCATGGGTTCATCTTCCAGCGTGACCTTGGCGTCGGCGGCGATCACCTGCGCCATCTCGTCCACGGCCAAAATCACAGCGCCGTCAAAGTCGTTGGCGCGCAGATCGGGCACCATCTCCCGGCCAATGTCGCCCACCTTGCCGTCGGGAAGAATGCCCTCAAGGCCGTAACCAATTTCAATCCGGCGCTTGTGGTCGTCCACGGCCAGAAGAACCAGCACGTTGCGATCCACGCCCTTCTTGCCCATCTTCCACTTGTCTTCCAGGGCGGTGGCATACTCCGCCGGGTCCGCGCCATCCAGGGTGCGGACGGTGACCACGGCCACCTTTGCGTTCGTCTGCGAGTGATCGAGTTGGGAGCAGAGCGAGTCCAGGCGGGCAATCGCCTGGGGCGAGAGCACATGGGCGAAATCGCTGACGTAATCGGTGGGTTGAGGCAGATCCTCAACCCGTTCGGCTTGTATGGTTTGTCCGGCGACAGCAAAGACGGAGACACAAGCTGCCACGAGCAGTGGGAAGATGGCGGAATGTGTGCGGCGAAAGCCCTTCATCGCTTTCTATTGTACGGGTTCGGCGGGCAAAAGGTTCCTAAAAGCTAAAAGCCGCCTTTGCGCTACACTGAATAGGAATGGAATCCTTCATGCAAACCTTATTAACCATACGAAGATATTTCTCTGTACGCCGACTATCTTTGGCCCTATTCATCGTGAATGTAATTGGAGCCATTGTGTATTTGTTTGCGGTTACGCCTAGTTGGAGAATTCCCGAAGAGAGCGCACAAGGAGTGCACTCGATAACGGGAGAGCCTTTTATTTGGGCTATACGTGCTTTGCCATTCTATGCCGGATTTGGTTTACTGAATTTGATTTGGGGAGCTTGCATCTGCATCAAAAGAACATGGCAAAGTGGTTACATTTGGCTTTTGACTGTCGTGATTTGGCTATTTGCATTAGGAGTTGATTTTGCACATCACTGAACCAGATTGCATAATGAACGAAAATCCGCAACTCCAGCCCCCCATCGCCCGCGAGGAACACAAAGAGACTTCGCTGCACGGCGCCATCCTCACGGACGACTACGCCTGGCTGCGCGACAAAGAGAACCCCGAAGTGACCGCGTACCTGGAGGCTGAAAATGCCTACGCCGAGGCGGTGATGAAGCCGCTCGACGGCCTGCGCGAAAGCCTCTACCAGGAGATGCTCTCGCACATGAAGCAGACCGACGTTTCGGTCCCCTTTCGCGATGGCAACTGGTGGTATCTGACGCGCACCGAGGAGGGCAAGCAGTACGCGATTCATTGCCGCCAGCGGGGCACGGTTTCCGGGCCGGATGCGGATGCGCCGGAGCAGGTCATTCTCGACGGCAACCAATTGGCTGATGGACACGCGTTCTTTTCGATTGGCGCCGTGGATATTTCAAGCGATGGCCGCCGGCTGGCTTACACCACCGACACCACCGGCTTCCGCCAGTACACGCTGCACATCAAGGATTTGGAGACAGGCGAGACGCTGGCCGATGAGGTTGAGCGCGTCGGCTCGGTCGTCTGGGCCGCCGACAATCGCACGCTCTTTTACACCGTCGAGGATGAGGAGCAGAAACGCCAGTACCAGCTCTGGCGCCACGCGCTGGAGACGCCGCACATTGCGGATACGCTGGTTTATCAAGAGGACGACGAGCGCTTCAATCTGGGAGCGGGGCGCACGCGCGACGGCAAGTTCATTGTGATGGAGTCGCTCAGCCACATTACATCCGAGTCGTGGGTGCTGCCGGCCGGCGAGCCGGAGGGCCGGTTTACGCTCATCAGCGCGCGCGAAGACGAACACGAGTACTCCATCGACCATCGCAATGGATTGTGGTTTATCCGCACCAACGATCGCGGGCGGAATTTCCGCCTGGTCACAGCGCCGGTGGCTACGCCGGGGCGCGAGTTCTGGACCGAGCGCATTCCCCACCGCGACGGCGTGATGATCGAGGAGATTGACATCTTTGCCAGATTCTTCATCGCCTGCGAGCGCGAGGAGGGGCTGCCGAGGCTGCGCGTCTGGCGCTTTGACGGCGACGGGCCGGAAGCTGCGAAGGCGGGCGAGATCAGTTTCCCCGAGCCGGCCTACGACGCCCATCCGCACGTAAACCGCATCTTCGAGACGCCCGCCTTCCGCTACGCTTACCAGTCGCTGGTGACGCCCAGTTCGGTCTACGAGTACGACGTGGGCACGGGCGCTTCGACGCTGCTCAAGCAGTTGGAGATTCCCGGCGGTTTCGACCGCACTCTTTATGCGAGCGAGCGCGTTCATGCTATTGCACACGATGGCGTGCAGGTTCCGGTTTCGATGGTTTATCGTAAGGACAAACGGGTAGCGCCGGTCTCTGGACCGGCTGTAATGGGGGATTCCAGGCCCCCACAAAATCCCCTCTACGTTTATGGCTACGGCTCTTATGGATATTCTTTGCCGCTGGGCTTCAGCTCGAACCGGCTAAGTTTGCTGGATCGCGGCGTGGTGATGGCCTATGCGCACATTCGCGGCGGCGGCGAGATGGGCAAGCCCTGGCACGACGCAGGCAAGATGCTGGTCAAGCGCAACACTTTCACGGATTTCATCGCATGCGTCGAGCATTTGACAGCGGCGAGTTATGGCGACCCGGCTCGGGTGGCGATTGAGGGTGGAAGCGCGGGCGGGCTGCTGATGGGCGCGGTGGTGAACATGAGGCCGGATTTGTTTCGCGCGGTGCTCTCGCATGTGCCGTTTGTGGATGTGATGAACACCATGCTCGACGCGACTTTGCCGCTGACCGTTCCGGAGTACGAGGAGTGGGGCAACCCCAATGAGGAAGAATATTACACTTATATTCTGAGTTACTCGCCCTATGACAACCTGAAGGTTACGGGTTATCCGGCGATGCTGGTGAAGACATCCCTGCACGATAGCCAGGTAATGTACTGGGAGCCGGCGAAGTATGTGGCTAAACTACGCACACTCAAGACGGACGGCCATGCGCTGCTGCTGGTGACCAACATGCAGGCAGGTCACGGCGGTTCGAGTGGCCGCTATGACTACCTAAAGGAGATTGCGCTGGATTATGCGTTTCTACTGCGGGAGCTGGGGATGGTGTACTAAGTCTGGCAAAATGCCACGCAATCCCAAAGACGAGACGCAGATTGTTCCGGGTATTGGAGGCGTTGTTGGGAAGTGTGGTTCTTGCATGGTCCAACTGCAGCAAGCGCACGCCAATGCTGTAGGAGAGGAAGAGATTGAATCCGGCGCACGATTTCCGTGTGCCGGATTCGCACCAGCATGGTGACGGTCTCCCGCCCGATGGCGCATCGATGCGTCCAGCTATCGAATCAGCCGGCGGCGGAGAGTCCCCGCTACCCCCGCCATGCCGCTCAGCAACAGCAACAGGCTCGATGGCTCCGGCACCGCGCTTACCGCGCTGCTTTCAACGGTGACGGTAAAATCCTCGTCCCCCAGCAAATCGGAGGCGTCTTCGTCGCTTCCGCCCAGCACCTGGTATTCACCCACGTACGTGCCGGCCGCGGTTCCCAGGGGCACAGTCACGTCGAACAACGCACCTGCATAGGAATTGCCCGGATCTCCGGCAGGACTCAATGGATAAGGAATGGCCCAAAACGCGGTGTCGTCGTAAGTCAACGGCAAGGCGAGCGAAGCCATACTGTCACCGTTCAGGTAAAGGGGGTTGAGCAGATCAAGGTTGGTGATGATTGCATCGAACTCGACTGTATCCCCGGCAACCGCGCTTTGATCGGGATTGGTAAAAACGAACGAGTACGAGTCCGCCTTTGCGGCCGGAGCGCTCAGCAAGAGACCCGTACTCGCGAGTGAAAGCAACAAGAAATAATTCAAGCCCTTCATGTATTCCTCCAAACGTTGTTAAAAAAAATGAAACGGTTCCTGTTTACGGCAGAATTACATGCGCGCTTCCCCCGGCGGTGCCCCCGGTGTAAGTGAGCGGAATCGTCTCCTTAACCGTCGCGCCGTTAGCGCCCGCGCTGCCCGGGAAGTTCACCGTGACGGTGACAGATCCGCCCCCGGCGGCAAGAGTTCCCAGCGACTGCGAGACGGGCGTGCCCGGAATACTATTCAGTGTGGGGTTGCTCAGAGTCGCGCTCAGGGCAGGCCCCGTGCCGTTGTTGGTTACCGTGACGGTTGCTGTATAACCAGTGCTGGCCGACCCGCTCACCGGGGCCGTCCATGTGAGCACGATTGTGGGTGCCGCGACCACGGTGAGCGTTCCATTGACAGGCGTGTAGGTATAGTTCGCATCCGTCAACCCGCTCACATCGACCGTGATCGGATACGTTCCGACCGCGCTGGGGTTAGCCGGAATGGTGTTGAAGGAAGGCGCTCCGCCCAGAACAGCCGCAGTTTCGCCATTGACGAAGCCGGTGTAACTGGCTGTGAAAGTTGGATTCGGCGTTCCAACGATCTTGCTGATGTTCACCGCTGTGACTGTCAGGGGCGCCGGATTGACCACCTGGGTCAAAGGAGGAGTGGTTGAACTTGCCGCCCAGCCGGAGGTTGAGAGGGGAGTATAGGCAGCTCCTATGGCATGGCTCCCAGCCGTCAGCGCGCTGGTAATGTAGGTTGGGGTTGAGGATTTCAGATCCCAATTCGTTCCGACAGGGATTCCATCTAAACTGAATTGCAGGTGTCCAGATCCTGTAATGGGCTGTACCATCCCGGTGAAGGTTACGCTCTGCCCATAAGTGGACGGTTTCAGTGAAGATTTGACGAGGGTGATGGTCGCCGTGGTGACGCTGGTCGCAGTGATGGGAAGAGTGAACAAATAGGGATAATAGGGGCTGGTGTACTGGTCGAGGATGAGATTGCCATTGCTAATCGCCGGCGTGGGACCTGGAGCGTAAGTGACGGTCATCGCGCAGGTGCCGACCAAGGGGGCGATCCAATTGGTATAGCACGACGTCTGGCCGGGAGCAGTCGAGACACTGATACCGGCAGGCGCGGAGACTGGGGTAAGGCTCATATACGCGGAATAAATCAGTGAGTCGTTGGTCAGCGTCACCGGCAGCGAGACGGACCCGCCGGGCGCCACATATCCAAAAACGAGCGAAGCAGGCGAGGCGGTGAAATCCGGTCCGTAGTTATAGCCGGAGAGCGATACGGTCTGCAGGGAAGGCTCGTCGGTAGTGAAGGTCACCGTGCCGGTCAGGTTGCCCCCGTGTTGGGTCGTCAAGGTGACTTGAACATTGCAGAGCTGGCCGGGCAGAAGGAGCGTCGTTCCAGTAAGACTGCACGGGTTGGCGGCCGTTGGGGCGATGGAGAAATCGGTCCAGCCCGTGGGTTGAGTGAGGGTGATAGTGTCAACGGTCAGGTTTTCGTTGCCGCCGTTGTATACGCCGACGACTTGCGGTGTACTCGGCGTGTTGAAAGTCACTTCGCCGAAGTTGATTGCACCCTGCGAGCGATCGACCTTCTCGAGGGTGCTGTAATTGCCGGCATAGACCGTGCCATCGGTGGCAAGACCGAGGCCGAGCGGAGCGGATCCTGCGTTATTTACGCCATTGTCGATCCAGGCCAGAGTTGCGTTGTAGTTTGAGGCTGCCAATTCACCAACGCTGCCGTGGCCGGTGGCTGGATACGGCCAGCGTGTGAGATAAAGCGTGTCGGCGGCATCGATGGCGATGGCTTCGGGATAACCGTTGTTGATACCGTTATATATTATACTGAGCGGGCTGCCGGGAACGGCCTCCTCGGTGATGTATCCAGTCAGAAAGATGTTGTCGTTGGCGTCCACGCCGACTACTGAGGGGAGCACCGAGGGGGCTGTAACATCCGTAACAATGTAGCTTCCATCCGGTTTGATTTCAATCACCTGCTCGCACTCATCTTCAAGGACGAATATGTTGCCCAACTGATCCAATACCACCGAATCCAGATATTGCTGCGGACTTCCGTCGTCGTTTTCGGTACAGCTTTTATAGCCTGTCGGTATGGTTGAAAAGGTGCCAGCCGTTTGGGTGACGGTGTCGTAAGTCACCAGGCTCGTACGGTAATCGCCAACGGTGAAGTAAAGCACACCGGCGCCGTCAATGGCGATGGTGCGAGGGCCAGCATTGCCGTTTAGACCCGTGAAGGTGATGGGAATCGGGGTCATCACACCACCCTTTACGCTCCACACATTGGTTGCAGGTGAGGAACCGTAATTGATAACATACGCCACACCGTTGTCGTCGATGGCAGAATTATACATATAATTGATTTCGCTGTTGGTGGGGGCGGCGTTGGTCACCAATCCGGGCTGAATCAGCGCCAGCGACTTGAGGCCGATGCCGCCCAGCAGCACGCTGGCCATCCGCGTGCCCGTGTTGGGGTTCATCAGAAAGAGCGCGTCCTTGAGGGCGCCCGGCAAGGTTGGATTGAAATAGATTTTGACGGTGCAATTTTCTACACCGACGCCCCCTGCGCAGAAGATTGGAGTAGTGGGATCGAGCGAAAAGTTGATGCCATAATGCAGAACGGGAACGGGTATAAAACTGCCGGTATAACCGGAGACAGAAAAGCTGGCTGTTAGCGGCCCGGTGGGGCTGGGCGGGTTAGTGACTTGTTCAGGGGTGGTGAAGCTCACCACCGGCGCGGTTGGAACCGCTATCTGTGCGCCGGCCTGGCCGGTGAAAGAAAACAGGGCAATCATCGTGATTGCCAGCATCCAGAACTTGCGAATCATGGTAAACCTCCTGGATTCGATGGTTGGGTGACCGTCCTTGGCGCTTCCCGCAGTACCCGCCGGTCAAACTGAGCAATAAAACGGAAGAAAGACCTTTACACGCGACTTTTGTCTGGAAGCTCAGGCTCGGGCGGCGGCAGCTCCAGATGCTCGGACTCCAGTCCGGCTCGCTCCGATGCCGGCGCTTGCTGGTTCTGCGCGGGCCGGCCGCGCACTAACACGGTGACTGTCTCGCGCTCGGTGGTGACCTTGACGCGCCGGTTCATTGCCGGCTCGGCGAAGAATTCCTTGCTGTTGGCTTCCTCTGACGGAGCGCCGCGTCGTAAGATGTTCATACATCCACTCCTTGATCCGCGGCGTTCGGAAGCTGCCACGCTCTCTACTGAACCACCAGGCACGGCGAATGTCTTGACGTTAACCATGACTTTTTCTGACGATTTATGACGGCACGTTATGTTAGTGAAAAAGAATGAGTTGTGTTGCTTCGAAACCTATAGCCTGGACCTCCGCAAGCGGGTCTTGACGCGCCAGGATGCGCCGATTACGCTCACGCCGAAGGCCTTCGACGTTCTCGCTTTCATGGTTTTGAACCCTGGGCGGGTGGTGACCAAGGAGGAACTTCTTGAGGCGGTTTGGTCTGGCTCTTTTGTGGAAGAAGGCAACCTGCCCAAGTACATCTCCCAACTGCGCCGGGCTTTGGGCGACAACTCCGGACTGATCGTCACTGTGCCCGGCCAGGGTTATCAATTCACTGCCCAGGTCTCCGCCGGCGAATCAGAGACCCAAATTTCAGACCATGATCTGTCCGCGGAGCAGCCCGGAGATATTCTTGTGCAGCGGGTGCGGGAGCGCACCGAAGTTGTCTATGAGGATCTGCCGTTAGCCCTACTTGCTTCGCATGAGACCGCGTTGCCAAGTGCGGGGGCAGCATCACGCCAGAGGAGAGTCTGGTGGTGGGTTGGGGTATCGGCGCTGGGCGGCGCTCTGCTTGCGCTGGCCGCGACCTATGGATGGAAGCTCTTTTCCCATCCGCCCCAGCTCAGCGATGTGGTGCTGGCCGACTTTGTCAACACCACGCGGGACGCGACCTTTGACAGTACGCTCAACCAGGCGCTGGAGATCGATCTGGAGCAATCGCCCTATTTGAATCTTCTGCCCCGGCAGAAGGTAAAGGAGACGCTGGCGCTGATGGAGCGCAGCGGAGAAGAGACGCTGACGCCCGAGCTGGCGCGCGAGGTTTGCGAACGCAACAACGCCCAGGCGGTGCTGCATGGCGCCATCGCCAACTTCGGCAGCAAGTATCTGCTGACACTGGCCGCCGAGGGCTGCGCCGATGGCCGGCAGATCGCCGCATACAAGGAAGTGGCAGCGTCCAAGGAAGAGATTCTGGGCGCGCTGGACACGGCCGCCGGCCGGGTGCGCAAGAAGCTGGGTGAGTCGGCCGCCTCGCTGGAAAAATTTCAGATCCCTATCGAACAGGCCACCACGACCTCGCTCGAAGCGTTGCGGCTCTACTCCCAGGCCCAGGAAGACGATCGCAACGAACCCCGCACGACGCTCGCTCTTTACCAGCGCGCAGTCGCTCTCGATCCCAAATTCGCCTCCGCATACTACGGCATGGGCGTCTCCTATTACCGGCTTTCCGAGGCCGACCAAGCAGCGCTCTCTATCAAGAAGGCCTTCGACCTACGCAAGAGCACTACCCAGCGCGAACGGCTGAACATCGAAATCGCTTATTACTACTTCGGGAATTTCGATACCGAAGCCGCGATCAGAAGCCTCAGACTCTACATCCAAACTTATCCCAACAGCTCGGCAAAAAGCTGGGCCAACCTGTGCAATCTCTACACCCAGTTAGGCGATTACGCGCAGGCTATCCCCGCCGGCGAGCAGGCGCTGCGCATGGACCCTCACTCCGACCTCCGCGCCGAGACTCTGAGCCGCGCCTACAAAAGGGCCAATCGCTTTGCCGATGCCAAGCGGGTAGCTGCCGAGGGCGGCGCGGGATGGGGCGTGCACAGCATTCTGTTTCAGGTGGCTTACGCCGAAGGCGACGAGGCAAAGCTCAAGGCGGAAACCGATTGGGGACTGAGTCACGCGCAACTCGACAGGACGCTATTAAACCTGGCTCTCGCCGCAGCCACCAGCGGCAAATTGCGTGAGGCAATGGACTACTTTTCGCGCGCCCAAGCCGAGGCTCTGCGCGAAGGCGACACCGGTATTGCCGACGACATCCTGCACGACAAGGCGCGCGTTCTGATTGAATACGGCGAAGCCGAGCAGGCCCGTGAGGTTTTGAAACAACATACCGGGGATGCCATTGAGGCCAGTGACCTGGTCTTTCTTCGGGCCGCAGCCGGAGACGTTGTCCCCGCGCAGCGTTTTGTAGCCGCATTCAACCCGTTGACAGAGAAGGACACGGTTCACATCTTTTTCGATCTGCCTCTGGTGCGCGCCCAACTGGCCATGCAAGCGCACAAGCCTCTCGATGCAATCCAGCAGCTCGAACCGGCGCGCCCCTACCAGTTGCGCGACTTCCATGTTCCCTACCTGCGCGCGCAGGCCGAGACCGAGGCTGGACAGCTGGACGCAGCCGCCGCGGACTATCGGCTAATCCTCGCCAACCAAGGCGTCGATCCCATCTCGCCCCTCTACTCACTGTCGCACCTGCGCCTTGCACGGGTGCTGGCGCAGCAAAAGAAGAAGCAAGAAGCCCGCCAGCAGTACCTTGCCCTCTTCGACGCCTGGAAGAACGCCGACTCCAATCTGCCTCTCTTGCAGGCAGCCAAAAGCGAGTTCGCCAAACTTCAGTAGGTAAATTCCCGCTGGCACAGACCTTTATTGCGCGCCGCGCTGCTTGACGCGATGATATGGGGCAAGTCCCGCACACAAACTCGCCAATCTTCTTTTCTCCCTGCATCTCCCACGGTTAGACTTGTTTCAGTTCATTCGGCTTCCCTAACTTCCATGCAATGAATCCACCATTTTCCCTCGGCGCCTCTTTCAAGCGAACATCTTTGGGCACAATCGACTGGAGTATGGTCTTCCCAACGCATATACAAATGTCAAGACAACGCATGGCCTGTACACTCACCAACGATGTTGGCTGCGCTGGACTCGATGATGCGGGCGTTGCAGCCCGGATCGCAAACTGCTCTGTAGGGGTAGGAAACGCGAGAAAGCGGAAGCAGGTGAGGTTTTGCAATTGATTGAATTGGTGGACCTGGTCGGGATCGAACCGACGACCTCTTCCATGCCATGGAAGCGCGCTCCCAAACTGCGCCACAGGCCCACACGTTGCGGCAATGCAACTTCCTTATTGTCTCCGCTGCGGCTGGATTTCGTCAAACCCGGCTGCCAGGCCCGCCACCAGCTTGGAAACCAACCCCCGGTTGAGCGTTCCAACGCCGCCACCTGCGCCCGCAACCTTGCAGAAAGCAAAAAATACTTGCGTGACCGGGAACACTGGAGGCAGTTCCGGTGTCTAAGACAATAGAACGCGTGGGACGCATGGCCTGAAAGCCAGTGTCCGTCTCCCGCGCACTCTTAGGCAGGGTTGGTTTTCAGCGGCGTTTTTTCAGCCGCTGGTGCGAGTTGCCGCAAGCGGAAACCGGAGTTTTATTTGGCGCATCTGCGCAGTGCGGTTTGCTTCTCTTGCGGCTAGGTGGGAGGATTCTGATATGCAGGCGGACCTCACCATGGGCAATTATGCCAGCACGCTGACGTTTCCCTCCCAAGAGGCGGCACTGATCGCCGAACTTCAGGCCGGCTCCGAGGAGGCATTCGCGGGGCTGATCGCGCGCTACTACCAGCCGATCTACTCGCTGCTGGCGCGCGCCGTGCAGGACCGCGCCGATGCCGCCGACCTGACGCAGGAAGTCTTTGTGAAGGTTTTTCGCGGAGTGGGCAGCTTTCATGGCGAGTCGTCGCTGCGGACGTGGATTTATCGCATCGCCCTGCGCGAGGCCTCGAACCAGCGACGCTGGTGGGCGCGGCACCGGCAGCCGGAGATCCCCATCGAGCAGGAGATGGTTGAGAGCGAATCCGGGCAGCCGGTACTGCTGAAGGAGATGCTGGTGGACCCGGCTGAATCGCCGTTTGAGGCAGCCGAGCGCGAGGAGAACCGGGCGCGTGTTGAGGCGGCCTTGAAACAGGTGCCGGAGCCCTACCGCACCACCCTCATTCTGCGCGACATCGAGGGTTTCATCTATGAGGACGTGGCGGAGATGCAGGGCGTGAATCTGGGAACGGTCAAGTCGCGGCTGGCGCGCGGACGCGCCGCCTTGAAGGCGAGTTTGACGGCTCCGGCGAGCTACGCCGGTTCTCCGGCGAGCGCGGGGCTGGAGATGCCCCTGGGAGAGGAGGCGCGATGAACGGCTGTAATGCAATGCGGACAAGGTTTTCCGAGTATCTGGACGGTCGTCTGAGCGGACGCGAAATGCAGAGCGTCGCCGCCCACCTGGAGGGTTGCCGTGAGTGCGCCGGCGAGTGGAAGTCGCTGGAGCAGGCGCAGGCTTCGCTGGCCGAGCTGGGCCCGGCGCCGGCACCGGTAGACCTGCTGTTGAGGATTAACGTGGCCATCAGCCATGAGCGCGCCCGCCGCCGCCAGAGTCGCTTCCATGCCTTCGATCTGGCCTGGAGAAACACCATTGGACCTTTCCTGCTACAGGCCTCGGCCGGTTTTGCCTCCGCCGTGTTGCTGCTGGGAACCGTCATCTTGCTGGTCGGCATGTTCACCCAGCCGGAGACTGTGCAGGCTACGGCCGACGAGCCCCTGGGGAATCTCACCGCTCCACACTTCCTGTATCTCTCCAGCGTTGTGGGAGACAGCCAGATCGGCGTCGTCTCCGGCCCGATTGTCATTGAGGCTTATGTCAACGGCGCGGGCCAAGTCTACGACTACCGCATCATCTCCGGCCCCACCGACAAGGCCACTCGCGGCCAGGTCGAGGATCTGCTTTTATGGAGCCGCTTCGAGCCGGCCCGCCGCTTCGGCCAGCCGATCTCCGGCTTGGCGGTCCTCTCCTTTTCCGGCGTATCCGTACGCGGGTAGTACGGTCCGGACGGAGAAGAAGGCTGCATACTGCTGCGCCTTACGACATCGCCCGATGCCTCTGTGGCGCGGGTTCATCGACTGTGGCCAGATAGCGGTCCACAGCGGCGGCGGCCTTGCGGCCTTCGCTGATCGCCCAGACCACCAGCGACTGTCCACGGCGCATATCGCCGGCGGCGAAGATGTTCTCCACCGAGGTCTGATAGTCGCCGTTGGCGGCCACGTTGCCGCGGCCATCCAGAGCCACGCCAAACTGCTCGAGCATTCCCGAGCGCACCGGCCCCAGGAAGCCCATCGCCAGCAGAACCAGGTCCACGTCGATGGTAAACTCCGAGCAGGCGATGGCTTCAAACTTCGGCGGCGGGCCGACGCGCACCGCGTGCAACTGCTTCACGTTGCCCTCGGCGTCTCCGGTGAATCGCACGCTGTTGATGCTCCACTCGCGGATACCGCCCTCCTCGTGTGCGCTTTCGGTGCGCAGTTGCAGGGGCCACATCGGCCATGGAGTCGAGGCGGCGCGCGTCTCCGGCGGCTTGGGCATGATCTCGAACTGGTGCACGCTCAAGGGGCGTTGGCGAAGGCTGGTGCCCAGGCAGTCGGCGCCGGTGTCGCCGCCGCCGATGATGACCACGCGCTTGCCCTCGGCAAGAATCGCCACGGAGGGATCGACCGCATCGCCCTCGCAGCGGCGATTCTGCTGCGGCAGGAATTCCATGGCAAAGTGAATGCCCTTCAGTTCGCGGCCGGGAATCTTCAAGTCGCGCGGCTGCTCCGCGCCGCCCGCCAATAAAATCGCGTCGTAGTGCTCGGTGAGCGCTTCGGCCGGCACGTTCACACCCACATGAGCATTGGTCACAAAGGTCACGCCCTCGGCGCGCATCTGCTCGATGCGGCGGTCGATCACGTGCTTTTCCAGCTTGAAGTTGGGAATGCCGTAGCGCAGCAAGCCGCCAATCCGGTCGGCCTTTTCGTAGACGGTGACTGTGTGGCCGGCGCGGCGCAACTGCTGCGCGGCCGCCAGGCCGGCCGGCCCGCTGCCGACGACGGCGACGCGCTTGCCGGTATTCTGCTCGGGCGGTTCGGGATGAATCCAGCCCTCCTCCCAGGCGCGCTCGACAATGCTCTTCTCCATCAGCTTGATGGAGACCGCCGGCTGGCTGATGCCCAGCACGCAGGCCGCCTCGCATGGAGCGGGGCAGATGCGGCCGGTGAACTCGGGAAAGTTGTTAGTGGCGTGCAGGCGGCGAATCGCCGGCTCCCAGCGGTTGTTGTAGGCCAGGTCGTTCCAGTCGGGAATCAGGTTGTTCACCGGACATCCGGTGTGGCAGAAAGGAACGCCGCAATCCATGCAGCGCGCGGCTTGCTCGCGCTGCTTCTCTTCAGGAAATGGCTGATAAATCTCCAGCCAGTCGTGAATCCGCTCCTCGACGATGCGGCGGGCGGGTTGCTCGCGTTCAATTTCCAGAAATCCTGTCACCTTACCCATGCACCACCTCGGTAGCCGCCGCCACAAGCGACGAAGTTGTAGGGGGAGTGTAAACCGTTTCTACGCGCTCAATTCCCAGCACGCGCTTGTACTCGTGCGGGAAGATCTTGATAAAGCGCGGCTGCGACTCGGCCCAGTGCTCCAGAATCCATGCGGCGCGCGGGCTGCCGGTCAGGTCGCGATGGCGTTCCAGCAGGCCGCGCACCTCGTTCACGTCTGCATCCAAATCCAGCGGTTCCAGATCGACGCTGGTCTGATTGCAGCGGCGCGCGGTGAAGTCGCCCCGCTCGTCGAAGACAAAGGCGCGTCCGCCGCTCATGCCGGCGGCAAAGTTGCGTCCGGTCTTTCCGATCACCACAACCATGCCGTTGGTCATGTACTCGCAGCCGTGGTCGCCCACGCCCTCAACCACCGCAATCGCGCCGGAGTTGCGCACGGCAAAGCGCTCGCCGGCAATGCCGTTGATGAAGATTTCGCCGCTGGTAGCGCCGTAGAGCACCACGTTGCCCACCAGAATGCTCTCCTCAGGCAGGAAGCTGGACTCCTTGGGCGGGTAGACGATGATGCGCCCGCCGGAGAGCCCCTTGCCCAGATAGTCGTTGGAGTCGCCTTCCAGTTCGAGCGTCACGCCGTTGGGAACGAAGGCGCCGAAGCTCTGCCCGGCCGAGCCGTCGAACTTAAAGTGGATCGTCTCGTCCGGCAATCCAGCCGATCCGTAGCGCATGGCAATCTGGCCGCCCAGCATCGCCCCCACCGTGCGATGCACGTTGCGAATCTCAAAGCTGGCGCTGACCTGCGTCTGCGATTCCAGCGCCGGCGCGGCGGCCGCAATCAGCTTGTGATCGAGTGCTGCGGCCAGGCCGTGATCCTGTGCCTGAACCTTGCGCCGAGCCACGCGCGAAGGCATCGTGGGCGCGTAGAGAATCGTGGAGAGATCGATGCCCTTGGCCTTCCAGTGCTCGGCGGCAACCTCGGCGTCGATCTTGTCCACGCGGCCCACCATCTCATCCACCGTGTGGAATCCCAGCTTGGACATCAACTGGCGCACCTGCTCGGCAATGAAGAAGAAGAAGTTGACCACGTGCTCGGGAGCACCCTGGAAGCGCGCGCGAAGAACCGGGTCTTGCGTGGCGATGCCCACCGAACATGTGTTCAGATGGCACTTGCGCATCATGATGCAGCCCATGGTGATCAGCGGCGCGGTGGCGAAGCCGAACTCCTCCGCGCCCAGGAGCGCCGCAATGACCACGTCGCGGCCCGTCGCCAGTTTGCCGTCGGTCTGTACCGTGATGCGGCCGCGCAGATCGTTCAGCAGCAGCACCTGCTGCGTCTCGGCCAGGCCCAGCTCCCACGGCAGCCCCGCGTGCTTGATCGAGCTCAAAGGCGAAGCTCCTGTCCCGCCGTTGTCGCCGCTGATCAGCACCACATCGGCGTGCGCCTTGCTGACGCCCGCGGCCACCGTACCCACGCCGGCTTCGGAGACCAGCTTGACGGCGATGCGCGCCTTGGGATTGACGTTCTTCAGGTCGTAGATCAGTTGCGCCAAATCTTCAATCGAATAAATGTCGTGGTGCGGCGGCGGTGAGATCAATCCCACGCCGGGAATCGAGTGGCGCGTCTTGGCGATGATCGCATCCACTTTGTGGCCGGGCAATTGTCCGCCCTCGCCGGGCTTTGCGCCCTGCGCCATTTTGATCTGCAACTCGTCGGCGTTCACGAGATAATTTGTGGTCACGCCGAAGCGGCCTGAGGCCACCTGCTTCACGGCCGAGCGCCGCGAGTCGCCATTCGCGTCGGGCTTGAAGCGCTCTTCGTCTTCGCCGCCCTCGCCGGTGTTGGACATTCCGCCCAGCCGGTTCATGGCAATCGCCAGCGTCTCGTGCGCCTCTTTTGAAATGGACCCGTAGCTCATCGCGCCGGTCGTAAAGCGTTTGACGATCTCCTTCGCCGGTTCGACTTTCTCCAGCGGAACGGGATGGTCGGAGTACTTCAGTTGCATCAGCCCGCGCAGCGTGCACAGATGGCGGCTCTGATCGTCCAACAGATCGGTGTACTCCTGGAAGGTCGCCGGATTGTTCTGCCGCACCGCCTGCTGCAATTTGGCGATCGTCTCCGGATTCTGCAAATGGTACTCGCCGCCGATGCGGAACTGGTATTGGCCGCCGACCACCAGCTCGGTTTCAGACTCCGTGAGCGGTTCGAAGGCGAATTTGTGCTTGAGCAGAGCCTCGCGCGCCAGCACCTCCAGCCCCACGCCCTCGATGCGCGACGCGGTGCCGGAGAAGTAGTCGTCAATCACCGATTGATTCAGCCCCACGGCCTCGAAGACCTGCGCGCCGCGGTAGCTTTGCAGCGTGCTGATGCCCATCTTCGAGAAGGTCTTCAGCAGGCCCTTGTTAATGGCTTTGATGAAGTTTTTCTCCGCATGGGGGCCGCTGACGCTGTGCGGCAGCAGGCCAAGCCGCTTCAGGTCGTGCAGCGTCTCGATGGCCAGGTAGGGATTGATGGCGCTCGCGCCGTAGCCAATCAATAAGGCGAAGTGCATCACCTCTCTCGGCTCGCCGCTTTCGATGATCAGAGCCACCTGCGTGCGCGTCTTGTCGTTGACCAGCCGGTTATGCACGGCGGCCATCGCCAGCAGGCTGGGAATCGGCGCATAGGTCGCATCGACCCCGCGGTCGGAGAGAATCAGCAGCGTGTAGCCGGAGTCCACGGCGTGCGCGGCGCGGGCGCTCAGATCGTCAAGGGCGTGTTTCAGGGCCGTTTCGCCATCGGCCGCGCGGAAGAGCGTCGGAATTGTCGTGGCCAGCAAATCTCCCGAAGAGACGCGGCGCAGCTTTTCCAGGTCGCGATTGGTCAGAATCGGATGCGGCAGCTTCAGCGTATGGCAGTTGTCCGGCGCCTCGTCCAGAATGTTGCGCTCCGTGCCGATGTAGCTGATCAACGACATCACCAGCTCCTCGCGGATCGGATCGATGGGCGGATTGGTAACCTGCGCAAAGAGCTGCTTGAAGTAGTTGAAGAGCGGCTGCGGACGATCCGAGAGGCAGGCCAGCGGCACATCGGTGCCCATCGAGCCAATCGGCTCCGCGCCGGTTGCGCCCATCGGACCCATCAGGATTCTCAGATCCTCTTCGCTGTAGCCGAAGGCGCGCTGGCGGCGCAGCAGAGGCTCAGTCTTCGCCACAACATTGCGCGCGGGAGGCTCCGGCAACTGATCCATCGTCACCTGCTGTTCCTTGAGCCATTCCGCATACGGCTGCCGCCCGGCCAGTTGCTTCTTGATCTCATTGTCGGAGATGATGCGCTGCTGCACGGTATCGACCAGGAACATCCGGCCGGGCTGCAGGCGGCCCTTCTTGCGCACGTCCTTGGCCGGCACGTCCAGCACACCGGCCTCGGAGGCCAGCACCACCACATCGTCCTTGGTCACAACATAGCGGCCAGGGCGCAATCCGTTACGGTCCAGCGTTGCGCCAATCACGCGGCCGTCCGTAAAGCATAGCGCGGCGGGGCCGTCCCAGGGTTCCATCAACGAGGCGTGATACTCGTAGAAGGCGCGCTTGTCCTCGTCCATGTCGGGATTGCCCGACCAGGCTTCGGGAACCATCATGGCCATTACGTGGGGCAGCGACCGCCCCGATTGATAGAGAAACTCGACCGCGTTGTCCAGCGAAGCCGAGTCGCTGCCGCCGGGCATGATCACCGGAAAGAGCTTGTCGATCTCGCTGCCGTACAGCGGACTATCCAGAATCGACTGGCGGGCGTACATCCAGCTGACGTTGCCGCGAATCGTGTTGATCTCGCCGTTATGCGCCAGGTAGCGGTAAGGATGAGCCAGCTTCCAGCTGGGAAAGGTATTCGTGGAAAAACGCTGGTGAATCAGGCAGAGAGCGCTCTTCACCAGCGGGTTGGCCAGCTCGTAATAGAAATCCTCAATCTGCGGCGCCAGCATCAGCCCCTTGTAGACCATCGTCCGGCAAGAGAGCGAGGGAATATAAAAATCCTCTTTGCCCTCGATCTCCGAATCCACGATCTCGTTTTCCGTGCGGCGGCGCACCTTGTAGAGCAGGCGCTCGAAGGCCTCCTCTTCCAATCCCTCCGGCTTTCCTAGGAACAACTGCTCAATGTAGGGCTGCGAAGCGCGCGCCTCGCGCCCGATCACGATGCCGTTCACCGGCGTGTCGCGCCAGCCCAGAACCGTCAGCCCCTCTTCCTGCGCAATGCGCTCCAGCACGCCCTCGCATTGCAACCGGAAGTGCTTGTCCACCGGCAGAAAGCACATCGCCACGCCATACGCGCCCGCCTCGGGCAGCCGCGGCATCCCCAGCACTCCGCATTCATGTGCATAGAACTCATGCGGAATCTGAATCAAAATACCCGCGCCGTCGCCCGTCTCCGGATCGCAACCCGCCGCGCCGCGATGCGTGAGGTTGATCAGCACCTCCAGGCCCTTGCGGATAATATCGTGGCTGCGGACGCCGCGAATGTTGGCGACCAGCCCCATTCCGCATGCATCGTGCTCATTCCGCGGGTGATAGAGCCCTTGAGGCTTTGGTGTGCGGGTACAATGATCCGATCTCTGCATGGCAACCTTCTTGATGAAAATTTTCCCTGCGAAGTGCAATTTCCGCCTGAAAGACACTGCTGGTGAACGATTTCTTTCTAAGAAAAATCGCCTCGTCGAACTTCATGGATAGGCCCGGCGGAGCAGGCCCGGCCGCGTCTGGGGCTTAGCTGGAGTCTATAGTATAACCAAAAATTCACATTCCGGCAGAACTCCATGCCCGTCCATCCGGCCAGCGTCCCATATTTTGCCGCGCAAGAATGTGTGTTGTTCTTCAACCTGGACATCTCTGCCGCCAAACCCGAGGATCAGGCGCGGTCTTCCCGGAGTGAAGAGTCGCGAGTATCCTCCGGCTTTGCTGGAGGATACTTACTTCCAAGTCCGGTGCAAACACCGTTCGTTTTCCTCCTCTCTCCCGGCTTGCAACAAGGGCTTCTACGGCCGCGACATCGGCGGGAGCCGATTATCCGACTCTCGCGGTGATCAACGCACGAGTTCTGTGCCTCATCATCGAAGATTCCGCTCCCTATTCGTTGACCTACTAGTCGATACCCTGCGCACCTCAATGCTGGCCGGCAGCGCGAGCGGCCTCGGTCTGGGGCTCGACTATGCGGTCATCCTGATCACCACGGTATTCTGGTCTTGATAGGCGCGCACTTCTATCCACAACTGGAAGTGCAGCGCTTCCCTCGAAAGGGTCAACGAGAACAGATGACGATACCCGATCCGAGTCATGCGATGGAGAAGCCTGCCGCATCACCAGACCCGAAGGCCATCCATAACATCGCCAGCGCCGTGGGAACTCAGCCGCCGCCTGTCGCATCGCCAATTCCCGCGAAGGCAAAGGAACATAACATCCGCGTTTCCCCCGCTGTCCTGGACGCGGCGGAGAAGGACGGCGATGCGCTGCTACAGTCGTTGCGCACGGCTCGCGAGGGCCTGACTCAAGCCGATGCGGAAGAGCGGGCGCGCACGTCAGGACCGAATGAGGTTGCGCAGGAACGACAGCGCGGCTGGTTTATCCGCCTCTTGATCATCCTGCGCAACCCGCTGGTCATTCTACTGACAATACTTTCGTCCATTTCTTTTGCTACCGGCGATGCGCGCGCCGGTAGCGTCATGGCGGGCATGGTGGTGCTCAGCGTGACGCTTCGATTCTTGCAGGAAGCCCGCGCGGGCGCGGCGGCAGCGAAGCTCAAAGCGATGATCCACGTGACTGCCACGGTGGTTCGCGATGGTCAGGCCCGTGAACTTCCGCTTCGCGACCTGGTTCCTGGCGACATCATCAATCTCTCCGCCGGAGACATGATCCCAGGCGACGTGCGCGTGATCGTTGCAAAAGATTTGTTCGTCAGCCAGGGAACGCTGACGGGCGAATCGCTTCCGGTGGAGAAGTTCCACGATGCCGATCCCAAGCCTATCAACTCGCCGACGGAACTCAAGAACACGTGCTTCATGGGCACCAGCGTTCAAAGCGGCACAGCGACCGCAGTTGTGGTCGTCACGGGAGTTCACACCTATCTGGGCACGATGGCCAGTTCCATCACGCAGGAGGGAGCGCCGACAAGTTTCGACCAGGGCCTGAGCCGCTTTACCTGGCTCATGATTCAGATCATGGCCGTCATGGTGCCTCTGGTCTTTTTCATCAACGGTTTTACCAAGCACGATTGGAAAGGCGCTTTCTTCTTCGCGATGGCCGTGGCCGTGGGACTGACCCCGGAGATGCTGCCGATGATTGTTTCCGTCTGCCTCTCCAAGGGCGCGCTGGCCATGAGCCGCAAAAAAGTCATCGTCAAGCGGCTCAACGCGATTCAGAACTTCGGCGGCATGGACGTACTTTGCACCGATAAGACCGGCACACTTACAGAAGACAGGGTCGTTCTTCAGCGTCACTGCAATGTTGCCGGACGCGAAACGGATGAAGTGCTGCGGGACGGCTACCTTATCAGTCATTTCCAGACGGGGCTGAAGAACCTGCTTGACACCGCGATTCTGAATAGTACCGATTTTCACGAGCAATCTCTCGTTGAGAAGTACAAAAAGCTGGATGAGATTCCCTTCGACTTTACGCGGCGGATGATGTCCGTACTCATCGAGAGTCCTGAAGGCAAGGCGATCCTGCTGACCAAAGGCGCTCCGGAAGAGATTTTTCATCAGTGCTCCCAATTCGAGTTGGATGGCAAACTGTCGCCCATGGACCCTGCCCTGATGAAAGGGTTGAAGGACGAGTATGCGAGCCTCAGCAATGATGGATTCCGGGTTTTGGCGGTCGCCGTCAAAGAATTGCCGGGAAAGCTCACCTGCACGAAGGAGGACGAGCACGATCTGGTGCTTAAAGGGTATGTCGCATTTCTCGACCCGCCCAAGCGCACAGCGGCCAGCGCGATCGAGGCGCTGCACAAGCATGGTGTCGTGGTAAAGATCCTTACCGGCGACAACGATCTCATCAGCCGCAAGGTGTGCAAGGACGTGGGACTCGTCGCCGACCCGATGCTGCTGGGCGATGATGTTGAGAAAATGTCCGACACCGAATTGGCTGATGCGGCGGAGAAGACAACGCTCTTCGCCCGCCTCTCTCCCGCTCACAAAGAGCGCATCGTTCGCATAATGCGCGGCAAGGGGCACGTTGTGGGATTCATGGGGGATGGGATCAACGATTCTCCCGCGTTGCGTGCAGCCGATATAGGCATTTCGGTGGATACCGCAGCCGATATTGCCAAGGAGTCGGCGGATCTGATTCTGCTGGAGAAGGACCTCATGGTGCTGGAAGGAGGCGTCATTGAAGGTCGAAAAGTATTCGCCAATATTCTCAAGTACATCCGCATGGGAGCCAGTTCCAACTTTGGCAGTATGTTCAGCATGTTGGGAGCGAGCGCCTTTCTGCCATTCCTTCCCATGGCCCCGATTCAGATTCTGACAAACAATATGCTCTACGACTTTTCGCAGGTGCCAATTCCCAACGACGCCGTGGACGAAGAACAAGTGGCGGGCCCGCGGCCCTGGAACATCGGCGAATTACGGCGGTTTATTCTCTGCGTTGGACCCATCAGCTCGATCTTCGACTACTCGACCTTCTTCGTCATGCTATGGGTTTTCAAGTGCTGGGATCCGTCCCGCGCTTCAGTATTTCAAACTGGATGGTTCGTTGAGTCGCTGATGACACAGACACTCATCATTCATATCATTCGCACCGATAAGATCCCTTTCTTTCAAAGCCGTGCGAGCTGGCCGCTGACTCTCACCACTCTGGCCATCATGGCCTTTGGAGCGTGGCTGCCGTTTTCGCCGCTGGCTTCTTCGCTGGGCCTGACACACTTGCCGGGGCTGTACTGGCCGATTCTGCTGCTCACGCTGCTTGCCTATGCGCTCCTTACGCAAGCGGTCAAAGTCGGGTTGCTGAGGATGAAATGGATATAAATCAACCTAACAGCCCGTGGTGAAAGTCTGGTTTTGAAAGGGCACGACTTTAGTCGTGCCGATAAAGCCAATAGAATCCGTGGGGCTTTAGCCCCTGAGGGAAGTTTTTTCGGCACGTCGGACTTTTGCCACGGGCTACTAAGTCATTGCCTGCTCTTTTGAATTGAAGAGGTCTCAAGCGGCCAGCCGCACACGCATAGCGGAAATCGCTGGTGGCCAGCCATGGATCGCACAGGCTCCTGTGCTCATCGCAGTGGTCGCGGACTTTTATCAAACAGGCTTCGGCGTCGAGAAGGCCGGTGCCGAGCAGGTCATCCAACGCAGCTTGAAGGCGATCATTTCCGCGGTGAGTGACGCCGGAATTGCGATGGCGACACACATGACTGCGGCGCGCGCCTTCGGTTTAGGCATCGTCCCCATCGGCGGAATTCGCTGCGATCCGCAAGCGATGATCGATCTGCTTGGATTCCTTGCTGCTCGTGGACTTCGCATAGGATACCCCGACGAGAAGATCAGAGAGGCGCAGCTAAGCGAAAGCCGCCCCTGTGACGCGGTCAACGTATTGCAAACGCGATACGTTTTGCAATACGTTGGTTCTCGGGGTGGTATTTGCTTACAAGGACTTAGGGTGCAACCGGGGTCTTGTAACTTGTTGAAATACTTAATGTTGGGTCTATGACATGGAAGAGGTCGCCGGTTCGATCCCGACCAGGTCCACCAATTCAATCCCGCCTTCAGCAAGATCCCGCTCTTCCAACTGGGCAGCAAATTGCAAAACTCTTGACTGGAGGATTTAGCAGGCTTGTCTTCTGTTGGCGGCCTTCGCTTTGGTCAATCTTTACCAACATCGCAAACGGTTGCATCCGCAGTTGGCCCCGCTGGGGGCGTAGTGTCTCTGCGGGCCGGGAAACGGCCTCCGGAGACGCAAAACGCGGACGCGCAAAGCGCATTTACTCTTGAAATTGCCGCCGGGATGCGGCATCGCTCCCGGAAATCAGCCTGCTACCTTCAACACGGAACATATCAGGACCTGATCAGAGGTTCCTTAGAACCCATTTGATAAACTGGGTTTGAAAGAGCGCGGGTTGAGCTGTGCCCTGACACTCCCTCTATATCCGTACTTTAACCACAAGCCAGGGGCAGAAAGAAGATTTACATGTTCAGCTTCAATATCACTACCGAACAGGTCATGGAGAGCCTCCTCGCCATCCCCGCTTTTTTCCCTGCGCTTGTCTGCACCGGCTACTTGGCTGCGTGGTTTACAAACCTGCAAGGCTTTCGGCAACGCTCCCTGTTGGAGCGATTCTTCTGGAGCGTTCCGCTATCGATTGCCGTATCCTCGATTGCCTCGGTTCTGATCGGCAGGTTTCTATCCCTAGCCGCCGTGGTTGCCTTCTTTCTGGCCAGCGGCGCAATCTGGCTATTTATTTTGGGCCGGGAATGGCTCCAGTTGCGCCACTCTGGCAGCAAGTTGAAGATTGGGTGGCAGCCGCTGGGCAGCATTGCGGCGATGATGGCAATCACCTGGATTGTGGTGGCAATCCTGTCGCTGGTTGACTTCCAGAGCAACCAACGCCTCTACATGAGCGTTACTGCCGTTGATCATGCTCCACGGGTCAACTGGACGGATAGCGTACTTCGTACCGGTGTCCCTCCAGCGAACCCGCTTTACTATTACGGGCACTCGGCTCCCATTCGTTACTACTATTTCTGGTATGTTGTCTGTGCCGCAACAGGGAAAATGGCGCACCTCCCTATTCGTGCAATTTTCATCGCCAGTTGCGTATGGAGCGGATTTGCCCTTGCCGCCCTTCTTGGCTTGTTTCTGAAGCATTTCCTGGACCCCGGAGAACTATTGCGCAGGCGGTTTCTACTCTCAATATCTCTGCTCACGGTCACGGGACTCGATATCTGCGTCATCCTTTATAACTTGGTCTTCCATCATAGTTTGCCGCCCGCTGACCTCGAATGGTGGTCTGCAGGGCAAGTTACCAGTTGGTTCGATTCTCTTCTCTGGGTACCGCATCATATTGCCAGCATGGAGTGCTGTATGTTGGCCTTGCTGCTGGCCTGGATGGCCGGGAAGAATCGCGCTCACAGCCAAATCGCAAGTGTTACTTTGATCGCAGCTGCACTGGCCAGCGCCTTTGGCCTCTCCATATATGTAGCCTTTGCCTTCTTTCTGGTCATGCTGGCATGGGCAGTGTGGCAGAGCACGGTGGAGCATTCGCCTCGCTCTCCTATGTTACTCGCCTCTGGAGGGCTGGGCGCCATTCTGCTCCTCCTGCCGTATCTCTGGGAGCTGATGCACAATTCTTCCAAAATGCAGGGTGGCGCCGTCTTTACATTTGCCATTCGCGAGATGATCGACCCTACTAATTGCCTGCTGGCAACTCACTTTTTCCAACATTTGAATGACAGCCACCCTTTGGTGGCCAGTAATCTGGCCAATCTCATTCTTTTGATTCCCGGTTATTGCATCGAGTTGGGCTTCTACTTCGCAGTCTTGCTCATCTTCCTGATTCCCGTCTTGCGAGGACGAAAGCGACTCACTCCCGCGCAACGGTCGTTGGTTTTCATCGCTGGAGTTACACTCCTGTTCGTTTCTGTAATGCGCTCCTCGGTACTTACCACAAATGATTTTGGCTGGCGGGGGGCTTTGCTCATGCAGTTTCCTCTGCTTCTGCTCGCAACTGATGTCCTTGGAGACTGGGGATTCCTGGCTCGCCAGAGCAATGAATCGACTGTCGGCACAGGTTTGTCCCATCACACCCGATACTGGCTTCGATGCATTGCCTATTGGACTCTGGTCATTGGGGTTACCAGCACTCTTTGCCAGGCATTCCTATTGCGTTTCTATCTTCCTCTTCGCCCGGGTCCTAATGCAGTTACGCTTTCCCATAAGGCTTATTTCTCATCGATAGGCTATGCCCAGCTTGATGCGGTCATCCCACACGATTCCATCGTACAATATAACCCTCGCATCAAAGACAATTATGACCGCGCTGTAAATTTGTTCGGAATCAATCATCAGTCCGCCCTTGTAAGCGACCAGCCATGGTGTGGATCTGAACTTGGAGGTGATCCCAGCGGTTGCTTAGCCATGGCCTCCGCTGTTGATTCACTCTTTAATGGCGCGACCGCAGAGCAGGCACATGCCACTTGCCGCCAATACAATATCGATTACCTGGTCGTCACGGTTTACGATCCAGTGTGGAACGACAGGCGCGGATGGGTGTGGACGCTGAGGCCTGTAGTGTCGGACCAAGAATTTCGTGCTCTCGATTGCCATCAATAGCCGCCGATCTTTTTGGAATGCATTGTTGGAAGCGCCGATCGAGCCGTATGATCCCAAGCGGGCAACTCTTTGTGTATGATGGGGATGCTGGACTATGAAGTAATATCGGTGGTTCTCGAACGAATCGCCGCCGCCGTGTCTTTCATCTCATGAGAGAGTGAGGGAAACCAGGATGGAAGTGAAGATTACGCATCTCGATCATGTGAAATTCGCCATTCAGTCGCGGTCACAGACGATTGTTTGCGACCAGCCGGCAGAGAATGGCGGCGAAGACTCCGGCATGACACCTCCCGAACTGCTGCTGGCGTCTCTGGGCTCCTGCGCGGCTTTTTACGCCGTGCAATACCTGAAGACCCGCAACCTCGCCCAGAGCGGCGTGGAGGTTTCCATCACCGCCGAGAAGCTGAAGCAGCCTGCCCGGCTGGGCAACTTCCGCATTCATGTTGTGAGCCCCGTTTCTCTGACCGAAGAGCAGACCGAAGGCCTGATGCGCTCCGTGCATGCCTGCCTGATTCACAATACGCTCTTGACGCCGCCGGAGATCAAGATTGAGCTGGAGATCGGCGAACACTCCACCTCTAATAGCGCGGATGAGGCGTTCCCAGGCTAGCTGCCCTCCCTTGCCTTCAAGAGCGTAGATCGTATACTGTAACGTTTGCATGGCCGATAGCCTAGCCGGCGCGCTCAACTCGGCGTATAAGCGCTGGCTGGGGATTCATGCCCGGCAGCAGAGCGATTCAGGAGTGCAAGATGCAAGCCAATACCACAGGTGAGGGGACAGTGCCCAGCCGCATTGATCCAGCGTTGATCCCGCAGAGAACACTTTATACCGGAGCTCGGATGCCGGCCATTGGCCTGGGCACCTTCGGCTCCGACCATGTTACAGCCGACCAGATTGCCGAGGCCGTCAAGGCGGCGGCGCGGTTTGGATACCGGCACTTCGACTGTGCATCCGTTTATGGAAACGAGGCCGAGATCGGCGGGGCGCTGTCGGAGATTATCGCTGCCGGGATTAAGCGCGAGGAATTGTGGGTCACTTCGAAGGTCTGGAACGACAAGCATGCTTTCGATGATGTTATCGACTCTTGCGAAAAGTCGCTGGCGGATCTGCGGCTCAGTTATCTTGATTTGTACCTTGTTCATTGGCCGTTCCCGAATTTTCATCCGCCGGGCTGCGATGTTACCGCGCGCAGCAAGGATTCCAAGCCTTACATCCATGCTGATTACATGAAAACCTGGACGGCTATGGAAGAACTGGTCAAGCGGGGCCTGGTTCGCCACATTGGCACCTCCAATATGACCATCCCCAAACTCAAGCTGGTGCTTGAGGATGCGAAGATTCATCCGGCAGTCAACGAGATGGAGCTTCATCCGCATTTTCAGCAACCGGAGTTATTTGCATTCGTTCGCGCCAACGGCATGGAGCCGGTCGGGTACTCCCCGCTTGGATCGCCCCACCGGCCGGAACGCGATCGCACGCCGGAAGACACCTCGCCGACCGAGGATCCGGCCATTCTGCGCATCGCCGGTCGCCATGAGATTCATCCGGCCGTGGTCTGTATTAAATGGGCGGTGCAGCGCGGACAGACGCCGATTCCATTTTCCGCGAATCCCATGAATATCTTCAGCAATCTTCTCGGAGTTACTGGAGATCCGTTGACGGATGGGGAGATGCGGGAGATAGGCGCGCTCGACAGAAATTGCCGTCTTATCAAGGGGCAGGTCTTCCTATGGAAAGAGGGGCAAGAATGGGAAGACCTGTGGGATTTGAACGGTGAAATCACTCCAGCTTAGTGTGCCCAGCCGGCAGGCAGGGAATTGATGCCATTCTAGAAGCAAGGGAGATTGAATTATGGAGAAGACAATGCTGGCGGCATTTCTGCCGGGGAATAGCTCAGTCGAGATGCGGACCGTGCCAGTGCCGTCGCCACAGCATGGAGAGGTTCTGATTCGCGTAAAAGCATCTACGATTTGCGGCTCGGACATACGCTGCATTTATCACGAGCACTTAGGAAAGGGCCCGGAAGGTTATCAGGGAGTTATAGCCGGACACGAGCCCAGCGGCCAGATTGTTGAAGCCGGTCCTGGCTGCAGGCTATTCAAGACGGGAGACAGGGTTATCGTATATCACATCTCCGGCTGCGGAGTATGCAACGACTGCCGGCGCGGCTATATGATCTCCTGCACCAGTGATAAGTACAGGCGCGCATACGGCTGGCAGCGGGACGGCGGCATGGCGGATTTCATGATCGCCGAGGAGAAGGACCTGATCGCGTTGCCGGATGAACTCAGTTATGCGGACGGCGCGCAGGTGGCCTGCGGATTTGGAACCGTGTATGAAGGCTTGGAGAAGATAGGAATCAATGGAAATCACGCTGTGCTGATCACTGGATTGGGGCCTGTAGGGCTTGCTGCGGCGGCTCTTTGCCGCAAGCTCGGCGCGCAGAGAATCATTGGCATCGATATAGTGGATGAACGGCTGAGACTTGCCAAAGAGCTGGGGCTATGCGACGAAACTCTGGTATCCGGCGAGGAGAACGTTGCTCAGATCAAGGCTCTAACCGGCGGCTTTGGCGTTGAGCGCGCTGTGGAGTGTTCTGCCAATGCGGCGGCGAGGGCCACGGCGATTCGCGCTACGCGTAAATGGGGCAAGATGGTGCTCATCGGAGAAGGCGGTGGAATGCAGATAAATCCTTCTCCAGATATGATTCACGATCAAAAGACTCTCTATGGATCCTGGGTAACGTCCACCTGGCTGATGGAGGAGCTGGTCGAGCGCTTGGTGCGCTGGAACCTGCATCCGGCTGACATTATTACTCACCGCTTTGCGCTGGATCTGGCAGCGGATGCCTATTCGCTGATGGCCTCCGGCAAGTGCGGCAAAGTTGCTGTCTGCGCGGATGAGGAATTGACCGCCCTATCAAAATGAACTGCTAACTCAAATGCAGTCGGCATGATTCCGGAGATGGAGTGTATGTTAATGAAGCCTTTGCCTGATTGGAAGCATACGATTGAGGAGCGACTGCCTTTGTTTGGGCACCGTAACTGGCTCGTAGTAGCCGATACGGCTTATCCCGCCCAATCCAAGCCGGGAATCGAAACAATTCTTTCCGGCGAAAGCCAGCAAGCCACCTTGGAAACAGTGCTGGCTCGCCTGCGCGCCTGCCGTCACGTTCGCCCCATCGTCCATTTGGATCGGGAGCTGGAGTTTGTCGACGAGAAGGATGCGCCGGGAGTCGGCGGCTACCGGCAGTGGTTGCGAACCTCCCTGGAAGGACTAACTGTCAACTTCGCGCCACACGATGAGATCATTGCGAAGCTGGACCGCGCCGCGCAGATGTTTTCCATTCTTATCATCAAGTCAACGATGGCCATTCCGTATACTTCGGTATTTATTGAGCTGGACTGCGGTTACTGGAACGCGGATTCGGAGGCTCGGTTGCGCGCGGCCATCCAGCGCGGGGCGAGCAAGCCGTAGAGACGAGCATGGGGAATCTGGTTTGTTTGCATTATCAGCGTTAAGCGATACAATGGCTGAAACCTTTAACTATTGAGGCCGGCCCGAGGAATGCAGTTATGTCCGTTTTGAATGCGGGTTTCACAGGCAATGCGCCACGCAAGGAGGGTATCTTTCCCGCCGGGCAGATCACTCTCTTTATTCTGATCACTGTGCTCTTCTTTTTATGGGCGATTCCTAACAACCTTAACGATGTGCTGATTCGCCAGTTTATGAAGTCGTTCGAGATTACGCGCTTCCGGGCAGGATTGCTGCAGTCTGCATTTTACATGGGATATTTTCTGCTGGCTATGCCCGCGGCGCTGCTGATGCGCAAGCTAGGTTATAAGTTTGGCTTCATCGCCGGCCTGCTGCTCTACGGGATCGGCACTATTCTCTTCTGGCCGGCGGCTATTGTGGGACAATATTGGTTTTTTCTGATGGCGCTCTTTGTCATAGCCACAGGCCTGTCATTTCTAGAGACAGCATCCAACCCCTTCATCGCGCAGATGGGTTCTCCGGAGACATCCGAGCAGCGGCTGAACTTCTCTCAGGCCTTCAATCCGCTGGGATCGATTACCGGCGTTTTCATTGGCAAGATATTCATCTTCTCCGGCATTGAGTTGCGTCCCGACGAAATTGCCGCAAAGCAAGCGGCTGGAACTTATAAGGCCTATCTTACTTTTGAAACGATGCGCGTCGTCAAGCCGTATCTTTTTCTCGGGGCTGTGGTGCTGGTGTGGGCCGTGCTCATTCTGCTTAAGAAGTTCCCGCCTGTTCATAGCGAGCATGAAGACGGCGGCGATCACGGAAAAATTCGCGACCTGCTTAAGCATCGTCATTTTATGTTGGCGGTTCTGGCCCAGTTTTCCTATGTGGGCGCGCAGGTTGGCACCTGGAGCTATTTGATCCAGTATGTGCAGGACAATATGCATCTTCCGGAGAAATCCGCAGCAAATTATCTAATTATCTCGTTGGTGGCCTTCGGCATAGGGCGTTTCGCCTCCACTGCGCTGATGCGCGTGGTTCGGCCCAACCAACTGATGGGTTCCTATGCGGTTATCAATGTGCTGCTGGTCATGGTGGGAGTGCTGCATCCAAGCTGGATTGGCGTGTGGGCGATGGTAGCCACCAGCTTCTTTATGTCGCTTATGTTCCCGACAATCTTTGCGCTGGGGATCAAGGAACTTGGCCCTAACACCAAGATAGGCGGTTCAATGATTATCATGGCGATTATCGGCGGAGCGACGCTTACGCCGTTGATGGGACTCATCAGCGACAGGACACATAGTATCGCCTTGGCTTACATGGTGCCGCTTGCAGGCTACGTTGTGGTCGCACTCTATGCTTTCTTTGGTTCGCGTGCGCCTGCGATTACACCGGCCACGGCTCGACTGTAAATTAGCGGACGCATCTGATTGATACTTTTGGTAACCCTTGTTTCATTGATTATCGATATGCTGTTGAATTTAGGAGAGAACTTATGACAGACGATAACTCTTCGTCCTCCCAGACCGCCATCGATCGCGGCCTAGCGTCCCCTCAGCAAACGAACGAGAACAGTTTCGGCGAAGTTGTCTCATTTGTGGAGAGGCACAGCAAGCTGGTCGTTTTAACCGACGAGGACAGCGGCGCATCGATTGCAGTGTGGCCTGCCATGCAAGGCCGCGTTCTAACCAGCTCTGCCTCCGGCGCGAATGGTTTCAGCTACGGCTGGGTCAATCGCGAGCTGATCGCATCGGGAGAGATCGAACAGCATGTGAACTCCGTGGGCGGCGAAGACCGCATCTGGCTGGGCCCGGAAGGCGGACAGTTTTCGATTTTCTTTGCCCCCGGCGCGCCCTTTGATCTCGAACACTGGTTCACGCCGGCGCCGCTCGACACCGCCCCCTACGAGGTCGTCGGCCAGAGCAAGACCTCGGTAGCCTTCCGGCACGACTTCTCGCTGAAGAATTTTACAGGGACGAAGTTCGAATTGCGGCTCGAACGCGAGGTACGCCTGCTCAACGGCGAGCAAATATGGAAGGGGCTGGGCATCGATGCGGTGTATGGAGTAAAGGTCGTTGGTTATGAGTCGGAGAACAAGCTCACCAATCTTGCTATGCAGTGCCATCGTAAGGAAACCGGCCTGCTTTCGTTGTGGGTTCTGGGTCAATATCAATCTACTCCGCGCAGTACGATTATCCTTCCGATTCGCACCGGGCCGGAGGCTGAATTAGGCATTCCTGTTACCACGGATTACTTCGGAACTGTTCCGGAAGACCGCATTTTCATTGGGAATGATGTAGTTTTCTTCAAGGGAGATTCCAATTACCGCAGCAAGCTCGGCCTGAGCCCGCAACGCGCCAAGGGCATCCTGGGAAGTTATGACGGCCAGTATAACATGCTGACCATCGTGCAATACAATCAGCCGTCCGGAGCCGAAATGTATGTGAATTCCGCATGGAAGATTCAGGAGGATCCGTATCACGGCGATGTGGCCAACACTTACAACGATGGGCCCGCGGCGCCCGGCGGAGGACAGCTTGGCCATTTCTACGAGTTAGAGTCGTCTTCGCCTGCCCGCGAACTTAAATCCAACGAGGCCCTTGAGCACACGCATCGCACGCTGCACTTTGAGGGAACCGAGTTACAACTGGACGCCATCTGCCAGTGCACGCTCGGCGTCCGGCTCGCGGATGTTCGATCCTTCAACCCGTAACATGGTTCATTCAATCGTTGAGTGTATGCCGTTTACGACCCTGTTGCCGGCCGGACGGGGGACTTTACCTCTTGACCCGGCTTCGATAGTATGAGAGAGGTTGGTTGCACGGCTGCGCAAGCCCATCGACACGGTCTTGAGACCTGGACTCCTGTTGAGGGCTATTTTTTTGGGGAGTTGCCCATGTCCCGCATCGTTGAGATTACAGAACTCGCGCTTCGAGATGCTCATCAGAGCCTGCTCGCCACGCGGATGGCTTTGGACGACATGATTCCGGTCGGCGAAGACCTCGACAATGCCGGCTACTGGTCGGTGGAGTGCTGGGGAGGCGCCACCTTCGATTCCTGCATCCGCTTCTTGAATGAGGATCCGTGGGAGCGGTTGCGCACCTTCCGCAAGCTGATGCCCAAGACCCGCTTGCAGATGCTGCTGCGCGGCCAGAACTTGCTAGGCTACCGGCATTATGAAGACGGCGTGGTCGAACGGTTTGTCGAGAAGTCCGCCTTGAACGGGATCGACGTCTTCCGCATCTTCGACGCGCTGAACGACCCGCGCAACCTCAAGACCAGCATCGATGCGGTGAAGAAGACCGGCAAGCACGCACAAGGCGCAATTTGTTATACCGTCAGCCCCCTGCACACTGTGGCGGCCTTTGCCGAGATGGCCGAGCAACTGCGGGAGATGGGATGCGACTCGATTTGCATCAAGGATATGGCCGCTCTGCTGAGGCCGCAGCCCGCCTATGACCTGGTGAAGGCTATCAAGCAGAGGTGCGGCAGCGATACGCTGGTTCATGTTCATACTCACGCCACGACCGGAGTAACAATGGTCTCTCTGATGAAGGCCATCGAGGCGGGCTGCGACATTGTGGATACCGCGGTCAGTTCCTTGTCGCTGGGACCGGGACATAACCCGACGGAAAGCATGATTGAGTTACTGGAAGGAACCGGCTACGAAACCCGCGTCGATCTGGAGCGCGTTCTGCGCGTGTCGGCCCATTTTGCTAAAATCCGCCCACGTTATAAAGAGTTTTTCAGCGAAAATACCGGCGTGGACACGGAGATATTTAAGAGCCAGATTCCAGGCGGTATGATCTCTAACATGGAAAGCCAACTGAAAGGGCAGGGCGCGGGCGACCGGCTGAAGGAGGTACTTGAGGAGGTTCCCAGGGTTCGCAAGGATTCCGGCTATCCGCCTTTGGTCACGCCTACAAGCCAGATTGTGGGTTCGCAGGCTGTCTTTAATGTCCTGATGGGTAAGTACAAAGTGCTGACCGGGGAGTTTTCCGACCTGATGCTGGGTTACTACGGAGCTACGATTGGCCCGAAGGATCCAGAGGTGCTGAAACAGGCCGAGGCTCATGCGAAGAAGCCGGCGATTACGGCTCGTCCCGCTGACTTACTTACGCCGGAGTGGGATAACTTGAGCGCCGCGGCGAATGCCTTGCCGGGAGCGAATGGCAGCGATGAGGACGTATTGACGTATGCCATGTTCCCGCAAGTTGCGCCAAAGTTCTTCTTGAGCCGGGCGCAGGGGCGCAAGAATGTGGGCAAGGATCCTGCGAGCAAAGCGTATGAGCAGAAAGCGCCTGAGCAGAAAGCTCCTGTGGCAGCTAGCGGCGGAGGATCTCTGAACGCCAAAGTGAGCTATCTGATAACACTGAATGGCAAAGAGCACCGGGTAACCGTAGCTCCGGAGAGATAGAAGATACAAAGCCGACGGATAGAGGAGCAGGGATGGCAAAGCAAGCAGAGAGTCTGAAGACCATGGCCGAAAAGGTTACCGGCCTTGGCGCAAAGCGCGCGGAGCTTAAACTTGGCGGCGGCGCGGAGCGCATCGAGAAACAGCACGCCTCTGGAAAGCTGACTGCGCGGGAACGAGTTACGAGTTTAGTGGACCCGGGCAGTTTTCAGGAGATAGGACTGTTTGCCCTTCATCGGTCCACTTATTTTGGAATGGCCGACAAGGAGATGCCGGCCGATGGCGTGGTGACCGGATGCGCGAAGATTGAAGGGCGCCAGGTGCATCTTGCCAGCCAGGATTTTACCGTGGGCGGCGGCTCCGCCGGCGAAACGCACAACGACAAGGTTGTCGATATGATGCGCCTGTCCTTGAAGACGGGTAGCCCGTTCGTAGTGATCAACGACTCAGGCGGCGCGCGCGTTCAAGAGGGCATTGACAGCCTGGCGGGTTATGGCCGGGTCTTTTATAACAATGTTCTGTTATCCGGTGTGGTACCGCAGATTTCTATTATTTGCGGACCGTGCGCGGGCGGAGCTGTATATAGCCCGGCGCTGACTGACTTTGTGATTCAGACACATCAGGCGCGGATGTTCATCACCGGGCCGAAGGTGATCAAACAGGTTACCGGCGAAGTTGTCAGCGATGAGGAACTGGGCGGGCCTCACGCGCAGATGAGTTCGGGGGTGGTTCATTTGATCGCTCAGAACGATGAGGAAGCGGCTCAGCTTTGCCGGCGTCTGCTTAGTTTTATGCCCTCCAACAACCTTGAAGATGCACCTCGCCTTGCTTATAATCTGCTGACTGAATCCGATCCGGAGATGGGCGGGATTGTTCCGGTCGATAACAAGGCTGTTTATGATGTGCGCGATGTAATCAAGCGCGTTCTTGATTATCAGGATTTTCTTGAAATCCAACCGGAGTTTGCCGCGAACATTGTTATCGGCTTCGGACGGCTTGAAGGCCGCCCTGTCGGCATCATCGCTAGCCAGCCGAATCATTTGGCCGGCGTGCTGGACATTAATGCCTCCGATAAGTCGGCGCGCTTTGTCCGCTTTTGCAATGCATTTAACATTCCGCTGATTACTTTTGTGGATGTACCGGGCTTTCTTCCCGGAGTCGAGCAGGAGCGCGGAGGCATTATTCGCCACGGCGCCAAGTTATTGTTTGCATACTCGGCGGCCACGGTTCCAAAGATCACGGTGGTGTTGCGCAAGGCCTACGGCGGCGCATATATCGCCATGTGCTGCAAGGATTTGGGCGCGGACCGAGTCATAGCCTGGCCCACAGCCGAGATCGCGGTTATGGGCGCCGAGGGCGCGGCCGAGATCGTCTTCCGGCGCGAGATCGACGCCGCAGCGGATAAAGCCGTCCGCCGCCAGGAACTGGTGGACGAGTATCGAGAGACGTTTTCCAATCCCTATGTTGCGGCAGGCCGCCGGCTGGTGGATGACATTATCGATCCGGCCGATACCAGGAAGGCACTGGCGAAGGCTCTTGGATCGCTGCACACCAAGCGGGAGTTGCGTCCCGGGAAGAAACATGGATTAATTCCCTTATGATGAGGAGCCGCGCGTGGCAGAGGAATTGACAGAATTAATTCAGGCTGTTTCAGAACGGCAACTGGCCGCTGAAGGCCGACTGAGCGAGTTAGCCGCCGCCTTCAAGGCTTTGGAAGCCCGAGTGGCGGAGCTAAGTCAGCCGGCGGGTGCTTCTGTTGCCGAAGCCGCGACTCCGGCTCCTGCGGCCAAGGAAGCGGTTAATAGGAAAAATGAGGAAGTTACGCCGGAGATGCTGGTGGTAATTGCCGCGGCGGTGACAGCATTTCTGGGCAAGAAGGTTCGCATCCGCTCGGCAAAGATGCTGCGGCCGGCATTTGAAGGCGCGAATCCATGGTCTCTGCAGGGGCGGGTTTCTGTTCACGCCTCGCATCATTTGCGATTCAGGGGTTAGCTCTAGGTAAGCTCCGCGATGAAAGGAAGTTATCACTTGAAGCTTCAGGTTGGAATTGACGGAAAGACGTACGAAGTCGAAGTGGAAGTTCTGGAAGATGACGCGAGCCCGCGCCAGCCGAGTTATGCGACTCATCAGCCGCTTCCAGCGGCGGCTCAGCCGAATCCGGTTGCCAGCGCGCAAACTCCGGCTCCGGCGGCAGTGGAAAATGCAGGAGAAGATAAGCTTTGCCGCAGCCCTGTTACGGGCATAGTCATCAAGGTGAACGTCGAGCCGGGGCAGCCGGTTCAGGCGAACGCTCCGATTATGCTGCTGGAAGCCATGAAGATGGAAACCAATGTTACAGCGCAAAGCGCGGGAAAGGTAAAGAACGTGCGGGTGGTGCCGGGCGACTCCGTGAAGGTGGGTCAGGTCGTTGTCGAGTTCGAGTAGTTGCCCTCGCCATCATCCGGCAACCTCAGATTATTGATCGAAGGGGCGTCCACTGATCACCGACTACCGAACTGGCTGAGACTTTCCACAGGAGCAGCTCCGTGGTGAGGTCTGTCAGGCACAGAATTGTAGACAGTTTGCAAGATGCATCTATTGTCAGATCAACAAGATGCGAAGCAGCCGGTGTCGTGTGGTACAGTCAAGATGGACGCCGCTCCGTGGAGAGATGGCCGAGTGGTTTAAGGCGCACGCTTGGAAAGCGTGTGTACTCGAAAGGGTACCCAGGGTTCGAATCCCTGTCTCTCCGCCATCTATTGATTCTAAATCGGATATGTAGTCCGTTATTCAAACCTGTTACTAAAATCGCTAGCGTCGCCTACTTTCCAGTATTTCCATACTGGAGACTAAAATGGCGAACAAAACCTGCACAAAACTATGCCGCCAGTTGTATCAAACTCGTAGACGCGGCCCGTTGCGGCTAGTGTGTCAACACCCTGACGGCGGAGGCGCATACATGCCGGTGCTCCCCGAGTGCGTACCTAGCACGTTCCATTTCGACATTCTTGTAGGCTGCAAACTTCGTGCATACCCGGAAACATGCTGAGGAACGAGCCTCGATATACTCGCTGAGCCCAGCCTTAAACGCTCGCTCCAGACCCCTGCAGATTAGGCAATCCATACCCACCCCCACCGGCATCCTGCCGTAGCAACCGTAGCCCAATGCGGTCGTGGTTAAAATATGCCTGAAATCCCGATCGAGGCCATATGCAAGATTGGGGAAGAATGTTCCCGTATGAAGTCTTCGACAAAAGACATTCTGTCCACTAATGGTCCGTCCGGCTTGATCTCCGAAGAATTGACTCCACCGGCTTGTCCCAACGGCCTGAACGGACATTGACTCTTGTCACGATTCATGGCTAAACGATTCTTTACAACGCTTTTCTTGAGAAGGCTCACTGCAACTCCCGTCGTGCAGTTGCGTACTTGAACAATGCTCGTGGGGCCGCGCTCTGCAACCACCACTGGTTCCGGCGCACACTTCGGAGAAGACAGAGAAGCGCCACCGGCAGCCGGTTGCATGGCTGTGCCTGCTGCCAGGGTGCTAGTACCTGGACATGAAAGCTCGACCGTATACATTGCAATCCCTGCGCCAATGTGATCATTCCGCAGTCGAAATACCTATCCAGTTCATACGGTTGGACTTAGACAATGCGACCGAGCTGGAATGGAGCCAGTCCGAAATTGCCCGCCTGCCGCTGGCTATGTAATATCTTTCAAGGTGCGTATTTCTTACACGGTAGAGAGGACGGTACGGGCTATTCTGACTCGGCGTGGTCCAAGCCAGCAGGGCTTATGTTCGGATAATGCTGCGGACATGCGATGCCCGCCGAGGAACCGGGGGCACCCTCAACGTGGTGGAGAAATCTCATTGGGACCAGGGGCACCCGCCTCTAGATCACTTATTGATTCACCAAATCGATCTTTAAAGCATTTCGCTCTCGCCGAGCTATCCATTTCTTCCCAAGGAGGATACCTGGTTTCTCCACGAACTTCCACGTGACCGTACATAATGGAATAGATATCCCGAGCATCATAACGTAAATGACCACCAAACCTGCGGGCTTACCAATTATTGTACTTGTAACATAATGACCTGGATATTGATCAACGCGATTCATAATATAACTTACAATATTAAGCACGAAAAAATGGACGAGATATACGCTATACGATATCTTGCCTACATACGTAGTAAATCTGTTAACAAATAGGCTCCATGGGTATATAGCCAGTCCTAATATTAATGGAAGGAAAAGAAAGGATGATAGATAGAGACCCCGATTACTAAAAGGAAGATTGGCAAGGTACAGCACAGCACTTGACATAATTAACAAAAGCGAAAGCGACCTCCCTTGTTCAATCTCCTTACCCTGGTTATTAATTACATTCGCATAATTCTTCCAGGCTAAATATGCAATTATTCCCAGTACAAACACTGGGAATTCAATTGGAAACCATAAGAACCCAAAGTATTGTTTAACATCCTGATCTATGACTCGATAGGCCAGCCAATAACTCATTGTACCAAACACGATGGCGCTAACTATGAAAAGCGCGATTGCGTGTGATAGCTTCTTATCCTATAGTAAAGCATCGGGACTAATAAATAAAAGCTCGTTTCCACTGCAATCGACCATCCGCCGATTGCAACACTGTTAATGGTTCTTGGACATAATCCATGTAAGAATAGAAATCCCGATATTATATCAAGAGCACTTAGTTTATCATCGATTATTAGGCTGCGCCCATATAAGAGTAAGTTAGCAACAATTGCAAGATAGAATAGTGGTGCAATGCGAAAGAAACGTCGTATAAAGAAATTGGATATTTCTTTTTGTTCAGTTCGCCGTGAATCCAATGTCATAAAAAGCGTAAATGCACTCACCATATAAAAGAGTTGGACTCCTCGTTGTCCGGTGAAAGCTATTACATACAACGTATGCTGCTGACCTGATAGAATACCGGAATGCACGAGCACAACTCCAAGAATGGCAATTCCTCGAAGCGCGTCGAGATAGTCATAATGTCGAATAGTGTTTAACATTATCATGAATCCTTTCTACGAAAGAACCACTGGGAACGGCTGGTGGGCTGGTGGCCCTGGTCTCATGCAGCATTTTATCAAGTTGAGGGTACCCCCGGTCCCCAAGCCGAGGAACCCAGGGGTACCCTCAACGTGGTAGAGAAATCTCATCGGGACCAGGGACACCCGCCGAAGAGTGATGCTGGTTCAGTCGGAGAATCGCGTTCGCCGAACGAAAGGCCCATTCAACGACTTACGAAGCGGGAAGAGGCGGATGTTATCTTCCCGCTTCCGCGGCCAGTTTGAGCGCCCTGGTCATGGCGCCGCTGCGGCTCTGCTTCAAGGCCGTCATATTCATGCCCCCAGGGAGCCATCTTTCCGGGGAATAACGCCGCAGATGGTCCTCCAACTGGCTGTCAAAAGCTGCGCCGATTTGGGCAACGGCAGCCTGCGCCCTGGGCAGCGCCTCACGGAAGTGAGCCAACTCCGCCTGCGCGGTTTCCGGGTGGTAGCTGAGCCGGTCGCCGGTTTGCAGGGCGTCGACCAGAGCGTCGGGCGGATCGGAGACGGGTGAGGTCTGGTGCATGGCATCATAGACGCCGCGCAGCCGGGTCATGGAACCGGCAAATCCATCCAACTCGTCACGGCGCGCGGTCAGGCCGGGGGCGCGTCGCACCTCAACGGTCACCTTGGAGGCCGTGCCGCGGCTGGAGATGGGAATCACCGCGGTCAGCGTATTGCCCTCGAAGCGCCACCCGCTTTGACCTGGGCCGCTCGCATGCTTCAGCGGAGCGCCATTTACGGTGACCTGTTGCGGCGGCCAATCATCGGGCAAGCGCAGTTCAAATCCGCGCGCATGTGGCATTCGGGGAAAAGCGCCCTGCACGGGGCCGATCTCCACGCGCAGCGTGTCGCCGGTTTGCGCCGCTTTGATCGGCGTGCGGGTAAAGACGCCTCTTTGATACTCGACGCCCACACCGGAGTCTTCATAAACCGCATACGTTGACGTGGTGCCCGGTGTCAGCGGCCAGATGTTGACGATCAGCGGATCTACCGGCTTTTCGCCGGTGTAGAGCATGGGCGGCTGCATGAGGATGATGGCGCCGGGACGCACGTAAACGGGTATCTGCTCGATGGAAAAGCTGCGTTCCACTGTAGCAGGACCGCGGAGATGCTTGCCGGTTGGACCTTCGATCCACTCGCCCGGCGGCAGCCAGAGCTTCTCCGTGGCCAGTCCCGAAGCCTTGCCGGCGGGCGCGGTCACGGGCGCAACCAGCATCTGATCGCCAAAGATATACTCTCCCTTGCTCTGGTAAGCCTGCTCTTCCTCCGGCCAATCGTAGTAGAGCGGGTGCAGGAATGCTATGCCCGTCTCATAGGTTTTGCGCGCCTCGGTATACAGATACGGCTGCAGCGCATAGCGGAGCTGAAAAGCGGAGCGCAGAACCGAGGAATAGGGTTCGGGATAGGCCCAGATGCGGCGTTCGCTGTCGGGATTCTTGGTGGTGTGGGTACGCAGAATCGGGCTGAATGCGCCAAATTGCACCCAGCGCGTGTAAAGTTCCGGATCGACGGCTCCGGGCATGTGGCCGCCGATGTCGTGGCTCCAATAGGCATAGCCCACATTGGCCGCTGTAGCCGTGAACCAGGGCTGAAAGGCCAGCGAATCCCAGACCGAGATGGAGTCGCCGGAGAAGCCGATCTGATAACGGTGATTGCCCAGCCCGCCCCAGCGGTGAAAGAGCAGGGGGCGCTTGCCCTCGCGCTGCTGATCGGTGAAGTGCACGTAGTTCAGCCACCAGGTGGGATTGACGCCGGCCAGTTTGGTCTCAGCTTGCTGCTGCCAGTCGAGCCACCAGAAGTCGATGCCCTGCCTTTCCAGCGGATGGTGTAGCAGGTTCATGTAGTTGGTGGCGAAGTTCTTGTCGGTAATGTCGAACGGCACATACTTGCGGGTTGCCGGATCAATGCCCATGGCCCGCGCCATGGCTGGATAAGCCGTCTCCCAGGGTTGCACGCCAGAGGCCGGATGCAGATTCAGCGTCGTCTTCAGCCCCTCGGCATGAAGCTGGGCGAGGAACTGATCGGGATCGGGAAAGAGGAGCTTATTCCAACTGTACCCGGTCCAGCCGAGCGACTGGCCGGACTGATCGACTTCTCCGGCGGCCTCAAGCTGATCGCGGCTGGTGTGCCAGTCCATGTCGATGACAAAGACATCCAGAGGCGTGTCATTTTCGCGGAAGCCGCGCACCAGTTCATTCAGTTCCTGGTCGGTATAGGCCCAGTAGCGCGACCACCATGCCCCGAAGGCGAAGCGCGGCGGCAGCGGGATGCGCCCGGCTACGCGCACAAAGTCTTCCAGCGCCTGACGGTAGTCGTGACCGTAGGCGAAGAAGTACCAGTCCTGACGCGGGCCTTCGGGGCGCTCCATCACCCACGGCCAGGGACTGTTTTCCCCCTCGCGAAAGCTGAAGTCGGCCGAGTCGAAGAGCGGCCGGGTGGAATCGTCCACCAGCGCCCAGCCGGAGCGGGAGATCAGCCCCTGACCCAGCGGTTCATGGGTCTGGTCGCCCAGCGCTCCGTCCAGGGTGCGCGTGGTGCCTTGTAGGTTGTCTGGGTCGGCTATACCGGGATGCCAGACGACTTGTCCGCCGCCGACTTTTTTGAGTGTGATAGAGAGATTGTCAGAGGCGAAATGACCGTCGCCAGAGGGCTTGTAAGAGAGGATGAGGGCGTCGGTTTCGAGCGTGAGCGCTTTGTTGGGTCCGCTTGCTTCATTATCCGATTCAAACTTCGGCACCGGCATCCGACGGTTCAAGAACACAAACGAGGCATGATCCTCGAACTTACCGTCGGCCGACCACTCCATGCGAATCAGCTCGGAAGTCAGGATGGTGAATCGCGCGTGGCCCAGCGTGACAACGGCTCTGGGATCGGCCACGGGATTGTAGAAACCGTCGACTTGCCCATGCGGTGTGGCTGTGGCAACCGGAGCAGAGGGCTGAGCCAGCAACTTTCCGCCAAGCGAGATTGCAACTGCAATTGCCGCAATATGTACAGAAAAAGTTCGCATCCGCATCTCCTGCCTAACCATCAACGAAAGCCTACCACCGGAACCTTGAACTCTGGCGGTTTCGGCACACCTGTACAGACTGCGGAAAAGGGGCTGTTCTCAAGCGAATTACACCAAGAACATACCGCAAGGGCTAAAGCCCGACATTTATTTTGTTGCACTTGCGGCCCGACTGAAGTCGTGCCCTTTTACAAAACAGGCCTGCTATCGAGTTTTTCCACAACCTGTGAAGTCGTGCCCTGACTCTTAAGGACTCTTTACCGAATTTTTTCCGCAGCCTGTGAAGTCGTGCCCTGACACAAAGCGGGTTTATGAAACACACTTTAGGATTCGCCGGCTCTTCAAAGAGAGACCACTCAGCCCTTGCGTAGTTGCCTTGGCGTCTGCATCGGCACCACCTGCACCGTTGCGTCGCGCACCTCGGAGAGGAAGCGATTGATGACCGATCCGCGCAGAAAAACATCCCAGCGGGAGCGGGCCGACTGGCCGAAGACCACGTGTGAGATGCCTTCCTCCTGGGCAAAACGGATCAGCGCGTCAGAGATGTTGCGGTCAGAGAGCGAGACCACCTTCGCGCCCAGATCGCGGGCCATGCGCTGATACTCCTCGAGGCGGTGGAAGGCCTCCGGATCGCCGTGGCCTTTGTCGTCCTCGGGACGGGTGACGTAGACGGCGTACCAGTTGCTGGCCAGGCGGCCGGCAATGCGCGAACCCACTCGCAAGAGGCGCTCGGTGCCGGGTCGGGTGCTCATGCAGACCATCACCTTCTCCGGAATCAGCGCCTGCTCAAGGCCCTGAGTGCGGCGGTACTGCGAGGCCTGATTGCCCACCTGCTCGGCGGTGGTGCGCAGGGCCAGTTCGCGCAGCATATTCAGATTGCCCTTGCGGAAGAAGTTGGCCAGCGACTGCTCCACCTTTTCCTCCGCGTAAATCTTCCCCTGGCGCAGGCGTGAGCGCAACTCGTCCACCGTCACGTCCACGTTCACCACTTCGTCGGCGCGCTTCAGGAAGCTATCCGGGACGGTCTCGCGGATGACGGTGTTGGCCGAGCGGTTGACGGCGTCGTTCAGCGTCTCCAGGTGCTGGATGTTGACCGCGGTCATCACGTTGATGCCGGCGTCCAGCAGCTCCAGCACATCTTCGTAGCGCTTGCGGTTCTTGCAGCCGGGCACGTTGGTATGGGCCAGTTCATCCACGACCACGGTATTCGGATGGCGAAGGAGAATGGCGTCCACATCCATCTCTTTCAGGTTGACGCCGTGGTAGGGAATCACCTTCTGAGGAACGATCTCCAGGTCGCGGATGCGGGCCTCTGTCTCCTTGCGCCCGTGGCTCTCCACTAGGCCGATCACCACATCGATGCCCTGCTGGTGCTTCATTCTGTAGGCATCGTTGATCATATCGTAGGTTTTACCCACGCCCGGCGCCGCCCCGATGTAGACACGGAGCCGAGCGGCCTCCTTCTTGCGCTCAAGTACGATTTCAGCCATGGCTCAGCCCACCTCCACGGGATGGCGGACTTCCTGCGCAGCCGCCACGGGGATGGTGAAGCGAAAGGTGGTTCCGTGGCTCAGTCGGCTCTCGACGGCGATCTGGCCGCCCAACTGCTCAACTAGCCGGCGGACCAGCGCGAGGCCGAGGCCTGAGCCCTTCTCCGAGAAAGCACTGAAGCGGTCGAAGATGGTGCCCAGCCGTTCGGCCTCGATGCCGCGGCCGGTGTCGCGCACCGTGAACTGCACAAACTCCTGAACCTCTTCGGCGGCCAGCAGAATCTCGCCGTCGGGCGGTGTATAGCGAATGGCATTCGACAGCAGGTTGTCCAGGATGGAGCGCAGCGCGCGCCGGTCAGCCTGGACGAACGAGAGGTCGGCGAAGGCTTTGACCTCGACGCGAATGTGCTTCTCGGCGGCCGCGTCGCAGTAGCGGGCGCGGGCTTCGTTCAGGACCTGCAAGGGGCGAATGCGCTCCAGCGTGAACTCGCGGCGGCCGGCGTCCAGCTCAGCCACTTCGATCAGGTCGCCCATCAGATCGTCCAGTTTCTCGCTCTCGTTGCTGGCCGAGGCTACCAGTTCCGCCTGCAAAGGGAGCAATTCTCCGCCGAAGCCCTGGGCGAGAGCGTAGAGTCCGCGACGCAACAGCAGCAGCGGGTCGCGCAGCTTGCGGCTGGCCACGCTGATGAACTGCGTCTTGAAGCGGTCGGTGTCTTGCAGGCTGGTTACGTCTTCGAGAGTGGTCACCGCGCCCAGAAGCCGCCCCTGGGAGTCGCGCATGGGCATGGTGCGCAGACGATAGCTGCGCTCCTGCTTGCCGATCCGCATCGGCAGCAGCGACGCTTCATCCTCGGTGGTCACCGCTTTCTGCATCGCGACGGCATTGCGAATGGCGCTCAGAATCTTGTCCCCGCCGGGCGCTTTGGCCAGCGCCATGCGGTCGCCGGCGACCTCGCCCAGCAGATCGATCGCGGCCTGATTCACCTTCAGCACATGCCCCTTGCCGTCGGTCACTATAATCGGCTCAAAGATGGATTGCAGCACCGCGTCGGAGAGTTGATACTCCATCTGGCGGCGTCCCGCGTCGGTGTCGCGCAACTCGCGCAGCCGGACCGCGATCCGGTTCAGCTCGCCGGCGATTACGCCGAAGCTGTCGCGGCTGCTCCACTCCACGCGATGCTCCAGGTTGCCCTGCGCGATTCTGTGGGCGTCGCGCGCCAGCATGCGGATGGGCCGCAGCACAAAGAATGCCGTCGCCCCAGCGACGATCGCTATGGCCACCACGAAGATCCACGCGAGCTTCAACTGCCCCGCCGCCGCCAGCGCGTTGTGTGCAGCCATCACCAGGCCTGCCGCGAGGCCGATGACTAGCGTGCAGCCGAGAATCAGTCGCTGGGTAAGGTTGAGCATGAACCGGTCTCCCGCCGGAATAGTGAACAGTGATCAGGAATCAGGAATTTCCGCATCCTGATTAGCAGCCAAAACCGCGGACAGTTTATCTCTCAAAACTAACATGAAAGAACACGTCCATTGTACCGGCAACTCCGGCAGGGAAAGATTACGGTTCACTGTCCACTGTTCACGGAACTTGGCACACAGCAAGCGTGTCGTTATGCCAGCGGCAATCCAACCCCGGCGGTTGAGGATAGGAGACCACCACCCAGCTCACGCCGAACTCCGCCTTCAGCCGCTCGAAGTCCGCTAACTGAAAGCGGCTCCAGCCTGTCGCGGCAGCGACCTGCCGAGCCCACACGGGGGCCAGCTCCGGGACCTGCGCCACCATCGCCGGATCCTTGATGTTGTCGGCCATCATGCTGCGCTCGGCCAGCGCGCGGAAGCTGTGATAGTCCTCTCCCGGCGTGGCCATGTACTCCGGGTCGAGAGCAAAATAGGCGTCGGTTGGCGTATTCCGGCGAATCCAGTCGAAGGCCTGAAGCCATGGGTTGGCCGTTGCCCGGCCGGGAAATTCCAGGTGTTCGCTGTTGTCGAAGAGCATCCACTGCGAGAAGAACATCCCCCCATTGATTGCCACCAGAAAGACCGCCCAGCGCCACACGCTGGAGTTGAGCAGGTATTTGCCCAGCAGGCAACCGCCCATCAGCGTCATAAAAAAATACACCAGGTGGAGGAAGCGCATCGGCTGCATGGGAGCAACCCGGATGAACGCCGGGATTGCCAGCAGGATCATCGCCACCACCAGTTGGAAGACCCCGTAGGCGAAGACGGCCAGCGCAAAGCGCGCCAATAGTCTCTCGCCTCGCTTCTGCGCAGAGCGCCAGAGCAGCCAGAAGAGAAGCAGAGGCGCAACAGCGCCCAGCCACTCATACCAGGCCCAGTGGTAGAGGCACAAGGAGTTGTGCATCTTCACAGCCTCTCGCCAGATGGGATTGGGCGGTTCGAAGGCCCAGCCAAGGGGAACAAAGGCAAACCCGAATCTGGCCCCGCGTCCGGCCTGAGGCAAGCGCCGCAGCCAGCCGAACGCCGGCTCCTGCATCGCCATGGCCAGAAAGACACAGAAGGAGATTCCCATCGCGGCCATGATCGGATGCAGCAGAAACGCCAGCAGCAGGAGCAGGGCAGCCTGAGCCTTCCTGTTCGCCAGGACGCGCGCCACCGCCAGCAGAATGAAGGCCGTGGCCATGGTGCGCGGATGCAGATGCTGATCGACCATGTACAGCCCGGTTCCGGAGACCGGCAGCGTAAACATGGCGGTCACCATCGCAACGCCGGCCCATTGCGCCCACGCCTCGGGAAACAGCTTGCGCGCAATCGTCCAGCACCCGTAGACGATCAACGCGATGGAGGCAAACTGCCAGAACAGCTCCGCGGCAGGCACCGATAATCCGGTCCAGCGCACGAATCCGGTGATCCAGTTGTCGAAGATGCTGGCCTGGAGTTGGAACCGGAAAAAATCGGCGTCGCGGGGATAAAGCGCCGGATTCAGTCTTTTTATCACCGCCGTAAGATAGATGCCGTCGTCTTCAAGGCCGGGATGATAGCCCATCACGGCGATGCCGAGCGTCGTGAAAAACAAGGTCAGCAAAATGTTGACGGAAACGTTGCGCCTCAACCGGATAAACCCCGTATACTCAAGCTCGGTATGTCAATAGAAGGAACAGATTTATCCTACACGCCGGAGGAAGGCGCGGCAACGAGAGCCCGGCAAAAGCTGGCGCTGGCCATTCCTACCCTCCGCGAGGCGGCAAACCTCCCCGGCTTGCTCCGTGATGTGCGCGCCGTTCTCGACCCTTTGGAAATCGATTATGAGATTCTGGTGGTCGATGACGACAGCCGCGACGGAACCGAGGAGATCGTCACCGCCATCAGCCGGGAAGACCCGCGCGTGCGCCTCCTGGTTCGCAGGGGTGAGCGCGGCCTCTCCGGTGCCGTTCTCTACGGGTGGCGGCACACCGACGCGGCGATTCTCGGCGTGATGGACGCTGACCTGCAGCACCCTCCGGAGTTGCTGCCCGCCCTGGTCGAGGCGATTCTGGCCGGCAACGACCTGGCGATTGGCAGCCGCTACATTGCGGGCGGGCAGTTGGGCGCCTGGAATCCGGTTCGGAGATGGCTCTCCACCGTCGCCGTCTGGGCCACCTGGCCCATCCAGAGAGCCGGCATTCGCACTCATGACCCGATGACTGGCTGCTTCCTGCTGCGCCGCGAGTGCATTGACGGCATCGAATTCCAGCCCTCCGGTTTCAAATTGCTGCTGGAGATTCTGGTGCGCGGCCATATCCGCTCGGTCAAAGAGGTGCCATTGGCCTTCGGCAGCCGCTCCCAAGGGGCCAGCAAAGCCAACTTCAAAGTGGGATGGGATTACGCCAAGCTGCTGGCGCGGCTCTATGCGGAGAGGTTCGGCTTTGGACGGCGCGGCTGACGGCTCTTGAGTCTTTACAGCGTCGGCAGCAGCAGCCGTAGCAGCAGAAAACCTGCGACACCGGCAAAGAAGACCAGCGCCATGCGAATTCCCGGTTCGCGGTTCACCTCGGGCACCAGGTCGCTGGCGCCAACATACAGCGCAACTCCGGCGGAGAGCGGCAGCCCATACGGCAGCCAGCGGGGAACCAACTGGATGACCAGCACGCCGGCCAGCGTGGCGACCGCCAGCGTCACTGCGGAATAGAAGGCAGCGGAGCGGCTGCGCCCGCTGGCCAGCATCACCGAGGCCATCGTGAAGCCCTCCGGCGCCTTGTGCAGCAGGATCGCCAGAAAGATCAGCCAGCCCAGCCAGCCCGAGACCAGAAAGCCGGAGCCGATGGCCACACCGTCAAAGAGCGCATGGACGCTTAGTCCGGCCAGAACCGAATAACCGGTCCGCTGCGAGATAAACTCGCCGGTGTGCGTCTCCTCGCCCTTCTTTGGCCTCTTTTGAAATGCGCGAAATAGCTCCTCGCCTTTCTTCGGCCTGTTAAGAAATGCAAGAAACAAAAAAATCCACCCTAAAATTCCGAGACCAGACGGATTGAAAATGTCGAGCGCTCTCGCCCGTTCATAACTATCACCGGCGTTCAACAATATTGCCATCCAGTGAAACATAGCAATCGCCGGTACCACCAGTAGTCCCAGAAATAGCGCATGGATGCTCAATCCCGCCGCATCATGGTGTGTCTCCTCGCCAAAATGGAAGTGGGCGTTTATGGTGTGCTCCAGCAGATGCACCACGCAATAGCCGACCATAATCAGAATCGGCCCCATCAGCGGATTCAGGCGCAGACTCTCGGGTATCATCTCCACCACAGCGGTGGCCATTAGGAAGCCCGCGCCCAGCGCCACAAAGTAGCGCAGATAGCGTTCCACGCCCTTGGCGCGCACCAGCACCAATCCTCCGGCCACGTCAGCCAGCGCGGCAATCGTTCCGAGAATGAGAGATAACTTCAGCATTTGTCGCTTACCCGCTGTGCCGGATGTGCATCACATCGCCGTCCTGCACCACGTACTCCTTGCCTTCCAGGCGCAGCGTGCCCTTGGCCCGCGCCGCTGCCTCGGAGCCGGCGGCCAGCAGGTTGTCCCAGCGAATCGTCTCGGCGCGGATGAAGTGGTGCTCCAGGTCGGAGTGAATCGCTCCGGCCCCCTGCGGCGCCTTCGAGCCGGCCGGAATCGTCCAGGCGCGGCACTCGTCCTCGCCGGCGGTGAAGAAGCTGATCAACCCCTGCAACTCATAGCTCTTGCGGATCAGCCGCACCAGGCCGCTCTCTCGCAGCCCATAGCTGGCCAGGAACTCCGCCGCCTCCTCGTCGTCCATCTCCGCCAGTTCTGCCTCCACCTTGCCGCAGATCGCCGTCGCTCCGGCATTGGGCCGATGGGCAACCTCGTCCAGCTTCCAGCGGCTCACCGCCGCCTCCAGGTCATCGCCGAGCGTCACGCTCTCACCAATATTAAGCACATATAAAATAGGCTTTTGCGAAAGGAACATAAAGCCTTTAATGAGCTTCTTCTCCTCCGCGGTCATCTCCAGTTCGCGCAACGGAGTCTCTTTTTCCAGAGCCTCCTTCGACCGCAGCAGCAGAGACTGTTCGTGCTCCAGATCGTTGGTGCGCCCCTTCTTCAAGTCCTTTTCCAGCCGCTCCAGACGCTTCTCAACTTGGGTGAGATCGCTGATCATCAGGTCGAACTCGACGCTGCGGATGTCGCGCAGCGGGTCAAGAGAGCCGACATGCGCTATCGACTCCTCCTCGAAGGCCCGCAGCACGTGGATCAGCGCGTCCACATTGCGCAGGCTGGTCAGGAAGGCGGTCTCTTTGAGTGCCTCCTGCCCGATGGCCGCCACGTCAACAAATTCAACCGATGCGTAGGTGGTCTTCTTCGGAGAATACAAAGCGGAGAGCTTGTCCAGCCGCTCGTCCGGCACGCGCGCCACGCCGATGTGCTCCTGGCGCGAGTGGCCCCGCTCGTCGAGCCTGGCTTTGGTCAGAATCTTGAACAGCGATGTCTTGCCCACCTGCGGCAGGCCGATGATGCCAGTCTTCATGCACATCCCATTGGGGCTCGCGGCTAGAGGAATTGCACACCGGAGCCTCTTCGATGATACAGGAGCAGAGACCAGTCGTCAGTGGATACCGGTCATCATGACGGCTCCTAAATGGGTACCGGTCATAAACGCGACCCCAATATCCATGGGCCAATGGGCGATGATCATTGGCGACAGGCGGCGGATACGCAAATAAACCAGCATGATGACCAGGATGAGTGGAGCCATCATGAGAGAGCGATAGGCCACGAACCGCCAATCGGGAATGAAGGGGAACATGCAGTGCTGCACGGACCACCAGAACAAGACGATGGAGAAGGCGATCCAGGTACGGCTGGTGAGCGCCTCCAACCGGGGCAGCACATATCCCTGGTAGGTCATCTCCTCGGTGGCAGACTGGATCACCCACCAGACGGTTAAGCTGTACACCGTGGCCCAGAGTGGCAGGGTATGCCGTTGCAGGATGAACGCTACGGGGGTCTTGGCCAGGGAACCGTACACCAATATCTGCGCGAGATAACTGCCGAACATGGCGCACGGAAACGCGAGGGCCAGAATTCCGATCCCGAGGAACAGGTCGTGTCCCCAGCGCATGCGAATCGGTCCGATGAGGTCGCGGAGGCGGATGCCTTCCTTGCGCGTGAAGTATTTCATTCCGATGAGGCAGCCGAGGTCGCCCAGGTTCGCGTACACAGGCCACCACTGGCCGGCCGCTTGCATCGGAGCGGGGCGGTGCTGTGCCCAAAACACCAGCGCCAACAGGGATTGAAGCACCAGCCACAATGCAGACCGCGCGGTTACCAGCAGCAGCGGGCCAAGCCAGGGAATGCGTCCGGCTGCCAAACGCTCCTGAATCCGTGACGGTGCGTTTACCAGGATCGTAGATGAGCTTGTAATTTCGCGGGTGGTTGGCAAGACGATCTGTCTCCGTTCGAAATTCTAGCACCAGCCAGACGCGAGCTGCTGTGACAAGTGGGCGGCGAAACCGTTTCGTTCGTGCGGCGCGTTCAGGCTCAACGCGCATTTCGGATGATGGACGACGGAGATTCTGTCTCATCTCCCAATAACAATAACTTATCGAGAATCATACTGTTATGTGTTTGATTTATGCGTGGATCTCAGCCACACTTAGAGTGGAGGCTGAGGATGACGCAGATCTGGGATGCAGCGGACTATGGGCGGAATGCCGCCTTTGTGCATGGAATGGCTGGTGGAGTGGTCGAATGGCTGGACGCGAAGCCCGGCGAATCGATCCTCGATCTCGGCTGCGGCGATGGTCAACTAACCGAGCGGCTCGCCGCCACCGGCGCCATCGTCACTGGAGTTGATCTTTCGCCGGAGATGCTTGCCGCGGCGCGCTTGCGGGGAATCGATGCCCATGAAGGCAGCGCCGAGTCGCTCCCCTTTGCGGATCATTCCTTCAACGCTGTCTTCTCGAACGCCGTTTTGCACTGGGTTCGCAACCAGGACGCAATGATGGCAGAGGTGCGCCGCGTGCTCAAGCCGGGCGGCCGCTTTGTCGCCGAGATGGCTGGGCACGGAAACGTCGCCGCCATTCGCGTGGCGTTGATGGCTACTCTGGCACGCCATGGCTTTACCGATCCCGAGGAGGGTGTGAACTGCTATCCAACTCCGAAGGCCTACCAGAGCAGGCTTGAGCGCAATGGCTTCCACGTGGAGCGTATCGCGCTGATTCCACGTCCCACGCCGTTGCCGGATAGCGGCATGGAGGGTTGGCTCCGCACCTTTCGCCGCGGCGTACTCGAGGGAGTGCCGGAGGCGCTGCGCGAGACGGTCGTCGAAGAGACAGCCGCGCTGCTGGCGCCTGTCTTGCGCGACGATGAAGGAAACTGGACCGCCGACTACATCCGCCTGCGCTTTATCGCGCGAGCCTGATAAAGGAATAAAAGGCATTGAGTTCGCAGTCTCCCACCCTTCGCAAAGAACGCGAAGGATGGGGCACACAACACATTGAACCGATCAACGCCCGAACCACATGCGTCCGCCGACGGCGATCAGGGTGAGCGCGAAGATGCGCCGCAGCCAGAGTTCCGGGATGTGCTGCGCGCCGACGGCCCCAAAGTATCCGCCCACCAGAAACCCGACGGCCAACAGCAGCGCCACGCGCAGGTCGGCGTTGCCCTTGCGATAGTACTCCCAGAAAGCCAACGCGCCCACCGGCAACAGCAGGGCGCCCAGCGAGGTGCCCTGCGCCCGGTGCTGGTCCATGCCCGCGAGCCAAACCAGCGCGGGAACAAACAAGATGCCGCCGCCAATGCCCACTATGCCGGAAACCATGCCCACCACCAGCCCCACCAGCAGCATCATCCAGGTCACGAGAACCTCCCTTTTGGGTACGGCCGGACGAGAAGGCCACCCCGCGTTTTCAGCGTAAATCATAGTGGAGCAACCGGTGGAGCGGCTCTGTTTTGAAGGAGCGAGACTTTAGCTGTAGCCACGCACCTTCAAAACCCCGCGCTCCCGATCTCCTGTTTTGCAGCAGGTTTCCCCGCGCAAATTCACACAACGTTTGCAATTCCTTTGCCTGACTGAATTACTCTGTTAATGATTCCGTGCGGCCTCCGCATCTGAAGTTCAACGGCCGCCGGGCGAGGGCAGAGCGGTTGAGCCAAACCATTTTTGTACTGGAAGACGACCACGACATCGCGCGGCTGGTGCAGCATCACCTGGAGGCGGCCGGCTTTGCGGCGCGGCTGTTTCACACTCCCACCAACCTGATTCCCGACGCCGAGCGCCAGGCGCCCGCGCTGTTTCTGCTGGACATCATGGTGCCCGGCGGCGATGGGTTGGACGTCTGCCGCCGCCTGCGCCTGAATCCCGTACTCTCCACGGTTCCCATCATTTTCCTGACCGCGCGCGCCTCTGAAAACGACCGCGTGCTGGGCCTGGAGATGGGAGCCGACGATTACATCACCAAGCCCTTCGCCACCCGCGAGCTGGTGGCGCGCGTGAAGGCCGTGCTGCGCCGCTTCGAGCGCCCCACCACGCCCTCGGTCATCCGTTTTGACGAGGTCATCATCGACGCCAACGCCATGCAGTTGACGGTGCGCGGAGAGCTGACCGCGACCACGGCCACCGAGTTCCGGCTGCTCGACTACCTGGCGCGCCATCCCGGCCGGGTCTTCAGCCGCGACCACCTGCTGGACTCCGTTTGGGGCGATGCCCGCTTCGTCACGCCCCGTTCGGTCGACGTTTACGTGCGCCGCATCCGTGAGAAGATCGAGATCGATCCGGAGAACCCGCGCTACCTGAGAACCGTGCGCGGCGCCGGCTACCGCTTCGAGCTGCCAAAAGGCGAGTAGGCGCTTTTCGTGGAACGCGCCGAGGAAGCGGCAGGCCAGGGCTCTAGCCTCGGTCGATTCCATGCGCATTGATGAGAAACCTATTGGCGGCACAGCGAGGGCGGCGGCAGCGCAAATGATGCGAGGTGGAACCTGATGAATAAAATTCGATTAAATCTTCGGGATATTCTTCAGAACGATCTATACAGATACTGCGGGAAGACGTCACAGAGCGCCTTTTTTTGGGCCTATCTTCGCAAGCCTGGTTTTCGATTTACCTACCACCTGCGTAAGGCGGCATTTTATAACACCCGAAAAAAGTCCATACGAATCGTCTCCTATCTGTTTCACCGCATGGTTCTTGACCATTATCGACTTAAATACGGCTTTGATATACCCCACATCACCAGCATAGGCCCTGGACTGTATCTTGGTCACTTTGGCGGAGTGGTGATTCATGGCGGAGCTGTTCTGGGCGCAAATATCAACATCGGACATGGAGTCACAATCGGGATTGTCAATCGCGGCCCGCGCTCCGGTGTGCCGACACTTGAAGATCGCGTATGGGTGGGTGCGCATGCCATCATTGTTGGAAGAGTTACTATCGGGCATGACGCGCTGATTGCTCCAGGCACTTACGTTAATTTCGATGTACCGAGCATGGGGGTCGTGTTGGGCAACCCCGGTAAAGTGGTCTCCTATGCGGGAAGCGCGGGCTATGTGAACAACGTGCTAGGCGGACCAGAATCGTCTTTTGTTCCAGGGGATGTAATGGCTGAAGGGCCAATCGCGGATTGAACGAGCCGGATGGGAACGGCGCAGAGTGAAATCAAAAATCTTCACCAAGCTGCTCGGTCTTTTTCTCCTGCTGCTGCTCTTCCAGGCAGCGGCGATGGAATTTGTCGTCCTTCCCTTTATCGCGCGCAAAGTTTTGGAGATTCCTCCCGGCGGCACCGGCCTGATTCTCGGTCATGAAACTCTCTGGTCCGGTCTGATCGCGCTGGGGGTGGCGCTCGTTTTGGCTGTCTGGGTTGCCGGCCGTCTCACCATTCGACTGGAGCGGCTCATCGTCTTCGCACGCCGCATCGCCGACGGCGACCTGAGCGCCCGCCTTCCACAGGACAGCGATGATTCGCTCTCCACCATGGAGGCCGCGCTCAATCAGACTGCCGAACGGCTCGACAAAAGCTTTGCCGAGATCGAAAGCCGCCGCCAGGAGCTGGCAGGCCTGCTCGACTCCATGCAGGAGGCGGTGGTCGCCCTTACTCCCGAGGGGCTGGTCCGCTGGTCCAATGCCCAAATGCAGCGCATCGCCGGCACGCAGATTCATGTGGGCCGCCCGTTGGTTCACGCAGTGCGCGACCCCGAACTGCTGGCTTGTGTGCGTTCGGCGCTGGAGCAGCGCGAGGCGCGTTCCGGCCGCGCCAGTTCGCTCGCCCCGGGGCGCATCTTCGAGATCAACGCCGCCCCCATACCCTCCGGCGGCGCGCTCGCCGTGCTGCACGAGATTACCCGCATCGAGGCCGCGGAAACCTCCCGCCGTGAGTTTATCGCCAACGTCAGCCACGAGCTCCGCACCCCGCTCACCTCCATCCAGGGCTACGTCGAAACGCTGATGGAAGAGCCTCGTCCCAACCGCAAAACCAGCGATGAGTTCCTCGGCATCATCCTCAAGAATGCCACTCGCATGAACCGCATCACCGAGGATCTGCTTGCGCTGGCCGGCGTCGAGAGTCCTGATTACAAGCTGGCTCTACGGCCCACACGAGCCAGTGTGCTGCTTCAGGACGCCATCGACTCGCTGGGAGGCATTGTCGCCGACACCGGAGTCGCCCTGGAATTCTCCGGCGCGCCCGACGCCCTGGTCTTGGTAGATCCCGACGCAATGAACCAGGTCTTCGGCAACCTCATTGAAAACGCTCTGAAGTACGGCAAGGCCGGCAAGCGCATCCTCGTCGGCGCGCGGCTGCTCGAACCTCAAGTTACTCCTCAAGCCGCAGTGGAAGTCGAGTTCAGCATTCAGGACTTTGGCCCCGGCATCGCCTCGGAGCACTTGACCCGCATCTTCGAGCGCTTCTATCGCATCGACAAAGCGCGCTCCCGCGAGGCGGGCGGCACCGGCCTCGGCCTGGCCATCGTCAAGCACATCGTCCTGGCACATGGGGGGCGCGTCTGGGCCGAAAGCGAACTCGGCCACGGCTCTACCTTCCGCTTCACGCTGCCACTGGCACCCACGGCAGACCACAGCGTGTAGAGTATCGATGTAAGAGCAAATGACAGGGAAACCGCGGCCGGAAGGAGTGGTGAGCTCGCTGGGGCTCGAACCCAGGACCCACGCCTTAAAAGGGCGTTGCTCTACCTACTGAGCTACGAGCTCGCAAAAGGCCGCTCCTTCAAAATTATCACAGTGCCTGCTTTGCCGGGCTCGCTACGCCGCCTCAGTCCTCGCCCTCCCGCTCGCTCCAGCCAAATGCGCCTTCAAAATGCGCGAACTCCTTCTCTTGTCCCGGCACAAGATAGACGCTGAGCACGTCGAAACGGACCGGAGGGGTAGTCTCCTGGGGCAATTGACGGATATAGTGACGGGCCAGGCGGCGGAGTGTATTGCGCTTGTGGGAGTCGACAGCGATTTCGGCAGGAGCGGCGTCGCGGGCGGTGCGGGTCTTCACTTCGATAAAGCAGAGCCAAGGCCCCTGCCAGGCGATCAGGTCCACATCGCCGGGCATCTCGCCCGACGACCAGCGCCGCGCTACCACGGTGTAGCCTTTGCGGCGCAAGTGGAAAAGGGCCGCATCCTCGCCCTCGATGCCGGTAGCGAGGTGAGGAGCCAGGTCATCGCTCCGGCCCCGTTTCCGCGCTACCCACGCGAGACCTGCAAGCGCGCGCTCCTCGCAGCCGATCCGCATCTGCTCCATCCATCCCATGGAAATCCATTCTCAACTGAATCATTGAAAGGCGCAAATCGGCCTCGGACAAAACTGTCCACCAGGCCTCCAGGCGTTAGCATGGAATCAACCCCATGGCGAATTCCACGATCCCATCCGCCAACCCGAAAGAGAAGGCCGCCAACACGGCCTCCGTCGTTCTGGCCTTCGCCAGTGTGTACTTCTTTTGGGGATCGACTTATGCAGCCATTCGTATCGGAGCGGCCCAGATGCCGGCGCCGCTGCTGGCCGGCACGCGGTTTATTATTGCCGGCGCACTACTGATGGCATGGTGCCGCTGGCGAGGGCTGCGCCTGCTCTGGCCGCCGAGGGCCATGCTGATGCTCGGCGTGGTTGGGTTCTTCCTGTTATCCGTGAACAATGTCTGCCTGGTGTACGCCGAGAAGACCGTCCCCAGCGGGCTGGCTTCGCTGGTGCTGGCAGTCATTCCCTTGCTTGCGGCGCTGGCCGAGATGCTGCTCCCCGGCGGTGAACCGCTGCCGGTGCGCGGCTGGCTGGGCATGGGGCTGGGCTTTGCCGGCCTGGCCGCGCTGGTGTGGCCCTCGTTGCATACCGGCCTGCTCGGGGACCGTGCGCGCCTGCTGGCTTTAGGGTTGCTGCTGATCGCGGCCTTCGCCTGGGTCGCAGGTAGCCTGCTGTCGCGGCGCGCTCGCCTGCCGGTGAATTGCCTTGTGGCCGCGGCCTGGCAGATGCTGTTCGCCGGCGCCATCAACACCGCGCTGGGCACGGCGCTGGGCGAATGGCCGCAGTTTCATGTGAACGCGGCCTCGATAGGCTCGCTCGCCTACCTCATCACCGGCGGGTCGCTGCTGGGCTACACCGCCTTCGTCTATTTGCTGGAGCACGTGCCGGTTGCCAAAGTCGCGTCGTATGCTTATGTCAATCCGGTGATCGCGGTGCTGCTGGGAATCGTTCTACTCCACGAACGGCCGGAGAGAGCCGAGTTTGCCGGCATGGCAGGCATCGTAGTGGCCGTCTTCCTGCTGACGACGTCGCAGGTCAAGGCTAAAGGCTTGCGGCCCGCTGAGGATCTGGAACCGGCGCTGGCCGAGTGATTGCGGGACTCTTGTTTGTGGGTATTAGGATTTGGACGACAAGGAGAACTTTAGATGGTCAGACTTATGCTTCAATGGTTGCTTAGCGCGTTTGCCCTGCTGGCGGTTTCCAGTCTGGTGAGCGGCTTTGAAGTTGAAGGACTGGGGCCTGCGCTGGCTGCGGCGCTCGTGATCGGCCTGCTCAACGCAACCGTCGGCTTCTTCCTGAAGATTATTACCTTCCCCATCAGCATACTCACCCTCGGTCTATTTCTTTTGGTGATCAATGGGCTGATGATCCTGCTGGCATCGAGCATCGTCCGCGGCTTCCACGTGCGCGGATTCGGCGCGGCCTTCTGGGGCGCCTTAGTGCTGGCTTTACTCGGAATGGTCATCCGCGCGGTAGTCAAGGACGAGTAATTCGCTACTTTGCCGGTGGCTTGGCGGGCTGCGCAATGAATTTGTGTGCTGCCGCGGACTTGCCATGCCGGACCGGCGTATGCGCCGCAGCCTTGCCGGCAGGCTTGGTTTCTGACGGCGCGGCTGCGGCTGGATGCGCGTTGGCCGAAGGTTCGACCACCGGCCCGTTGAGCGTCTGCGGGGTGCGCATGGCGCCTGCGTTGGAAAAGCTGCCCTGCACGGAGACGCGCGGGGGAATCGCGATGGCCCTGGCCGGCTGCGCGGGCTGTACGCGCGAGGAAACAACCCACCCGCCGCCAACTACCACAGCGACGATCACCGCCGCCGCCGCCGTACGCGCCAGGGAACTTTGCATCCAGGCGTTGTCCAGGCGTAGCGCCATCGGCCATTGAAGTATCCGAGTGCTGCCTAAAGTCGTGCGTGACGCAGCGCGCAATCCGACCTGCACGCGTTCCTCAAGCCCCTCTGGCGCGGAGAGGCGGGCGATCAGCCGCAGCGTCTCTTCCGCCGGACTGGGCGTCCCTTCCCCCTGATCTCTGATCTCTGATCTCATCGCAAACTCCTTGTGTGGTCCAGCAGACCGGCCATCAGGTTGCGCGCGCGAAAGAGCCGCGAGCGCACGCTGGACTCCGTAATACCCAAGACCGAGGCAATCTCCACGCTGGTCAGCTCCTCGAAGGCGGAGAGCATCAACACCTGGCGCTCCTTGGCGGGTAGCTGCTCCACGCATGCCAGTACGCGGGCGTGGTGCTGAGCGGCGGCAACGCGTTCATCGGCGGTCAGCCCTCCGGCAGGCAGCACGCGCGCCAGCTCGGCCACATCGTCGGTCTCAGGCCGGGTCTTCATGCGGCGCTTGCGGTCCAGCACGACGTTCCACACAATGCGGATCAGCCACACCCGCTGGTCGCGCACCTCAGCGAGCGTCTCGCGATGGCGCAACACGCGCACAAACGCCTCCTGCACGGCGTCTTCGGCGTCCGAGGAGTTGCGCAGAACGGAATAAGCCACCCGGTAGAGCGTTCCGGCGTACTGGCTCACCAGCCCCGCGAGCGCCTGCTCTTCCGCGTGCTCGCGAGCCTTGTCGTATGCAGCTTTGTCCGCGATCTCCATCCAACCTGAGAATACTGCCTGACCCACGCTCATAGTCCACCAGACGCGCGGGAAGGGAAAAATGCTCGGATGCACTGCAAGCATTCTCCCCCAGCGGCGAAAGCTTCAATGGCACGGCTGAAGCCGTGCCCTTTCAATGCTGCAAAACTCCACACCCCAGCACCAACGCAAAAAGAGGCTCGCGAAGTTTATCCGCGAGCCTCTTTGTCAATCCGTAGGCCTACTGCTTTGCGCCCAGCTTCTGTGACGCAATCGAGCCGGCGGCGCCATCCTTGTCGGCATCCT
>CAZQRX010000003.1:0-75977 GCA_964595845.1 uncultured Occallatibacter sp. | reverse complement strand
TTTTGGAACGGACAGTGACATAGTTGTCCAGGGAACAATGGCGGTAGCGCTCGGGGATGTGGGCGGCGGCCAGGCGACGCTGCTCGCGCTCCATCTCCTGGCAATCGCAGGCGCGCGAAATCCACTTGCCGGCGGAATTGACCACCCGCACCAGCCCCACTCCATCGCAGATCGCGCAAACACTCATCTCTCCAAGCGTAGCGCACCGGCTGGCTCATGGCGGCGGTGCATCGGCAGTCCGTTAATGTGGAAAAAGGCTTTGCTGTGAGCCCGGCAGAATTGCCTACAATCAATTGACGGACGATCCGGGAGAGTTCCGAATGAATCGAATAGCTTTGCGCCTTGCATTTCTTCTTCTTGCCGCTTGCGGCCTCTTCAACGCCGCCGTGCTTCCGGCTCAACAAACCATGGTCGCCGCTCCGGAGGTCAAGACTCCCGGCGCGGTGCCGCAGGCCGCGCCCGTTTCCGAGTGGCAGAAAGAGTACAACACGCGCCTGCTCACGGATTTCCCCTGGCTGACGAGGTACAAGGAGGCTGATTTGAAGCTGGCGCCGCCCGCCGCGGGCGAAAACCGCCTGGTCTTCATGGGCGACTCGATCACCGAGGGCTGGCACTTCGAAGGCCCGGATGGTGCCTTTCCCGGCAAACCGTACATCAATCGCGGCATCAGCGGGCAGACCACGCCGCAGATGCTGGTACGCTTCCGCCAGGATGTGATCGCGCTCCAGCCCAAGGTGGTGGTGATTCTGGCGGGCATCAACGACATTGCGGGCAACACCGGGCCGATGACGCTGGAGCAGACCGAAGACAATCTGGCCTCGATGGCCGAGTTGGCTGCGGCCCACCACATCCGCGTGGTGCTCTGCTCGCTGCTTCCGGCCTTCGATTTTCCCTGGAGGCCGGGTATGACGCCCGCGTCCAAGGTGCTGGCTTTGAATGCCTGGATCAAGGCTTATGCGGCGGAAAACGGCCATGTGTATGTGGACTACCACACGGCGATGAAGGATGAGCGCGGCGGGCTGCCGGCTTCACTGAGCGCCGATGGGGTACATCCGCTGCCCGCCGGCTACGCGGTGATGAAGCCGCTGGTGGAAGCGGGGATCGAACAGGCGTTGAAAGCAGGGACTAGAAACCGAGGGACCAGAGATTAATCCCTGAATTGCTAAACCTGCCGAATCCCCCTACAATGGAAGAGAAGCATTGCAGGAAAGGTCTGTCTAGCGAGATGCCCAAGGAAAAGATTCATCCCAACTACGCCGCGGTGCAGGTGAAATGCGCCTGCGGGAACCACTTTGAGACCCGTTCGACCCACAAGGGCGACATCCACGTGGAAATCTGCTCGGTATGCCACCCGTTCTACACCGGCAAGCAGCGCCTGGTGGATACAGCGGGCCGCGTCGAGCGCTTCCGCCGCAAGTATGCCAAGTCCGACGAGGCTGTGGCAGCGGCAGCAGCCAGCAAGTAACCGCGCCCCGGCAAACGGTTCGCACGATTGGGCCTCCGCCATGGCGGGGGCTTTTTCGCGTCGTTTTATGCGAGAATGGTTTTACATGATCGAGGCGAGTTTCACCGTTTACTATCGTCGGGCAACGCAACTTGCAGGCGCTATGAAGCTCTGTCAAGACGATTTACCCGCGTATGCTTCTGCTGCTGTATTGCTGGCGGTTCATAGCGCAATCTCGTACAGTGATGCGCTTTTGATTGGGCTTGGAGACAAACGGCCAAGCTGTGAGGACCACAAGAAGGCAGTCCCTGCTCTGAGGCGGGTATGCACAGGAGCGAAAATCGAGCCACGGGGAATTACTCATCTCGATAAGCTGCTGGGAGCAAAGACAGATATCTCCTATGGTGACAAGCAAGTCGAAGACGAAAAGGTCGCAGCGCTCTGTATTGCCGCCGAGAGATTTCAGAGGTGGGCAGAAGAGATTCTGCTAAGGCGGAAAGGAAGGTTATCCTAATGACCGTAATTCGGGAGCTGACGTTACGTCAGAGAGAGGGACGTGCAATCAATGCGGTCGCGGAATTGCTGCGCCGGAAATTATCTGTTCCCAATATCTATTTGGAACCACCACCCTCCCTTATCTCGGCGGACGTACTGGCAGTGGATCGTGGCGGTGCGGGCGACCTGCACGCCGTCGAAATCAAATTAACGCGCGATCTCAGCCCAGCCGAGGGCCAATGGCGGAAGCCATCTAACTCAAAAGAGTTACAAGCAAACCTTGACTCGTGGTTTCCGAAGTATAGTGAGAAGCTACAGAAGATACATCACCAGGTGATGTCAATGCAGGCTCACTACCGATACCTTGCCATTCCGGCAGAGAGCTTCGATCTGGCTTTCGGTGAGCTCACGCATTTTGGTCTATTTCCTGTGGATGGGATTGGACGTCTAGGCGTTATTACGATCGAGGAGAGGGGCGTGGAATCTCCTACCGCTGAAATGGCTGTCGTCCCCGAACGGTTTCGTGTGGACCCAGCGAAGCTCAAGTCTATTGAAACTCGGCTGTTAGCGAAAAGTCGTCCGGATATCGAAGTAAGAATCTAGAATTGCGGACGAACGGAGAGAACTCAACTGAGCAGATGATGCTCGTGGGGCCGATAACTGCTGCTTTAGCCTCGATTTCGCACTAATAGCTGGGGTCGCAAACATGGACTTCCGGCGGTTCATTCACCATGCAAGCTTGAGACTATATGGCGGGCAAGGGCTTTACCGTAAAAAAGGGCTGGGATGAGCCCAGAGAGCACGCGATGCCAGCCGAAGCGCGAGTGCCGGCGGAGATGTGCCTGGGGCCGGTGGTGGTGGCTCCGGCGGCGGTGCTGGCGCCCATGGCCGGGGTTACCGACACGGTCTTCCGGCGCTTCATCCGCCACGCCAGCTTGTTTTCCAGGGTACAGGGATCAGGGAACAGGGATCAGGAAAGCATTGACGCCGCCGTCAGCAACGCCCAATCCGGCTGCGGACTGCTGATGACTGAGTTCACTTCCGCCGATGGCCTCGCGCGGATGCGGGAGAGCAAGCGCCAGCGCTATCTGACCTTCTACGACGACGAGCATCCCATCGGCGCGCAACTCTTTGGAGCCAATCCGGAGACACTGGCCGAGGCGGCGCGTATTGTCGAAGACACCGGCTTCGACCTGGTGGACCTGAATCTGGGCTGCCCGGCCAAACGGGTGGTCGGCTCGAACGGCGGCTCGGGCCTGTTACGCGATCTGCCGCGCATCGGCGAGATCTTCTGTGCCGTGCGCAAGGCGGTGACGATTCCCTTCACAGTGAAGTTCCGTCTGGGCTGGAATGATGCCGACATTATTTGCCTGGAGCTGGCGCGGATGGCCGAGGCCGAGGGGCTGAACGGGGTTGCGCTGCACGCCCGGACAAGAGAACAAGGTTATAGCGGCCAGGCGCGCTGGGAGTGGATTGCGCGAGTCAAACAGGCGGTCAGGATTCCGGTGATCGGCAACGGAGATATCAGAACTCCCGAAGACGCAGCCGCGATGGTGGCCGAAACCGGCTGCGACGCGGTGATGATTGGCCGCGCCGCGCCGGCAAACCCATGGATTTTCAGGCAGATTGCGCAGTACACGGCTACCGGCAGTTATGAACAGCCCACGGTGGAAGACCGTTATCGCATGATCCGGGTTTACTTTCAGATGCTGCTGGACGAGGTCGAGGCGACGAAAGACCTGCCTCGCGCCGCGCGGCTGGGCGAGACCGCCGGCAAGATGAAGCAGTTTGCCACCTGGTTCACCCACGGCGTGACGGGTGGGGCCAAGCTGCGGGGAGCGATCTATCAGGCGCGGAGCGGCGCCGAGGTGCTCGCCCAGGTGAATGCATTCTTCACGGCCCAGCTTGCCAATGGCGCGGAGCCGGATGCTGCGCCCGAAGACGCAGCGGCAACGGAGTTTCCGGAAGATATGCTGAGTTGTAATTAGTTTTCTATCTTATAGAAACTTATTTCCAAGTGTTGTGTTTATAGGTTCAGGTGGCTCACGGTACGCTTCCGCGCCGATGCAGGATGCAGAATCGCAGCCAGCATGCCCTTTACGATCCATGATTGATCAACGGAGACGCGGTTGATCCTTTCGGGGTTGAAGTTCGCGATCAAGCGGCTTGCTGCCCTTCGGCAGCCACGTTCCCAACCGTAAATTTGAAAGGATGCCCCATGCGTTCTTCCTCTCCTCTCTGCTACTGCAACTCGCCGATTTCCCGTCACTTTCGCCTGTTGTTGGCTCTTACCGCAGGGCTGGCAGCGGCCTTCACCACGGGCTGCGGCGGGAGTTCATCTTCGACTTCAACCGTGACCGGGTACACTCCGGTGACCGTTCTGGCGACAAGCACCGGCAACGATCAGATGACCATGTTTCACGTTTCCTTGAACAGCCTGGCCCTGACCAGCCAGTCGGGCAAGACGGTTACGGTCTTTTCCACGCCCCAGTACACGCCCCAGAGCGCCGAGTATATGCATCTGAACGGCAGCGTGGCGCCGCTCACCACAGTAAGTATTCCGCAAGACACTTACACCTCCGCCAGCGCAACAATTGAACAAGCCTATGCCATGTGCGCGGGCGTTGAACCCACCGGCGGCCTTCTCATCAATGGGGGGTTTTATGGCGCAACCACTGTTACCGTGAACGTGCCGGGGCCGATCGCGATCGCCGGAGACAGCATGGGGCTTGCGCTGGATTTGCAGGTTGCTCCTTCGCTGGTTCTTCCCACCTGCGTAACCACAGTCTCCGACACGCCTCCCATCATGCCGGTCTTCAATCTGCGCCCTGTAACCATCGCGGCCCAGCCCACGAACAGCTCGAACGGCATGGCGATAGGCCTTCATGGGTTGATCGACACTGTCTCTGCAAGTGGAGCCAGCTTCAGCCTGACTGCGGCGGATGGTCCTGTCTGGGAGGTTAGCGCCAGCGGCAGCACCGTCTTTCAGGGAGTTACCGGCGCTTCACAACTTGCCGCCGGAATGCCAGTGGATATGGACGCCGCGATTCAATCGAATGGTTCGCTGCTGGCCACGCGGGTAGCGGTCTATGACACGAATCCGTCCGATTTGTCCGTATCAATTGGCCCGCTACTGAATTCATATTCCCCAACGACTAGGCTGGATGAACTTATCGTCGAAAGCCAGGGTTTAATTCCATTGAACCAAACGAACAGCTTCACCTATAGCAATACCGTCTTCCAAATCTCGGGTCAGCTCTCCAATGTGCAGAGCCTGCCCTTCACTGCGAGTTTCAATGCAGCGAACATGGTTCCCGGTCAGAATGTGCTCACCAGCAACCATGCGCCTACACTTCCGAGCCAGTACTTTCCGCTGACCACCATGACGCTGCTGCCGCAAACCATCAACGGAACAGTCAGCGGGGTTTCAAGCAGCGGCAGCTTTACCACCTACACGGTTGCACTTGCTCCGTATGACCTGTTTACGATTCTGCCAGTGCAGCCGGGCGAGACAACAACCTTGACCAATCCCGGCAGCGTCGTGGTTTACGTGGACAGCAACACCCAACTGCTCAACCCGGGTTCCATCGCCGTGGGCAGCATGCTGCGTTTCAACGGCCTGGTCTTCAACGACAACGGAACACTGCGCATGGATTGCGCGCAGATCAACGACGGAGTGGAGGAGTAGCGGGTTCAAAAAAGGCTGTGAATGCGTTCGGCCCTTTGCTGAAAACCTCATAGCCGGGCGCATTTATTGTGGCGTTTAAAGCAGCGTCCCGCGGTGTGGGTAAGTCAGTTGCTCCAGAAGGTGAGCCATGCCAGCACGCACAAACTGGCAATCGCCAGCAGGAAGACCGTCAGAACCCACTTGAATGCGAGAGGGGGATGTTCGCTCCGAATGGGAGTATCGGGAGGTGCAATCAGCCGCGCCACCTCAATACCAATGTTGTTGTGGCCGCCTGTGGTGAGGGCTAGTTCAAGCAAATTGTGGGCGGCGGCCTCCACGCTGAGACTGGCTGCCGTTGTCTGGATCTCCAGCTCCGGGACGAATCCCCAGAGGCCGCGGGAACAGAGCAGAAGTGTGTCGCCGACGGCGAGGGGGAGCTGCTCGATTTCCATCTCCACATCGAGTTGATGGCCTAGGCAGCGGGTCAGCACCAAGGCGTCGGGATGGTCCTTCGCCTCTTCCGGAGCAATCAGGTTGCGGTTGAGCAGGGTCTGAACGGCGGAATGATCGGTGGTGAGGCGGTGCAGGCGGCCGGCGCGCATCAGGTAAGCGCGGCTGTTGCCGATGTGGCCGATCCAGGCATTGGTAATCTCGCCGTCCTGCTGCAGCAGAGCTGCCACGACCGTGGAACCCATGCGCGGATACGGCGAGTCCGGCGCCCTGGCAGCCGCCATAATGTTCGCATTGGCGCGCGCCGCTGCCTCGCGGAGAGCGTTGTCGGCGGGGTAGTTCTGCGGCAGGGCAGCCAAGTGCGCGTAAAAATACTCGACCGCCATCCGCGATGCAGTGGCTCCGCCCGCGGATTCGCCGATGCCGTCGGCGACGATCAGCAAGTCGCCCAAGGCGATACGGATATGGAGGGCGGAGTCCTGATTGTCCTCGCGCAGTGTTCCCCGGTCGCACTCCTCGGCAAAGAGGATGATTGGTTGCCCATGAACCGGTAAATCGCTCATGTCTGAATTTCACCTATAGGACAGAACCTGACCTGCGCTCTCGGGGTAAGCGCGAACGGGTGTGCAAACTCTGTTTTACCTCCTGTGGAAAACCTTCCCGATCACACTAGCGGAAGGTTTGCCGCGGTTGGCCGGCCTTGTTCATGCCGATGAGGTCTCAGGCCGGAGCTTGCAGAACATCGTACTGCTACGCAGGCCGCCGCGCAACGCCTTGCGCTCCGGCCTGCCGGCTTGAGAGATTGCGGGCATAAAAACAAGAAACATTGAGATTGAACCAACTGTAACACGAAAATCTCCGACCGGAGCAGCAGATTGGTATTCCGCGCAGGTCCAACGCATATTAATGGTACCGGGCATATTGCGCACCAAGAAGTCCGGAATTGAATCCGCCGCCTTTCTGAATACTGGAAAGAACGAACCCCGTGGGAAATCCTGACGCGTTAAAATCAAAGACAATATGCCTGCCGCCGCGCTTTCTCCTCACGTCCTGGCCAAGTACGAGCCCGTGATCGGACTCGAAGTCCACGTGCAACTGCTCACCGCTACCAAGGCCTTCTGCGGTTGCGCCAATCACTTTGGCTCGGCGCCGAACTCGAACGTCTGCCCGGTCTGCCTGGGTCTCCCCGGCGCCCTGCCGGTACTGAACGCCCAGGCCGTGGAGTTCGCCACACTGGCATCGCTGGCCATCAAATGCCAGGTGCGCGAGCGCTCCATCTTCGCCCGCAAAAACTACTTCTATCCCGACCTGCCCAAGGGCTATCAGATCTCGCAGTTCGACAAGCCCATCGCCGAGCATGGCTGGATCGACGTGCCCATCGCGGACGGTTCCATGAAGCGCATCGGCATCACACGCCTGCATATGGAAGAGGACGCCGGCAAGAGCCTGCACGACGGATTTGCCGACTCGGCGACGCGGACGTATCTTGATTTGAACCGCTGCGGCACGCCGCTGGCGGAGATTGTCTCCGACCCGGATATGCGCACGCCGGATGAGGCCTTCGAGTACCTGACGCGGCTCAAGGAAATCCTGCTCTACTGTGGCGTCTCCGACTGCAACATGGAAGAAGGCTCGCTGCGCTGCGACGCCAATGTCAGCGTGCGTCCGCGCGGCCAGACAGAATTCGGGACCAAGGTGGAAGTGAAGAACGTCAACAGCTTTCGCTTTGTCCGCCTGGCTCTGGAGTACGAGATCGAGCGGCAGATCGAGGTGATCGAGTCTGGCGGCCATGTGATCCAAGAGAGCCGTTTGTGGAACGCCAATGAGGGACGCACGTACTCGATGCGCTCCAAAGAGCAGGCGCACGACTACCGCTACTTTCCCGAGCCGGATCTGCCGCCGCTGATTGTGTCGGCGGAGTTTTTGGCCGAGGCGAGGAAGAAGCTGCCGGAGCTGCCCGAGGCGCGCCGCGCGCGCATGATCGCCGAGTACGAGCTGAGCGCGCAGGATGCGGCGACGCTGACCGCCGAGCGGGCCTTTGCCGACCGCTTTGAAGCCGCAGCCAGGACCGCGCGCAACCCGCGCCGTGTCGCCAATGTGCTGCTCAGCGAGGTCGGAGGACGGCTGAAGGCGCTGGGCCTGGAGCAGGCACAATCGCCAGTCTCGATGGTCGGCATTGTGCAGGCCGCCGATCTGCTCGACGAGGGAAAGATCAGCTCCAAACAGCTCAAGCAGCTCTTCGACGTCTGCTTTGAAAAAAGCGAGGACTTTGCTGGCGTCTACGAGCGCGAGAAGCCGGAGCAGATCAGCGACGCGGGGGCGATTGAAAAGCTGATCGACCAGGTGATCGCCGCCAATCCAAAGCAGGTGGGACAGTATCGCGCCGGCAAGACAACTTTGGCCGGTTTCTTTGTCGGCCAGGTGATGAAGGCGACAAAAGGCCAGGCGAATCCGGCGCTGCTCAATGAACTGGTGACGAAGAAGCTGGAAGGATAGACCAATGAACGAAGCTATGGAGACTCAGATTCTCGCTGCTGAAGAACAACTCAGAATTGCGATGCTGAATTCTGATCTTCATGCCTTGGATGAGTTGCTCGCTCCAGAACTGATCTTCACGAATCATCTAGGGCAAAGACTCGGCAAAAAAGACGACCTTGACGCCTATCAATCCGGTCTTCTCAAGGTGCAAGAGTTAACTCCCTCCGAGCGGCATATCCAGTTTCATGAAAAGATGGCTATCGTGTCAGTACGGATGCGATTGTCCGGCACGTACAATGGCAGCCCAGCCAATGGCGATTTCCGTTTCACGCGTGTTTGGGCAGCCGCATTCGGCAAGAGTCGCTGGCATATCGTAGTCGCTCATGCTTCACTCGTGAGTTGAATTGACAATTGATCACAACAGCGCGCAGGGGGGCACGCCGGTCTCGCGATTGGTCAGCCGAATGAACATTCCTGGAACTATTTCGACAGGCCTTCCGTATAGCCTCTTGAGTCTTGATCTGATTTTTATCGGGAGATCCATGCGATGACAATTCACAAACCGTCTGTCGTGATTTTGCTCGTCCTCACCGGCGTAATCTCAGCCGCTTTGACTGGCTGCAAGCACCACAGGTCGCGGAGTCCGCTCGATGCGGAAGCAGTCACGGACACAGGCGCGATCAGCGTCAGCAAGATGGGCGGCGAGATCGATGTTGCGGAGGCGCCGCATGGAGCAACCCTTTCGACGATGGGCGGCGACATCCATCTGGGAAGCGTGGGTGAGTTCGCGAGCGTCAAAACCATGGGCGGCAGTGTCACGATTGATCACGCCGAAGCCTCCGTCGACGCAACCACGATGGGCGGCAATATCACTATCAAAGGTGTGGATGGCCCCCTCCGGGCGACCACCATGGCCGGGGATATTACAGCACGCATGGTTGGCTCATCCACTGCCCAGCGCGATGTTCATCTGACTTCGAATTCCGGCACGATCACGCTGATCGTACCCAAAGACTTCCCGATGGACGTTCGCATCAAGCTTGCCTACACCAGGAACGCGGACAAGACCTTCGACATCATCGACCACATGGGCCTCACTCATCGCCAAAGCGCTGACTGGGACACCTCGCAAGGCACACCGCGCAAGTACATTTACGCCGAAGGCCGGGTTGGCAGCGGGCAGAATCATGTGGAGATCGGCACCATTAACGGCGATGTGATTCTCAAGCAGGAATAACGCTGCCCAACAGGTTGGACTTCCCCCTACTTCAGTTTCAGATCCACCTCAATCTCCTTGCGCGCATCCCAGGAGCTGATGCTCTTGACCGCGCTCTTCCTGCCGTCCTTTTCCGCCCAGAGTTCATGATCCTCGGCCATATTCACCTGGGCAAAGCGGAAGCGGCCGTGCTCGACAGAGGTAAAACTGCGAATATTCTTGGACTTCAGATCCCGGAGAAAGACAGTGGCGCCGGCCACCGGAGTGGAATTGGCGTCCACTACAGCGCCCATGACAGCGCGCTGGCCCAGGTTCTGCGCCTCGGCCGCGAACGGTCCCATCAATCTTGACTCCAGAGGAACCAAACCGGCCATCAGAAGGGCAAATGCCACCCCGGCCGCCAAACGCGTGCGATTCAACCTCACTCTTCCTCCTCATCCTCGTCGAGCAGAACCTCGTCGTCCAGGCCATCGCCTACCCGCACCATCTCCAGCGGTTCAACGCCGACCACCTCGTACTCCGTTCCACATTCATCGCAGACGACGATGTCGCCTTCTTCCACCTCGTCCACATCAACGTCAAGACTATTCTCGCATTCAGGGCAGCTCGGCATGGCAGCCTCCTCTCTTTCGATGACATTCATATTGCGAAATGACGGCACTTCTCGGTACGACTGCCGCTATTCTTTGGCACAACCCGGCCTCCGGTCAAGAGGCTCGATCCCAATCCCGACAGGAACTCCCAAAGCGAAGAATACGCCATAAAGCTACAGCGCATCGATGAAAGTTTGCTCATCCGGACGCTTCCGTAACGGAACCACGCCAGAATCCCGGAAACGCGCAGGCCGCCTGTCCGCGCTGCCCATGACAATCGCCCGCCTCCCGGTTTACCCTGAAACTGGCTATGCCCCGATTCGGCTCCACTCCGTTTGCCTTCCCCGACTTCCGCGGCGCCACGCGCCGCCTGGTTCTGTGGAACCTCGCGGCGTACTTCGCCCTGGCGCTGGCGTTGATGGCTGCTCCGGCAGCCGCTGATGGGCTTGTTGTCTCTTTCGCATTCACTCCCGGCGCGTTCCTGCACGGCGCTCTCTGGCAGCCCTTCACTTACAGCTTCATCCATGCCGGAATCGGCGGCACGCTCCTCGAACTGCTCTCGCTCTTTTTCATTGCGGGATTTCTTGAGAACTTCCACAAGCCCGGATGGGTGACCGGACTCTATGCCGTCTCCGTGCTGGGTACCGCGGCCGCCGCCACTGCGATTGCTGTGTGCGGCCATTCGCTTGGCTATTCGGTTGAGGGAAGTCCACTCACCGGCTGCTTTGGCGGCATCTTCGGCCTGCTGGTGGCCATCGGCGCTCTCTATGGCGACACGCAGTTCATGCTCTTTCCCCTGCCCATCGGCATCAAAGCCCGCTACCTGGTGGCCGTCTATGCGCTGATCTCCATCGCCATGCTCTTCGGTACGCAGCGCCTATACGCATTTGCCCAGTTGGGCGGCGCGCTGACTGGCCTGGCCTACGTCCGCCTGGCTCCGCGCCGTGGCGTCTCCTTCGGCCTCAGCGAACGGTTGTATACCGTACGCAACCGCTTTTACAGCTGGAAGCACCGCCGCACCACCCGCAAGTTCGAAGTTTATATGCGCTCCCAGGACCGGACCGTCCGCTTCGACGGCAACGGCCGACGGATTGACGACGACGCCAACGACAGAAGCCGCTGGAACTGAGGACAGATCAACAGTCCAGCGCCAACCACCCCACCGCAGGTGGTTTGCAGAAAATAACGCTTCTCCGGCGGAGAATCATTCTATGAACAATGACCTGAGGAGCGGCCCATTACTGACCACTGACCCATCTGTCAGGGATCCAACCGGTCTATACCCATGCAGGACCTCTCCCCCCCTGCCCGATTTTTGGCATATTCCCACCGCTGTCAACCATGCAACCAATTGATAATAAGCGAGATAGTAAAGTTGCCTATTGTCAAATCAGTTAATAGAGAGGCCTTGTTTTCGGCCTTTTTTGCCCTTAAACCGTACCCAAATCAGCGCTTTTTACCCTGTTTTCCTCGAACTACACCGTCCGCGCCGTCAGGAACGGCTCAGGATTGTCGATTCAAGCTGTCGTCGTTTGCCGGCCGTTTTCTGCTAGCATCCTCTATGGAGAACCTTCCGCATGGATGCCCTACCCACAATGAACCTTGGCGCACGGCGCAATGAAGACATCGCACTTGATCTGCTCAAGTTTGTGGCTGCCACGGCTGGCGTGGGCCGCCCAGCTGCGCCCTCGACCGGCTTCAGCGGCGCCGCCGGAGCCAAGCCCGAAGAGCACGTGAATCAGTTGCTCGAACTCTACAACCGCTGCCTCAAGGCCGTCCAGGGCCAGGGGCCGGAGCCGGCAATCAAAGCGCCGGAGCCGCCCGTCCGGGCGCCGCAAGGATGGACGCCGCTCCCGTGAGCCAAGCCCCTCTACGCGTCGTCGTTGCCGGGGCCGGAGCCTTTGGCAAGAATCACCTGCGCGTCTACCGCGAGCTGGAAGCGGCGGGCAATGGCGTCGCACTGGTCGCGGCCGTCGAGCCGGACTCCGCGCGCGCCACCGAGACTGCGGAGCGCTACGCGATTCCCGTCTTCGCCAGCGTGGACGAACTGCTGTCTGCCGATCTCAAGCTGGACGCGGCCACCGTCGCCGTCCCCACTGTGCGCCACCATGCAGTCGCCTCGGAGCTGCTCGATGCGGGTATCGACCTGCTGGTGGAAAAGCCTCTCGCCGTCTCGCTCGCCGAAGCCGACGACCTGATTGCGCGCGCGGAGCATGGCAGGCACATCCTGCAACCTGGACACCTGGAGCGCTTTAACCCCGCGGTCCTGGCCATTCAGACGCAGCTTCATCGGCCCATGTTCTTCGAGTCGCACCGGCTCTCCGTCTTCACGCCCCGAGCGCTGGATGTGGACGTGGTGCTGGACCTGATGATTCACGACTTGGACATTGTGCTCACCTTTGCAGCCTCGCCGGTGCGCGAGGTGCGGGCTGTCGGATTACCAATTCTCTCGCCCAAGGTGGACATCGCCAACGTCCGCGTTGAGTTCGAGAGCGGCTGCGTGGCCAACTTCACCGCTTCGCGGGTCTCGACGGAAAGGGTACGGAAGCTGCGCTTCTTCGAGCCGCGCCAGTACGTCTCCATCGATTACGCGCGTCAGGATCTGCTGGTGATTCGCGTGGAGGTAGGTGCGGACAAGGCTTCGCCTGCTGAATTGCTTGCGTCGCTGCCGCCGCAAATTGCCGGCCTTCTGCCGCCGGGAATTGCGGAGGGAATCGCGTCGGGGAAGATCGACCTCAAGAAGATTAACCCGGCATTGATTGCGCAGTTTGCCGCAATGGCCAAGATTGATCCGTCGGTGATCGCACAGTTCACAAATTCCGCGGAACCGAAGGCGGGCTTGAGTTTTTCCAAGCCCCCGGTCACGCCCGGCGAGCCGCTGCGGCTGGAGATTCTATCCTTCCTCAATGCGGTGCGAACCCGGCAGCAACCGCAAGTAACAGCCCGCCAAGGGCGTAATGCGCTGGCGCTGGCACTGGAGATTCAATCCTCGATGGCCGCCCATGCCCAGCGCGCCGGGCTGGACAATTTCTTCAAGCCCGGCGCATAGAGATTCAGGATCTTACCTATTTTGAAGAGTGCTGGGATAGTCGCTATAAGCAATCCAGCCACGCCTGCGGAATAGGCAGCGGCCTTCCAGCCGGAGACGTACCCTTCCCTGACGGCAAGGACCACCAGCAGAGATAACACCGGCAGGTTCAAGACCACAGCCGTTGCAACACTTGGCATATAGCTGCGCAGCACCACGGTTAACGCGAGGTGCGGAATCAGGACGTTGGCCAAGGTAACAACCATACATCCAAAAGCCAAGTAGGTCCAGACTGTCTGTTTGCCCGATACTGCGCTCAACCATGTGATAGCGAAGGCCAGGACTGTCAAGACCGCTACGGTAAAACGGAAGGTACCCGGCGTAACGGGACTACGCCAGAGAACTGCCCGTTTAGACCAGCCCGGAAGCCAAATGGCCTCTTCGGCATTATGCAGAGTCACCACAATCGGAAACAGCCACAGTAGATTCTGAAAACTCATTGCCGTTTCCTTTCTGGTTGCCGAGGGCCGTGCTTGATCAGACAATTGCGCAAGGTGGATTGGATTCAGTGTGAAGACAAGGGAACACTCTTCTTCACGCAATCCCCAGCACCCGGTTGAAAAAGCCCACAATGTACTTCCACACCAGGTAATAGGCTGCCAGCGCGACCATGAAGCCGGGCGCGATCAACGTATAAGGAATTTCGCAGGTCTGGAACCAGGTTGCACCGTGAGTGCCCAGCACCAGCACTCCCAGGCAAGTCGCCACCAGCGCTCCCACCGGCGCTATCACCAGCGGCAGAATCGCCCCATGCACGCCAATCGGCAGATGCGTGCGCTCATGCGAGCAGAGCCAGAGCATGTTCCACAGCCCGAAGAGCGAAGGCACAATGGCCATGGGAAAGATGATTGCCTGTTCGATGGGAACCGGCACTTTGAGCACGATCCGCACCACGATAAACAAGGTGAGCAACAGCGGCAGGACCAGCGTGGGCAAGAAGATGCCCGCCAGGTAAGCGCGGAGATAGGGATGGGTATTCATGGCTTCCTCCTTGTGTGCGAGTTTGTTGGCGGACGGATCGCCCGCGGGTTACAGGTAGTAGAGAAAGACCGGGATGGAGGCTGGAAAGAGGACGGCAACCCCTCCAAGGCCAGCCAGCAATGCCCCGTCGAAAACTGCCCAGCCGGAGAAGGCCCGTGCTGCGGTCCGCGCATCGATTCTCGTATCGAGCCGCAGTCTCATGGCAGGCCACAGATCGCGCTCCGACCCGGCGTCACCTTCTATTGGCGGCAGCGCCTGCCGCAAAAGATCCTTCACTCCGTTCTCATCGTGTGCATTCATGGTGTGATTCCCTGCCTTTCCAGGTCTTTTCTGAGCAAGCGAAGCGCGCGGAAGACGCGCAGTTTGACAGCCGCAATCGAGATACCCAGCGCCGCGGCCACTTCTTTTTGCGGCAGCTCCTCGATCACTGCCAGCGTGGCCGCAATCCGCAGCTTCGGCGGCAGCCGATCAAAGGCCAGCGCGGTCTTCGCGCGAATCTCCGCGGTCACGGCCGGATCAGCCTCGGCCGGAGCCTTTACTTCGGCGCAGACTTCCATCGACAGTGCGCTCTGCGCCGGTTGCGCGCGCAGCCAGTCCAGCGCCGCATGGGTGGCGATGCGCCGTGCCCAGCCCTCGAAGCCCCGCGCCGGATCAAAGCGGGCGTGGGCCTGATGGATGCGCCAGAAGCTCTCGATGGTCAGCTCTTCGGCTGCCGCCGGATTGCGAACGATGCGCAGAATCCAGCCGTAGACGGCGCGTTGATGCTGGTGAAAAAGCGACTCGAAGGCGACCTCGAAGGTTTCCGGGCTTCCCTGCCAGAAGTCGTACAGGACGTCGCTCACGCCGCTCCGCATCCACCCTTCCCCCTTCTATCTACTCTTACGCTCCATGCATGGAAAAGGTTACATTCATTTGGCGGAAGGATTGTTAGCTGGCGGAATGGCGGTGAGGCCTTGCGCAGCGATATGGAACTGTAACGATAAGTATCCCGGCTTCGGCGCAAAGCCATGAGATGCGCCGATGGCCGGGCTCGCGTTGATAGAGACAATCTACGGGTGGGCGTTCGTCAGACCTGCATCACTTCCGCTTCCTTTTTGTGCGAAAGCTCTTCCATGCGGCGTATCTCCTCGTCGGTTATCTTCTGGACCTCTTCGAGCGCGCGCTTCTCTTCGTCCTCGCTGATTTTTTTTTCTTTGGCTAATTTTTTCAGGGCGTCGTTGCCGTCGCGGCGCACGTTGCGGACCGCGGTGCGGTGCTCCTCGAGCACCTTGTTCAGGTGCTTGCAGACCTCGCGCCGCCGCTCTTCGGTCATGGGCGGGACAGGCACGCGCAGCAGCTTGCCGTCGGAGATGGGGTTGAAGCCCAGATCGGCCGAGCGCACGGCCTTTTCGACTTCCTTGAGGATGGTGGGGTCCCAAGGGGCAATCAGGATCATCTGCGCCTCGGGCGAAGAGACCTGCGCTAACTGATTGATAGGAGTGGGCGTACCGTAGTAGTCCACCTTGACCTGGTCGAGCATATGCACGCTGGCGCGGCCGGTGCGCGTGGAGGCCAGATTGGCCTGGAAGGTGGCCACCGCGCCGTCCATGCGGCGGCGGAGGTCGGCGTTGAGTTCCTTGAGAGCCGGAATACCGGCCATGATCGAAGCTGCCATGGGGTTCGTCCTCGTGGTTCAGGTTGCCAACGAACATTCTACTAAATTGCAACGCCTTTGAGGCCACTATTGTGGTGCGTGTGAGGTCAATGGTTTGCGTGAACTGTGAAGCTAAATGCAGCCGGTTTACCCCTAAAATGAGCAGCTCCAGGTCACTGGTTTCGGGGAATGTGGCGATCGTCAGCTGTCCGGTTTTGCATGAATCGGTGTTCTACAGCTGTTCACTTTCAGGTGAATCGGTTGCAGATCATTCATTAGGGAAAGAGGAGAATCGGTTTCAGTGGACAGTGGACAGTGATCAGTGGTCAGCATGTCAGCAAGTGAACGGCTGAGGACGGGGAGAGGAGTGGGGTTATGGAATGGGAGTTGAGGGTGGCGGCGCAACGGGAGTTGGACCATACGCTGAAGCCGTACTTAACGGCGCGGCGGGTGTACCGGCCGCTGGGGGGATGGCTGCGCACGGTGCGCAAGGTGCTGGGGCTTTCGGCGGCGGAGATGGCCAGGGATTTGCAGGTGTGTCCTTCGGCGGTCTTTCAGATGGAGCGGGCGGAGTGGGATGACACGATCTCGCTGCGGCGGCTGGAGAAGGCGGCGATGGCGATGTCTTGCCGGCTGGTGTATGCCATCGTGCCCTTCCAGAGCAACTTTGAGGGACAGGGGATTGTGTGGGCTAAGCAGAAGCTGTGGAGGCGAAAGGCCGCTCCGCGGCGGAAGAAGAAGGCGGGGCAGGTAAAGACGGCTGCGGTTTGTTTGGCGGAAGAGGCGGCGGAGTAAGGTGCGATCCTGATCCCAGGTCCCAACCGCGGGACCTGGGGCGGCCAATTTATTGGGCCTCAGAGCTGCGCCACCCGCCACGAATCCCATGTGTTCAAAGCAACACCTGGACTCCCAGTCGCGTGGACAGTGCTAGAATTGCGCATGAGAGGAACGCCAGACCAATGAAATCTGAAGTCGTGACACCGAGCGAGCCTACACTCCAGGGGAATTCGGAGGAAGAAGAACAAATACAAGACCTTGACGAGGCAGCTGAGGTCATTGAAAGTCCATACTCTATAACTGCATATGGTGCGGATTACCCCGTCGACTCTCTTGTAAAGCGGATAGAAACAGGGGACATTATCGTTCCAAAATTCAGTTGGACAGCCCCGGAAAAGACAGAGATTGTTGGGTTCCAAAGAGAATATGTCTGGCTTAGGCCGAAAGCTGATCGTTTTATTGAGTCCTTATTGCTTGGATTGCCAGTGCCTGGAATTTTTCTTGTAAAGGAGAAATCTGGCCTGTTACTGGTCCTAGATGGTCATCAACGTCTTTTTACCCTTCAATCTTTTTATAGCGGCGTTATAAATGACGAAGTATACAAGTTGTCGGATTCGGTTCAGAAACGGTTTGTTAACAAGCGATACAAAGATCTTGATATTGAGGACAGACGTAGGTTGGACGACAGTATCATCCACGCTACGGTAATCAGGCAGGATGAGCCGACTGAAGATCAAAGTAGCATCTATACAATCTTTGAGCGCTTAAACACCGGTGGCATGAACCTACAACCCCAGGAAATCCGCGTTGCTCTATATCATGGAGAACTCGTCAGAGTTTTACAGGAACTCAATAATGACATAGCTTGGCGTTCTCTGGTAGGACCCAAGTCGAAACGGCTTAAAGATATGGAAATGATCCTGCGTTTTTTTGCGTTTTTATATTTTTCAAAAAAATACGAGGCGCCGATGAAGATATTTCTCAATCGCTATATGGCGACAAACAGAGAGCTCACAGTGCAATCCGAGAAGAGCCTGAAAGAGATATTTGCTCTGACTACTCAGACTATTCTCGATGGGATCGGAGTGAAAGCCTTTCGTCCTAAGCGTCCAGTTAATGCAGCCGTTGTTGACTCTCTTATGACTGGACTTGCGAAGCGTCTCATTGTTCACAAGCCGCTGACGGATATCGGCTCACTTAAGGCTCAATACGAGACCTTGATTGCGGATTCGGTATATCTAGACGCGACAGAAACGGGTACTTCTCAGCCGGCAAATATCACGACCCGTCTTACCAAAGCGGAACTGGCGTTTTCGCAAGTCCAATGACAGGCCGAGCAGAAGTCAATCGGCTAAAGCAACGGCTTGATGCGACATTCAAGCGCATCGGGGGTGTGGTCTCAGATCTTGAACTCCAATCGGATTTTGCCCGATACCTATGCATTCTGGTCTCAGGGTATCTAGAGAAATCTGTTTACGAGCTAGTTGTCGAGCATGCCCGCAAGACGGGTGCGCCATCACTCCAGAGGTTCGTAGATCAGCGAACAAAAAACTTTACAAATGCGAAATCCCAGAAGCTCTATAATCTTCTTGGTGACTTCGATCCAGAATGGCGTAGTTTGCTCGAAACCCATCTCGCTGGTGAACTTAAGGATGCAGTTGATAGTGTTGTGGACCTTCGTAATAATATCGCGCATGGTCAGTCTGTCGGATTAACTTACGCGAGAGTTTCCGATTACTATTCTCGCGTTCAAAGAGTAATCGACTACGTCGCCGATCTTTGTGACCCTTCATAGCAGGCAGGGCAAGTCTGATTATAGCTCGATTTTAGAATTACCCTACCGGAAATGCGCATAAAGACTATGTCTTAAAGTCGAGATATGAAGAACCCAGCCAAGATAATGCATACAGATATTTGTGGTATCGAACAGTTGCAGCGCGGCTTTGCCGCGCGGGTTGATTTCTTAAATCTTGTGGGTGGGTAGCGGCACAACTGAATTCGTGCCCTGACGCTTCTGGACTCTTTATCGAGTTTTTCCGCAGCGTTTGAAGTCGTGCCCTGATACAAAACGGCTTGTTGGGGTTCGTTGTTTCCCACCCATCGCTAGAAAAAGCGATGGATGGGGCACGGGGAGTGTCGGGGATTGAGTAAGTATTGGCGCGGCTTCGCCGCGTGGGTTGATTTCTAAAAACTTGTGGGTGGGTTTATGCCGGGGTTGAAACCCCGGCCTACCAGCCCGTACCCTTCAACGAAAAGCAAACGCAGGTCCTTCGACTTCACTGCGCTTCGCTCAGGATGACAAGTGAGGATGGGGTACCCAGCATATTGTCTTTCCGTGGCTAAAGCCTTCTGTCATACTATTGGCTTTACACGGGGGTTAAAACCCCCGTCTCCCTCCGTTTATAGAACCTTGCGGCGCGGCTCAAGCCACGCCCTGATACAAAGCATTCTTGTTGGGTTCCGTGGTATCCCACTCTTGCGCCAGGAATAAAGCGCAAGGATAGGGCACGGGGAGTGTCTGGGATTGAGTAAGTATTGGCGCGGCTACGCCGCGTGGGTTGATTTTTCAAATCTTGTGGGTGGGTTTATGCCGGGGTTGAAACCCCGGCCTACCAGCAGGTACCCTTCAACGAAAAGCAAACGCAGGTCCTTCGACTGCGCTTCGCTCCGCTCAGGATGACAAATATTTGTGGTATCGAACAGTATGCTGGCGCGGCTTCGCCGCGTGGGTTGATTTCTAAAAACTTGTGGGTGGGTTTATGCCGGGGTTGAAACCCCGGCCTACCAGCCCGTATCCTTCAACGAAAAGCAAACGCAGGTCCTTCGACTCCCCACCCCATCGACGAAGACCTGTCGCTGGGAACCCCGGTTTCGCTGCGCTTCGCTCAGGATGACAAGTTTATGGAGTGACGGAGGGAAATCCTTACACGAGAATCGGCCCGCTTCTCATGGTGAGGAGCGGGCCGGTTTGCTTGGAGCTTGTCTTGAGCGAGAATGAGGTTCGCCCCGATAGAGTGTTTATCCCTTGGCGGAGGTCAGCGCGCCTAAGTCGGCGGCTAACTTTTCGGTGGAGAAGGCTTCGATCAGGTCGCCTTCCTTGACGTCGTTGAAGCCGCCGAGGCCGATGCCGCACTCCATGCCGTTGGTGACTTCGCGGACATCGTCCTTGACGCGCTTGAGCGAACTGATCTTGCCCTTGAAGACCTGCGCGCCGTCGCGCGTGATCTTGATCTCAGCATCGCGGCGGATGACGCCGTCCTGCACACGGCAACCGGCGATGACGCCGACCTTGGGAATGCGGAAGACCTGAAGGACTTCGGCGCGGCCCGCGTAGTTCTCCTTGAAGGTGGGGTCGAGAAGGCCGAGCATGGCCAGGCGCATCTCGTCCTGGAGTTCGTAGATGATGGAGTGGAGGCGAATCTGCACGTTCTCCTGCTGGGCCAGCTCGGCGGCCTTGCGCTCCGGGCGGACGTTGAAGCCGATGATGATGGCATTGGAGGCGGTGGCCAGAAGGACGTCGCTCTCGGTGATGGAACCGACGCCGCTGTGGATGACCTTGACGCGCACCTTCTCGGTGGACATGAGGACCAGCGAATCGGCGAGCACTTCAACCGAGCCGGTGACGTCGCCCTTGATGATGAGGGGCAGATCCTTGATGCCGGCGGTGCGAATCTGCTCGGCGAGGCCTTCAAGGGAGACGCGGCTGCTCTTGGCGAGCTGGGCGTCGCGCTCCTTCATCTTGCGGTACTGGGCGATGCCCTTGGCCTTGTCGCGGTCGGCTACGACGAGGAAGGTGTCGCCGGAGTCGGGCATGGCTTCAAGGCCGAGAACTTCGACGGGGGTGGAGGGACCGGCAACTTCGATGGCGCGCCCGCGGTCGTCGAACATGGCGCGAACCTTGCCGAAGGTGTTGCCGACGATGTAGGAGTCGTTGAGGTGGAGGGTTCCGTCTTGTACGAGGACGGTGGCGACAGCGCCGCGTCCGCGGTCGAGCTTGGCTTCCAGGACCGAGCCGACGGCCTTGCGGCCGGGAGTCGCCTTGGGAGCCTTGATGTCGGAGACCAGGCAGATCATTTCCAGCAGCAGGTCGAGGTGGATGCGCTTCTTGGCGGAGACTTCGACGAAGACGGTGCCTTCGCCGCCAGCCGCCCACTCCTCGGGAACCAGGCCGCGGTCGGCGAGCTGCTTTTTGACGCGGTCGGGGTTGGCGTTGGGCTTGTCGATCTTGTTGATGGCCACGATGATGGGGACGGCGGCGGCTTTGGCGTGGTCGATGGCCTCGAGGGTCTGGGGCATGACGCCGTCGTCGGCGGCGACTACGATGACGACGATGTCGGTGACCTTTGCGCCGCGGGCTCTCATGCGGGTAAAGGCTTCATGGCCGGGGGTGTCGAGGAAGACGATCTCGCGGCCGCTGGCGGGCGAGCCTTCCTTGGCGAATTTCACCTTGTATGCGCCGATGTGCTGGGTGATGCCGCCGGCTTCGCCAGCCGCTACGTCGGTTTCGCGGATGGCGTCGAGCAGCGAGGTCTTGCCGTGATCGACGTGGCCCATGACGGTGACGACGGGCGAACGGGGAACTTCGAGCTCGCCGGTGTTCTCGGCTTCGAGAACCTCTTCGATGGCCTGGTTGGCGATCTCTTCCTCGTAGCTGATGACGGTGGCGGCAGCGCCGAACTTGGCGGCTACGTCCTTGACCATTTCGGCGTCGAGGGACTGGTTGACGGTGACGAAGATGCCGCTCATGAGGAGTGTTGCGATGAGGTCCTTGGCGCGGACTTCGAGCTTTTCGGCGAGATCCTTGACGCTGATGCCCTCGGTGACGGTGATTTCGCGGGTGATAGGGAGCGGCTCGCCGCCGTATTGCACCCCGCCATAGCGAGGCGGCGGCACAAAGCCCTTCATCGGGCCTTCCTTGGTTTTGGGATACTGCTGCTGGCGGCCGCCGCGGCCACGGGAAGGAGCGCGCGCGGGGCGAGGAGGCGCCTCGCCGGTGGGCGGAGCGCCGCCGGGACGGGATGGGCCGCCGGGGCGTGCGCCAAAGGCGGGACGCGCCCCAAAGGCGGGACGCGCGCCGGGCGCTCCGGTTGCGCTGGCGCCCGCGTAGCCGCCGGGGGTGGTGCGGGTGGGATGCTTGGGACGCGGACCGCCGGTGGCCTGGCCCGGGCCGGGAGGGCCTCCGGGAGTGCGCTGAGGATAGGAACCCGGGCCGGTGGAGGGCCGGTTGCGGTCGAAGATGGGCCTGCCGCGCTGAATGCCGCCGGCGGCTGTTCCGGTGCTGGCCGAGGGCGGGAGATCAACGACCGGGGGCGCTGTGTACACCGGACGAGGCCCGGTTTGCGGCATGACCATGCGCCGGGCAGGCAGCGCCGTGGTGGGCGAAGGAGTGTGCGTATGCCCCTTGGCACGGTGAGCGGGTTGATGAGCGGGCGCGGGTTCGGACTCGGGCGCAACGATGGCGACTTCGGCAACAGGCGAGGCAGCCGTTACAACAGCGGCTTCCGCTTCCGGGGCTACCGCAACCGGCGCAATCGGCGGCTCCAGCGACGGCGCGGGGATGGCGGCGGGCGCAGGGGCTTCCGGAGCTGCCAGAGGAGGCGCGGCGGGCGGCTTGACGACGACGGGTTGCTCGGCGGCGCGCGGCGGGCCTTCGCGGACGATATGGGGCGCCGGCGGCTTGACCACCACGGCCACCACGGGCGGCACGGCGGCGCCGGCAGGACGCGCCACGGCGGCTCCAGCCGGAGCCTTGGCCACCACTGCGCCGACGGGCGGACGGGTGGCAATGGCGGGCGGCGGGGCTGGCGGGGCGACGATGGGCGGCGCGGAGCGGGGCTGGGGAACGATCTTGCGCGGCTCCGGGCGAATGGGCGCGACGATGGGCGGCGCGGCGGAGACAACCGGCTGCGCCGGACGGGCCGGCGCTGGCGGCGCAACCGGCGGGCGTTGCGGCAAACGGCTCTGCCGCGCTTCGGCTTCCGCTTCCAGCTTCTTGGCCAGGATGGCCTTCAGCACGTCGCCGGGCTTGGAGATATGCGAGAGATCAATCTTGGGCGTAATGGCCTGAGGAGCGCGAGAGGCCTGCGAGGCGGCTGTGCCCGCGGGCCGCGATCCGCGCTCAAAATGCGCGCGCACCTTGTCGGCCTCATAGTCCTCCAGCGAACTGGAGTGGGTCTTGCCGGCAGCCAAGCCGAGTTCCGCCAAAATATCGAGAACCTGCCGGCTCTTGACTTCCATCTCGCGCGCGAGATCGTTAATACGAACCTTACTCATCCGCCTCTTTTCAAATTGTTTTCCAATGCCTTTAGCCGCTCATAGCATCCTCATGGCATTGGCAGTTCTGAAAACTTCCGTGATCGCCTGAATGGGCTGGAAAGATGCGGCGCATGCTACGCGCCGCCCTCTTTGTCCGCCTCTTCGTCCGTGGTTGCGCTTGCGGTTTCAATCTCCTGAAGCAGCGGTTCATCGGCGCTTTGAGCATCCTGCTCAAGCGCTTCAGCCGGCTGGTCTTGCAGAGTCTCGACTTCGGCCTCATCGGCGGGAGGAATATTCTCGACGGCCGCTTCGGCCTCGGTACGGTACTCCTCCGCATCCTCTTCGGCAGCGGGGAGGTTCTCTTCTTCGGCGGCAAGAACGTTCTCCGCTTCGGTGATGACCGCGGCGGCGTTTTCCGCTTCCGCTTCGTCGGTCTCCAGAACAGCTTCGCTTTCTTTTCCGGCGACGGCCGCTTCCGCGCCTTCGTCCTCGGCGGTCTCCGCATCCGCTTCGGGCACGTGACCTTCTTCGCCCTCTTCAAACTGGCCGAAGTAGTGGCGCACGGCGATGCTGATCTTTTCCAGGGTCTTTTCACCGATGCCGGGAATCTCTTCCAACTGCTCGGGGGTCATGTCGGCCAGCGATTCGACGGTGGTGATGCCGGCGGCGACGAGCTTTTGAATGATGCCGTCTCCCAGCTCAGTCACCTGCTCGATGGGCGTGGAGGGACCGCCGGAGAGAGCCTGCATCTGCTGCTCGACCTCCTGGCGCTTCTCTTCTTCGCTCTTGATGTCGATCTTCCAGCCGAGGAGCTTGGCGGCGAGGCGCACATTCTGGCCCTTCTTGCCGATGGCGAGCGAGAGTTGCGTGTCGTCCACAATGACTTCGAGCTGCTTGTCGGTGAGGTCGGCGATGGAGACGCGGCTGACCTTGGCCGGCTGCAACGCCTTCTCGGCAAAGGTGGTGATTTCGTCGGACCACTCGATGATGTCGATTTTTTCTCCGCGCAGCTCGCGGATGATGGACTGCACGCGCATGCCCTTCATGCCCACGCAGGCGCCGACCGGGTCCACATCCTTGTCGCGGGACTGGACGGCGATCTTGGTGCGCTCGCCGGCCTCGCGGGCGATGGCGCGGATGACCACGGTGGTGTCGTAGATTTCGGGAACCTCCGACTGAAAGAGGTTCTGCACCAGCTCCGGCGCGGCGCGAGAGACGATGACCTGCGGGCCCTTGGCGGCGCGGTCCACCTTGAGCAGGACGACGCGGACGCGTTCGCCGATGGAGAACTGCTCGAGGCGGGACTGCTCCCTCTTGGGGCAGCGGGCTTCGGCCTTGCCCAGGTCGTAGATGATGTCCTGGCCTTCGATGCGCTTGACGGTCGCGTTCAGGACTTCCTTTTCGCGGTGGGCGTACTCGTTGAAGACCGTGTCGCGCTCGGCCTCGCGGACCTTTTGGAAGATGACCTGCTTGGCCAGTTGCGCGGCGATGCGGCCCAGCGGCGTGGTATCGCGATAGAAGCGCAGCTCGCTGCCCACTTCCACTTCGGGCGAGAGGGACTGAGCTTCGGTGAGCGTGATCTGGTTCAGCGGGTCCTCGCGGGGGTCGTCGTCGGCGACAACCGTCTTGTAGATATAGGCCGTGATCTGGCCGGTTTCCTTGTTCAGCTCGCCGCGCATATTCTCCTGCGTTTTGTAAAACTTGCGCGTAGCCAGGGCGATGGCCTCCTCGACGGCGCCGACAACGATGGCGGGATCAATGCTCTTTTCCTGGCTCAAGAGCTCGATACTCTGATACAAAACGCTGGCCATACTCTGCTTACTCTCTCTGTTTCGCTTGCGGCTTGCGCCGGTTCAGTTGATTGTGTTGAAAAAAAGAGCGCCGAAACCCGCATTCCCTCAGGGGCTAAAGCCCAACATTTGTTTTGTTGCACTTGCGGCCCGACTAAAGTCGAGCCCTGTTACAAAACAGGCTTGCTATCGAGTTTTCCGCAACCTGTAAAGTCGTGCCATTTCAAAACATCGACTTCATCAGAGAATCCCTAAATCTCCGGCACCAGTTGCGCCTTCTCGATGTTCACGAGCGCAATCTCCACCGTGCTGACCCCGGCTTTCCGGCTCTTGCTGTTCTGCTTGACCGCGTTGAGGTCGAGTGTAATGGTTTCGCCTGCACTGACTGTCAGCCGTCCCTGCCAGTGGCGATTGCCGCGGACCGGCTCGAAGGTCTGAACTTTGATCAGAGAACCCGTAAAGCGTTGATAATCCTCGGGTCTGACCAGCTTTCGATCAAGTCCCGGAGAACTGGCTTCGAGCGTGTACTCGGCGCCCGGAACCAAGTCTTCCACATCCAGCAGCACGCCGAAATCCCGGCTGAAGGATGCGCAATCCTCGTGCGTGATGCCGGAGAGCTGCTCAACCTTGAGCTTGCCCGCCTGCGTCTCCTGAATCAGCCGTTCGGGAAGGATTTCGTTTCCTTCTCCCACCGCCCCGGCTTCGATGGCCGCCTTGAGTTTCGCCCGCCCCTCGGCGTTCTTCTCAAGGAAAACGCGAAGTACGCGCTCTTTCGACGGGCCGGCCAGTTCGATTTCCACCACGTCCAGCCCATGCGAGGCGGCCACGCGGCTTGCCGCCGATCGAATTTCTTCCAGCCTTACTGCCATCGTTGCCTACTGCGTTTGCCCTGTTCTGTGCGAAAAATCAAGGAAAATACCCCGAAAAACGGGGATTTTTTCCGCAAATAAAAAGTGGGCCATAAGCCCACTCATCTCTCCGCCAGCCGGTGCGGTCACGGCAATTCTGGCGGACAAACTCGTCTGCATTCTCAGCATAGGCCAAAATGCCGGGAATTTCAATGGAAAAGTGGAGAAACAGGGAATAGGGATCAGGGAATAGGGAATAGCCTGTTCTCCGATAGCCTTCCCCTTACAAGGCGCACTGCTCTTTTTGAATGATGCCCTGATCTGCAATACTCTCTGGCATGAACCGGAAAGCTGTTCTGCGCATGCTAATTGTTGCCGCAGAAATGGACTTCGACGCTTCGCTTCTCGCGCTGGCAGACGACTTCAACCAGCGGCGATAAGACAGGCACGCCCCCTGGCCGGAGTGAAAGAGGGGATCGTGAAGAAAAACTCCCCTTTTGCCGATGGAAGGTGTATACCGGATGCTCGGAGGCTTTTTTGATTGGGAATGCCGGCTGAAGTTGGACGGTGGTCTAGCTGAATGAAACGTACCCTCAAGCAACGCGTTCTTGCCGCCTTCATCGCTACGCTGGCAGCGGCGGCGTTCGGCTTGCTGGCCGGCTATTGGGCCGGGCGGGTGATCGCGCTGCGGCTGACCGAGAGTAAGCTCAAGCAGTACGCAACTCTCACTATGAAGGAGGCAGATGCTTCGTCGCGGGAGTCGCGCACCATGCTAGCTGCAATGAACGCATCCACGTTCCCCTACTGTTCGGAGGCCGAAATTGCCTGGTTTCGCAAGCTGCTCTTCCAGTCGGAGTATCTGAAGGAAGCCGGGCGGATGCGCGACGGCAAGATTGAGTGTTCGGCCACACTGGGGCGCCTAGCTCAGCCGGTCGCCCAGCCCCAGCCGGGCTTCTCTCAAATGGACGGCACGAAGGTCTATAAAGGATTTGCCCCGTTCCGGGTGGACGATCTGACGGTGGTCAGTCTCGAACTGGGCGACTCCTATGTTATTTTCAGCCCCTACCTCGAGGCGCACCGGGGATCTCCTCCCATGTACTACACCTCGACGGCAACCGACGATCCGAGCCGGCAATCAATCCGGTTGATGGGCACGCCGATCCAGGCAAATGCGGCGATTCTCACCAGCGACGGCCAGGGCTACCTGGGCAACAACCTGTACGCAACGCGCTGCTCCGCCCGCTACTTCAATTGCGTCACGGCTTACATCTCGATTCCCGAAGCGTTCCTGGCCAATCGCGGCGAGATGAAGGTCATACTAGCTCTGGGCGGGCCGGCCGGCGGTCTGTTCGGCTTTGTCGTCGCCCTGCTCTACCGGCGCAACCGCAGCCTGAACCATCAGCTGCGGCGTGCGATTCAGATGGACCGGTTGCGGGTGGTGTATCAGCCAATTGTGAATCTGGCCAGCGGAGAAATCGAGGGGGCCGAGGCGCTGGCGCGCTGGACCGACGAGGAAGGCTTCGCGGTCGGCCCCGATATTTTCGTCAAGATCGCCGAGGAACGCGGTTTTGTGGGAGAGATCACCCGGCTGGTGGTGCGCCACGTCCTGCGCGACTTTGCGGTGACACTGCGCGCCCATGCGGATTTTCGAATCAGCATCAACGTGGCCGCGGCGGACCTGGGCGATCCCCGCTTCCTGCCCATGCTGGAGCAGTCTATGGATCAAGCGGGAGTTTTGGCTGCGAGCGTGGCGATCGAGATTACCGAGAGTTCCACCGCGCTGCACCAGGTGGCCATGGAGGCGATTCGCCATCTGCGCCGCCTGGGCCACCAAGTCCATATCGACGACTTCGGCACCGGCTATTCCAGCCTCTCCTACCTGCACGATCTTTCCGTGGACGCGATCAAGATCGATCGGTCGTTTACACGTGCTATCGGTACAGATGCGGTGACGGTTTCGATTCTTCCGCAGATTCTTGCCATGGCCGAGAAGCTGCACCTGCAAGTGGTTGTGGAAGGAATTGAAACCAGCCAGCAGGCCGCTTATTTTTTCGGCGGGGCGAAGTCGATTCTTGGCCAGGGCTGGTTCTTCGGACGCCCAGTCCCGCCAGAGGAGTTCCTTCCACTACTGGCCGCCTCGAAGCAACTTCGCTCGCAAGGCAGCATCGAGCAGGACGCGATCTACTTCGCAGAGGGGAGTTGAGCGCACGCGGGCGATGCGCAGTAAGCTGGTATGCATGCGATGGCGGTTCCGCAAAAACGACGCCACAGCGTTCTCACTCCAAGACATTTTCGTTTTGTGCCGAGGACATGAGCTATGACAATTGTGGCTGATGCGACAGTAGACAATTGAGGATGACATGGACCCGCAGGACGAAATCGAAGAGGTTCAGGAACCCGGCCAGCTGGAGATGCTGGCGCAGGCCTTCTGCGAGCAGCTGATGGCCTGCCTGGATGAGTGCGCGCGCGGGCGGCGGGGGCTGTTTTCCGACGTTGCGCTGCTGGGCGAGGACGAAGATTGCGCCTGGCCAGAGGCGGCGCGGCTGCGCGAACTGGCAGTGGCGTTGCAGGGGATTCTGGCACAGCAGGAAGAGCGGAATGCGCTGTGCGACGAATTTCTCGACCTGTGCTCGATGCATGGCGAGAGCCATCCGGGCGAACGCAAGCTGGCGCGGGCGCTTCTGGAGCGGATTGAGCGGGGCGAGGTGGGCGCGCAGCCGGAAGGGAAGAATCGGCCATGGTGATTGCGCATGCATTTCTGGCGCTCATAGCCGGCTTTGCCGTGATTGTGGCGCTGGTGATGGGGCTGGCGGCGCTGGTCGCCCGATTCGTGCCGAGCTGGACGGGCTCGGAGGCTACGCCGCAAGTTTCGTACGCTTTCGTCAGCCTGGGTTCCTCCTTTCTGGCATCCGCGGCGGGCGGATACGTGACCGCGTGGGTCGCCGCGGCCAACCCGCTGATTCATGTGCTGGCGCTGGGAATTATCGTTCTGGCGCTGGCGGCGCTGAGCGCGCTGCAATCCAAGGGCAAGCAGCCGATCTGGATTCAGTTGGCGCAGGTGGCGATTTCTCCCATCGGCGTGCTGGTTGGAGGACTGCTGCGGTTGAGGGTGGTGGGAGTTTTATAGATTGTACCACTTGATTGATCTGTGCCACTAGAGTAGAATGGTGTCACAGATCAAGAAAGGTGGCACAGATGGAAGTATTGGAACTTCAAGAGCAAGAGGTCGTTTGGGAACGCCCCAAGTTTGTAGAGGATCAACGTGCTCGGATGCGCATTGGGGCGAAAGGGCGGCTTGTGATTCCGGCGGCGATGCGGGAAGAGCTGGGGATATCGGACGGCGATATGCTCATCTTGCGCGTGGTGGACGGGGAGTTGCGCATTGCAACGAGGGAAAGCCGTCTTCGCCGTGCCCGAGAATGGATTCGGCAGCATATCCCACCGGGAGTCTCGCTTGCCGACGAGTTGAGCGCGGAGCGGCGCGAGGCGGCCAAGTATGAATGAGGTCGTACTCGATGCCTCTGCCATTCTCGCCTATATTCAAGAGGAACGTGGCGCGGAGAATCTGACCAAAGAAATACTCGATCATGCCGTCGTCAGCACGGTGAACCTCGCCGAGGTGCAGTCCAAGCTCGTCAAGAAGGGGCACGATCCCGAGGAAGCCTGGGAGGAAATTATATCGCTCGTAAAAGGGGAAGAGCCATTCACCAGCGATCAAGCCAGGATCGCCGGCGATCTGATCACGACGACGGAGAAGTATGGTTTGTCTTTGGGCGATCGGTCGTGCCTGGCGCTGGCGATTGCGCTCAAGGCTCCGGTCTATACGACCGAGCAGGCTTGGCGAGAGCTGAAGGTGGGCATTCCGATCCATGTGATTCGGTGAACGCATGGCCGCGCAATTCAAGCCCCAGCCGTACCACCACATAACGCCGAAGTTCCCATGGCCGAGATGCCGACCTACGGTACCCTTCTAACTTCCATTCGGAAGACCCCAGGCGTCTTCATCGTAAAAACTTCCCGGCTGGATTAATAATTGTCTGATTGGAACGTCATCACTATGAACAGACAAAAAGGGGAGCCAGTGGCCGCTGCAAGCCCAGTCATGCCGTCCATGGAGAGCTGTGCGATTCTTTCGCAATTGTTCGCGGAGCATCATCGGCGCGTTCTCATAGCGGCCTGGCGCATCACCGGCAGCATGGCCGATGCGGAGGATGTTGCGCAGGCGGTGTTTCTGCGTCTGGCCGGCGGTAAAGGGCCGCCCATCGCGAATGCCGGCAGCTACCTTTACAGGGCAGCGATCAACGGGGCTATCGATCTGCTGAGGCGACAGAAAGCCGCAGCGGCGGAACCGCTTGAGGCCGCAATCGAAGTCTCTGCCTGGCAGGGTAGTTCCCCTGAAGCAGAGGCCTCAAACCGGGAGATTGGCGCCTGGCTCAGGCTTGCGATCGGCGAATTGGCTCCGCGCGCGGCTGAAATGTTCACCTTGCGCTACCTGGAAGAGTTAGGGAATCGGGAGATCGCGGACTTGATGGGAACTTCGCAGGCGGTTGTCGCTGTGACCCTTCATCGGGCGCGAACCAAGCTGAAAAAAAGACTCAGAGAATTGAAGCGGGGAAGACAATGAGACGCGATGACGAGAAGCTTCTGAATGATGCAGTACGGGCAATGCAAGCCGACGAACCCGATGCCGCGCAGGTAGCAGCCTCCGCCGGGCGAGTCGCCGCCCGCCTGAATATCGACTTCGTCGCCAGCGGCGACCGGTTCAGCAACGCACTGCGGCTGACAATTGTGAATCGGTCCGCGCCCGCCACGACACGCGCGTCCGATTGGCAGCCACGGCGATTCGGCTGGGCGCTGGCCGCATGCTTTGCGCTGATGGCTTGCGCACTTTTTCTCTACAAGGCCTATTGGCAAATTCCGGCTGGAGTCCGGGCCGAGGTGCGATCCGTCGACGGTTTCGCCTATCGCATCTCCAATACGGGAGATCGTCCGCTCTCTGCCGGAGACAAATTAGCCGAGGGTGAACATCTGCGCACGAGCGGGGGCGCGCATGCCGTTCTTCAGCTCACAGATGGATCGACCGTTGAGGTCAATGAACGAAGCGACCTTGGAGTCGGAGCCAGGGGCCGCAGCATGACCGTCACGCTCGACACCGGATCCGTCATTGTGCAAGCCGCCAAGGGCGTCTCCGGTCATTTGTATGTAAAAACGCCGGATTGCCGCGTTGCATTCACAGAGACGATCTTCTCCGTCAATGCAGGAATCAAAGGCTCGCGGGTGGCGGTCCTGCAAGGCTCCGTTCACGTGATGCATGACGGAGTCGATACGCTGATCGAGGCCGGCGGCCAGGTGGCGACGAGCGGCAACCTGGGCGCCGCGCCGGTTGAAGATCAGATCGCCTGGAGCCATGATCGCGACAAGTACCTGACTTTGCTGGCGCAGCTATCCGCACCTCAGAACCAGGTCAATCAGATTCCATTTCCCTCGCCTGGATCCACCAGCGAGATGACAAACAGCCCCAATTCATCGAGAATCGATCATCCCGGCAAGAAGGTTCTCGAAAACAGCGGTAAGGGAGAAAGTCAGTATTCGATCGCGGAGCATCCCGAATCGAATGGCCAGCCCGAGAATCATATGAACCTGCAAATGGCAGGAACGAGCCAAGGAGTGGCCGTCCCCGCTCCCATGGCTTCGCACGACTTCATCACGCCGAAGGCGGCGATAGCTGCCCCGGTGGCCAAGTTTACGGTTGCGCAACTGGAGCAGACGCTGGCAACGGCGCATGACCGGCCGGATGCGGAGGTGGCGCGGCAGCTCTCCGGCCTGGAGCTTAGCGAGCGGCTGAACACAGCCAAGCTCGCGCAACTGAAAGCGGATATGCCGGGCGACAAGGCCCGCGAGCAGTTGGTGATCCTGGCCGATTCGGCGGCGTTTCTCGATCCGCCGGCGGCGGAGATTCCCGCGGACGCCGCGCCGGACCCAGCCGCGGCGCATCAGATGCTGACGCAGGTGGTGAATTACGTAAATACCACTACCCGCCAGTTGCCGAATCTCATCGCGGTTCGCGATACGATCGGCTTCGAGGACCAGCCGCAAGAAGATGTGCAGGGCGAAACCGGCATCGCCACAACGGCTGCCATGCCCCTACACACAGTGGGCAAGTCCAGTGTCTCGGTGACATATAGCGATCACAAGGAAGTGGTGGATAAGAAGGCGGTGAACCATGGAGCGCATATTAACGGCCTGGCCACTTCGGGCGAGTTTGGGCCGGTCCTCATCGTGGTAGTGGGGGATGCGCTTCAAGGAAAGATTACGTGGGGCCGTTGGGAGCAGGGCGCGAACGGGAAAGAAGCGGTCTTCCACTACGCGGTTCCCAGCGATAAAGCGCACTACCCGGTGCAGTTCTGCTGCCAGTACTACGGATTACGACAGGATACCCTTCCGGCCGTGAACCCGTTCAAGGAGATCGTCGGCTATCACGGTGAGATTGTCTTCGATCCTGCGAGTGGCGCCATCCTTCGCATCACGATGGAGTCTGAACTTCCCCATGGTGAACTGGTTACCAAAGCCAGCCTCATGATCGAATACAGTTCGGTTGAGATAGGGGGACAGAAATACATCTGTCCGGTAAGAAGCGTCTCCAATTTGAAGGCTTATGATGAACTGCCCACCGGGATGTTTTCCATGTCGAAATACAGGGGTCCTACAAAGAACTATTTGAGAGATGTTGCATTCTCGCAATATCGCAGCTTCGGCACGGAGTCGCGGATACTCGCCGGCGGCAGCTTGGCTCCAGGTGAGCCATCTGGCCCCGTTTCAGCGGATTCACCGAATTCCATCCCGTCCCGTGCTGTAACTCACTGATCGGGAAATGAACCCGGAGTTATCAAACAGGGCAGGCTGACCGGGTTGCGAGTCAATAGTAAAGAACATTAGACTTCAGCGGTAGCTCACCAAGGAGATATTCGGATGCGGAGACTTTTCACACTCTTCTTGCTGGCAGGATTAGCTCTGCCTGTGTTTGCGGCGAAAGACACCCCGGTGGCGAAGGTTACGGTTGCGCAACTGGAGCAGGCGCTGGCAACAACGCACGACCAGCCGGATGCGGAGGTGGCACAGCAGCTTTCCGGCATGGAACTTACGGAACGGCTGAGCACGGCCAAACTCACCCATTTGAAGGCGAATCTGCCGGGCGGCAAAGCCCAGGAGGCGCTGGTGATCCTGGCCGATTCGGCGGCATTTCTCGATCCGCCGGCGGGGGAGATTCCCGCGGATGCCGCGCCGGACCCGGCCGCGGCACGCCAGATGCTGACCGGGATTGTGAACTATGTCAATACGACCGTTCGCCAGTTGCCTAATCTGATGGCGGTGCGGGATACAACCGGCTTTGAGGACAGGCCGCAGCAGGATGAGCAAGGGCCAACCGGCATAGCCACAGTGGCCGCCATGCCCTTGCACTCCGTGGGCAGGTCCAGTGTAACGGTGACGTACCGCGACCGCCAGGAAGTGGTGGATGAGAAGGCATTGAAGCATGGTCCGAAGATTGGCGGGCTGGAGGTCAAGGGCGAGTTTGGGCCGATTCTGAGCCGGGTGGCTGCCGATGCGCTGCAGGGCAAGATAACATGGGGCCGTTGGGAGCAGGGTGCCAGCGGGAAAGTGGCGGTCTTCCACTACACGGTTCCCAACGAGAAGTCGCATTACCTGGTGCAGTTCTGCTGCTATTTTGACGGATTTGGTTCTGACGGAACTCCGATTATGCGCGTCTTCAGCGAGAACGCCGCCTATCACGGGGAGATCGCGTTCGATCCGGCGAGTGGAGCGATTCTGCGCATTGCGATGGAGGCTGAATTGACGGCTGGGGAACTGGTCTCCAAGGCCGCCATGCTGGTCGAATACGGGCCGACGGAGATCGCTGGGAAGACCTATGTCTGTCCTGTGAAGAGCGTCTCCATTTTGATGGCGCATACGGGGCAGCAGAGCGGGATGGTTTCCAAGGAGCATTACAAGGGGTCCGCCAAGACCTATCTGAATGACGTTGCATTTGGGCAATATCGCCGCTTTGGTTCCGAGACGCGGATTTTGGCCGGAGACGACGGAGACTCGAGCCAGCCGCGCGGGCCTGCCTCGGCGGATGCGCCGTATTCTCCTCCATCGAGGACGGCAACCCACTGAGCGTGGGATGAGGCGCGCCGCATTCAAGCTCCACCCGCACCCCGCATCGGCTACAATTGCCGGTGTTGGTATCGCGGAGGCCTGCCCTGTTTACTGCGCTTGAGATCTCGATGAATTCCGCCGCCAGTCTGCCGATCGGACTGGCGATGCGCCTCAGCGCGCTGCTGGCTTTTGCGTCCCCGAACAGCCTGCGCCACCAGATCAAGGCGATGCTGGACGCCGACCGGACCTTCACCGGGCTTTATCACTGGAACTGGTTTGACGCGTCGGTGCTGCTGCCCTACTTCCTGGTGATGATCGTGCTGGCGTTCTACGGCGTGCACCGTTACACCATGTGCTACCTGTATTTCAAATACAAGAAGAACTACCGTCCCGATCCTCCGAAGCACTTCGAGGAACTGCCGCGCGTGACCATCCAACTGCCCATCTTCAACGAGCAGTTCGTCATTGACCGGCTGATCGAAGCGGTCTGCGCGATCGAGTATCCGCGCGAGAAGCTGGAGATCCAGGTGCTGGACGACTCGACCGACGAGACCCAGCAAGTGGCCGCCGGCATTGTGGCGCGCTATGCGGCCCTGGGCCATCCGATCAGCTACATTCACCGCACCAATCGCCACGGCTACAAGGCGGGGGCGCTGGACGCCGGGCTCAAGGTGGCCAAGGGCGAGTACGTGGCCATCTTCGACGCCGACTTTGTGCCGCCGCCGGATTGGCTGATGAAGGTGATCCACCACTTCGCCGAGCCGGAGATCGGCATGGTGCAGACGCGCTGGAGCCACATGAACCGCAACTACAGCATGCTGACCCAGATTGAGGCGATCCTGCTGGACGGCCACTTCATCATCGAGCATGGCGCGCGGGTGCGCACCGGCGACTACTTCAACTTCAACGGCACGGCCGGAATGTGGCGCATCAAAGCCATCAGCGACGGCGGCGGCTGGCAGCACGACACCCTCACCGAAGATACCGACCTGAGTTATCGCTCGCAGCTGGCAGGCTGGAAGTTCAAGTATCTGCCTGAGGTGGAGTGCGCCTCCGAGCTGCCCATCGAGATGACCGCCTTCAAGACACAGCAAGCGCGCTGGGCCAAAGGGCTGATTCAGACCAGCATCAAAGTGCTGCCGATGATGTTCAAGTCGAAGGTGCCGCGCAGGATCAAGGTCGAGGCCGTCTATCACCTGACAGCTAACTTGAGTTATCCGCTGATGATTGTCATGTCGGTGCTGCTGCTTCCGGCGATGATCTGCCGCTTTTACCAGGGCTGGTTCCAGATGCTGCTGATCGACGTGCCGCTGTTCACCGCATCGACCGCCTCCATTGCTGTCTTTTACCTGATGGCCGAACGCGAGTTATTCCCCAAAACCTGGTGGAAGACTATTCTCTATCTGCCGTTTCTGATGGCGCTGGGCATCGGACTTACGGTGACCAACACCAAGGCAGTCATGGAGGCTCTCTTCGGCATCAAGAGCGCCTTCGTGCGCACCCCCAAGTATCGCGTGGCCAAGAAGGGCGAAAAGTCGCAGGCGTCCAAGTATCGCAAGCGGCTGAAGCTGACGCCGTGGATCGAACTGCTGATCGGCTGCTACTTCTTCGCGGCGATTCTCTACACCTTCTCGAACCATAACTACTTCACCGCGCCGTTTCTGATTCTGTTTGTGATCGGCTACTGGTACACCGGGCTGATGAGCCTGCTGCAAGGGCGCTTCGAGCGCTGGCGGACGGGCAGCGCTGGCGCCAACGCCGACGAATCCAGCCCCAAGCCATTTCCGGTGGGGGTGTAACTATCAGACGAAAGCTTCATCGCAGGTCTGAATATTCATGCCATAGCACTGCGCGCTGGCCTGGAAACATGGGATTCGGTTGTTCTTCGAAGCGTGTTCTTTCTAATACTTCTCTGTTGAACTGGTCTCATGCAGGGACGCTCCAGCTTCTCTGCGGGCCGCGCACCCTCCACCTCAATCCGCACCTTGAGCTTCAGCCGGTCCGCGTATTGACAGAGCTTGGTAATGCTGAAGAGATTCAGCTTGCCGCGGAGCAGGTTGCTCACATCCGGCTGATGAACATGCAAGAGTTTGACTAACTCAGCCTGGGTCATCTTGCTTGCCCGGATATGCTCCAGCAGAGACCTATGCAGATCGGACTTGATGGTCAGTTCCACGGCTTGCGCTGGTGAAAAACCCAGGTCGGCGAAGATGTCGCCGGTGGTGACGTGCTCGGTCTCGACGTTGATGGGCGCTCTAGCGTTTCGCATCTTTTCGTTCCTCTCTTAGCTGCTGCTGCACACGCGCGAGTCTAACTCTCGCCGTCTCCAAATCATTCCGCGCAGTTTTGCGGGTATTTTTGGTAAAGCAATCGAGGATATAAATGCGATCCTCGATCCGCGCCAGGTAAATCACGCGATACCATGCGCTCTCGTCCGCCTCTTTCAACTCAAAGACGCCCTTACCGATGGACTGCATAGGGCGAACCGCCAGTGCCGCCGGAAAGCCTTGCTGGAGCAGCCGCAGCGATTGCCCCACGCTGGCCCGAATCTCCTCCGGCCAATCGCGAAGCACCTGCCGCGAGTTGCCCATCCAGACAATCTCCGCCGGTGTTGAGCGGCGTTCCATTCAGTCAGATTATAGAAGAATATCTATATTGTCAATAGGCAGGAAAATCCTTGCCGGGAAGCCTGATAATCGTATTCAGCGAGGAGCAATATGCTGGCTGACCCGAACCAATTGCCGCCTTACATCGTGGTCATTATGACCATAGTCAGTCTGGCCGTCTTTTGCTTTGTATCTTTTCTCTCCAGCGTTCTCAGTGGCTGGCATACGCTCTCCAAGCGCTTCCGAGCAGAATCGGAGCCGTATGGCGTGACCAGGAGCGCGGGGCCATTTCCCTACACGGTCTATACGCGCTATTTATCGCACTACAGCTTTATCATCCGCATGACCGCGGCCGAGGATGCACTCTATCTTTCCGTGCTGTTGATTCTGCGCATCGGCCATCCGCCTCTTCGCATTCCCTGGAATGAGATCCAATTGAGCAAAACAACATACTTCATGCGGCCGTTGATTCTTCTAACACTCGGCGAGCAGGAGCGCATCCCCATGCGCATCTCCGAGAGCATGGCCGGCAAGCTGGGAATTCTGGAGCGCATACCGGCAAGTTCCTAGAGCATATTAGCCTGTTGGTATAGAGTCCAGCGTGGACCGGGAGGCCCACGCGACAGCCGGCTAGGAGGCCGACGCTACATGTTCTTGCAGCGACCGGCAACCTTGAGCCAAGCCGGAGATCCACTCTATACCAACAGGCAAAAAGCTCTAGTACTGCCTGCGACCCACCATCCAGCCGATCGCTACTCCAGCCGCGATGCCTACCGCGAATGTCGCCGCTATGGATTCGACCGGATGCTTTTGCACGCGCCGTCTGGTGTCAACATAAAGCTCTGAAGCGGCCTGGCTGCCTTGTTTTGCGGCACACCGTACCGCTCCTACGCCATCCTCCAGCGCATCCGCAACGGCAGATGCCGCACGCGAAGCCTTGCGCGTTGTTTCGTCAATTTGCTCGCCCATCTGTTCCAACACTGATTGCGACATTTTGTCCTGACCTCTCTCATTTGTTTGTGTGACGTTGAATTGCTTATGCGCCGACAGCCTTTTCAACCTTGCCTACAAAGTTCTGCACTTTGCCCGCGTTCTTTTCAGTTCTGCCGTTCGCTTCAAGGCTGGGGTTGTTGGTAAGCTGCCCTGCCGTCTGCTTGATTGCGCCTGTGACTTCGTGAATCTTGCCTGCTGTCTTATCGTCCGTACTGAGTTTTCTCATGATGCTGGCGATCTCCTTGCGCCCAAAGCGCCTGCGGCCCGGCAAGGCGCTCTTTGGGAAGCTGCCTTGGCGGATGCAGAGCCTTCTAACGACAAGTCTCAACGATCCTTTTGGTGAATGCTGATCGGAATTGCTCGCCGTGCTGCGCGGCGGCGGGAGACCCGGTCCAGGCTCGAACTTTGTGCGCGGGTGGATGGCAGGTGGAGGGTGGGGAACCCAACGAAGACGCTTTCGCTTCAATGGGTCAGCCGGGCGCGCAGCGGCGCCTTCACCTCTTCCCAGGAATAGGTTACGGCGGTTCCGGCATCAGACTCGGCGACGCGTCGCTTGACCTCCGCCTTCCACGAGGCGTCGATCTCGTCATCGCAGGAGCCGTCTCCAGCCTGGAGCAGTTCCCCGATCAGCCAATCCAAGTCGCCCGGAGGCAGGCGGCGAACGTCTTCGAGAACTTCTTGCGCGGAGCGGTTCATAGGGAGATTGTAGCGCGAAAACGAATGAAAAGCATGCCTCAGGGGTTAAAACCCCGTTGCGGGAGGGCCGCTGCATTGCCGGGGATAAATCCCCGGCCTACCGCTCCCGGCCTGCCGCGCGTCCAGCGGAACTTACGGGTCTCAATCTCCCATCAAAGATGGGGCACCACAAACATTTCCCCGCCGAAATCAAGACAAAAGAAGGAAGGCAGGGTGAGATTCTCGTATCCCGGACTTTTGGATGGCCAGATGCGGATCACACACGGACTCGGTTCATACTCGAATCTGCGCGTCGGTTCGGATCATCGTTCTGGCGGGGACCGTTCGTATGTTGTATACTTACCGGTTAGAAAATCAGTGGCCAAGGAGGCAGGATATTGGTCGCGTTGTTGAAGGTGGAAATATGGCCAGCTCGACAGCTATTCCGCAGTCTCCCGATAGGGATAGGGACGGTCCCATGGACAGGGCCGATGAGTTCATTCAATTGTTCAATCAAGTCGCGCAGTTCCTTTCCCGGCTTGTTAACCAAGCCGATTATGTGTCTTTCGAGAAGTTAGTCAGGGTTGCTTCGGAGAATAACGCTGCGGTGAAGGCAAACGCGAGCGCCCTGGGGCAATTTGCGAAGCTTCGAAACGCCATTGTCCATGACGCGGGCTATCCACTGCACAAAGTAGCAATACCCTCTCCTGAAGCCCTCTCAACATTCAGTCGGGTCGTTCGCGAGGTCATCGAGCCGATACCTTTGATTCCTACGTTCGAAAGACCAATACGCTGCTTTTCCCCAAGCGATACCCTGTCCGCTGCTCTTGGGTTCATGAGAGAGCATGACTTTTCACAGGTTGTAGTGAGGGGCGTCGATGGGAAGCTCGGTATGGTCACCGTGGAAGGGATTGCCTGGCGGCTCGCTGACGGCATTAGTGGGATTCTGCCCCCGGCGGACGCGGCGGCAATCGGCGAAATTCTCACCCTTGAGCCTCCGGGGGTTTTCAAGGTCATGGACGCGAGGAAGAATATCTATGATGCGGTCGATGCCTTCAGAAACTCAATCCGCCACGACTCCACCCGGTTGAGTGCAATTCTCATCACCAAAAATGGTGAACTTGGGGAAGAGCCGATCGGATTTATCACCCCATCGGATCTTGTGCACTACGCTCCCCTCCAGTAGTGGGTAGCGGATCAACTGAGCATCGCGTAACAAAATAGCAGGTACTGCGAATCCGCCATAGGCGCGTAGCTTGTTGGATGGTCGAGGTAGAGAAGTCCGACTTCATTGTCCGGAACGTCGTACGCAAAGAACACGGTTCTGGTTTTCGCTGAAAACATTCCCTGTACGTACTCCGCTCCCGACATACAATGTCCAGTCCTCAATTACTTGTCCACCGTCTTTGCGCAGTTTCATGAGCTTATAGCCGATTAGGGCGTCCCCGGATACCTGGATGCCGCCCTTTAACCCGTAAGCGTTGTTAATTGACGCTAGTTCGTCAACAGTGGGCCAGCGCCAGTCAGCGAAGCCAGCGAGCCGGAGCGTTGAGCAGTAGCTATAGGCCTCTTTCCACTTTGTTAATTGAAAACCATTGTCGTGCTTCGTCCACATGAACCCGGTTGCAGGGTCGATCCAGATCAGTTGATCAAGCTCTTCCTGCGCGGCCCGTTCCTTAGCCTGGCGATCCTTCTCCTGTTGTTCACGCGCAGCCTGATCCGAAACGACGTTGACTATGGCTTTTCCAAAGAAGCCCCTCTCCTGATGCTCGATCTCAGCCTGTATCTCCTTCTCGGCCTTGAGACGAGCATCACGTACCGGCTCGAGCTCGATGCTTACAATCGTTTGGCCGTTCGCTTTGATCTCGCTGAGTTGCTTGACCTGATCGGCTCCGTCTTCGGTCGCGGCAACCACCACGTGCTGGCCGAGTTCGACCTTCGCCTTGGCCGAGCCTCCGGCCTCGATGCGGCCTTTTACCTCGCCGTCCAGCTTCCAGTTGCAGGCCAGATCGCACATTACCAGAAGCGTCGCGCTCGCCGGCTTGGGTTTCGGCCGCAGAATCGGCCCCTCGTCCTGTTGGGAGAGAGCCGGCAGCAACGCTGCCCCAATAACCACGGCCAGTAACCAGCCGGCTATCTTCCTCTTGCGCATATCGTCCTCCTGTGACTTTTCTCTCCTTAAACTGTCCATTGTTCCACTCGTTGGTGGGGAGCGCAATGGGGTGCATGGATTCCCACCCTTCGTGAAGTACGCGAAGGATGGGCACGGGGCATAATCGGCGCACGTATTTTGACAAAGACAGTAAGCTAACTTCCGCTTCGCGGAAATAGCGAGTTAGCGAGTTCGCGGCAGCCATGTTCAGGCGAGCAGCTTGGCGGCGTCTTTGGCGAAGTAGGTGACGATGAAGTCGGCGCCGGCGCGGCGAATGCTGATTAACGATTCGAGGATGGCGCGGTCGCGGTCGAGCCAGCCCTTTTGGAAGGCGGCCTGGAGCATGGAGTACTCGCCGGAGACCTGGTAAGCGCCGATGGGAACGTCGACGCGCTCGCGGGCGGCGCGGATCACGTCGAGGTAGGGCATGGCGGGCTTCATCAGGATCATGTCGGCGCCTTCTTCGAGGTCTAGCTCGATCTCGCAGAGAGCCTCGCGCAGGTTTGCGCCGTCCATCTGATAGGTTTTGCGGTCGCCGAATTGGGGGGCGGAGGCGGCGGCCTCGCGGAAGGGTCCGTAGAAGGCGGAGGCGAATTTGGAGGCGTAGCTGAGGATGGGGGTCTGCGCGAAGCCTTCGTCGTCGAGGAGGCGGCGGATGGCCCTGACGCGGCCGTCCATCATGTCGCTGGGGGCGACGACGTCAGCGCCGGCGCGGGCCTGGCTGACAGCGGTCTGGGCGAGCAGATCGAGGGTCGAATCGTTCTCGACTTCAAAGCCGTCGATGGTTTCGACGACCATGCCGCAGTGGCCGTGGCTAGTGTACTCGCAGAGGCAGACGTCGGCGATGAGGACCAGCTTCTTCGAAGCTGGCGAGGCTTTGAGCGCTCGCAGGCCCTGCTGGACGATGCCGTTGTCGTCATACGCGCCGGAGCCCTGCTCGTCCTTGGATTCAGGCAGGCCAAAGAGCAGCAAGCCGCCAAGGCCGAGACGGGCGGCCTCCTCGGCTTCGCGAACGGCTTCGTCTACGGAGAGGTTGAAGACGCCCGGCATGGAGCCGACCTCGCGGCGCACGCCCTCACCGGGGCAGATGAAGAGGGGGTAGATCAGGTCGCCGGGCGTGACGGCGGTCTCGCGGACGAGGGCGCGGAGGGATTCAGTGCGGCGCAGGCGGCGCATTCGTGATTCTGGGAAACTCATGGTTCAGATTGTAGAACAGGGATCAGGGGTCGTCAGTAGTTTCCACCCTAAATCACCCCAGCGACGAAGACCTGTCGCTGGGAACCCCGAAGCCGCAAAAACAAGAACTCGGCGAGGGTGGGACACCCAGCTCAGGTTGCTGTATTCAAAGCTGGTCGTAGAGTGTGGAGTTGCGGTAGCCCAGCAGCACCACCAGGGTCCAGATGCCCATGGCGGTTCCGAAGGGGAACTTGATCAGGCTCAGGATAGCGGCTACGATGGCCACGATCCTGCCCCACTGCGCGCGCTCCATCAGGCCCCATCCGGCGGCCAGCGCCAAGGCAGCGCGCAGCACTAGGAAGACCCAGGCGAGATGCAGGATGGCCGGCATGAAACCGAATGGCGGCATGGGGCCGTTGGCCCAGGGACCTTGCATCCAGGGGCCGAAGCGACCTGAGAGGAAGGCGTTGGCGAAGGCCAGCCCGACGATACCAGTCAACAGGGAGAAGCCGGCATAGATATACCAGACGACGGCGAGCGCCTTGATCTTGCCGGCGTAGTTCTGGAGTTCGAACTCCAGGCCGGGCACGGGGGGAACCGGCGGCGCCGCCGGACGGCCACACTGCGGGCAGAAGCCCTGCCCCGGCTGGATTGCCTGACCACATCCGCTGCAAAACATGATTGCCTCCTTGAAGGAACCGATATGAGTTTACTACGCAACGGCGGTGTAGTGGGTTCCGCAGGAGTGATTGATCCGGCCCATCAACGGTGTCAGGCTGCCCACCCTTTGAATGTTATTGAGAACGAAGATTAATAATTGACACAGGATATGTGCACACGTATACTGTGTTCATGAATATTACTCTCTCCATTGACGAGCAGCTTGCCGAGCGGGCGCGGGAGAAGCTGCGCGTTACGGGCAAAAACCTGAACCAGGAAATTCGGGAGCATTTGCAGCACCTGACAGGGGACGACGATCTGGAACGGGCCATCGAGATTTTCGTGAAAACCTCTGGGAAGGGGAATCCCGATCCTGATTGGAAGTGGAACCGGGATGAGATTTACGAGGATCGGATGAAGTGGCCCCGGAAATGAGTATGAAGACTAGGCTGCCGCGCTCGTTTCTCGACACCAATGTTCTGGTCTATTCCGACGATCCAAGAGACCCTGCCAAGCAAGCCATGGCGATCGATCTGGTTCAGGATCACCTCCGCCTGCGGACCGGAGTGGTATCGCTCCAGGTGCTTCAGGAGTACTTCGTCTCCGCCACGGGAAAGCTAAAGCTTGATGCCGAGTTGGCTAAGGGAAGGGTTGAATTCTTCGCTAGGTTCTACGTAGCCGAGCCCACCGTCGGAGATATTCTCGCAGCCATCGACTTGCATCGGCTTTATAGGATCTCTCTTTGGGATACCCTCATTCTTCGCTGTGCTAAACAAGCCGGCTGCAGTGTGCTTCTCACCGAAGATATGCAACATGGGCGCGTTGTCGATGGCGTTGAGATTGTGAATCCGTTTCTGTGATGCCACGCTTTATTTCGCGGTAGAATAGAAGACGAAGTGGTTCTCCATCAGCCCATCCCGGCCCTGCTCTAGCGGCGCTCGCCGCCCGCACTTGCTCCTTGCCCTTTTTCAGATTCATCCCCACAACAGCAGCAACGCGCTCCGGCACAGGCGATTGAGTTCGGGCGTAACCATGAGGAATTTATGATTAACCGTTTGCAACAGATGGAAGAGCGCTACGAAGAGCTTTCCGCCCAGCTTTCACTGCCGGAGATCGTCAACGACCGCGAAAAGTATCAGAAGGCGGGCAGGGCGCTGAGCGCTCTGGAATCCCCGGTGATGAAGTTTCGCGAGCTGAAGCTGGTTCGCCTGGGCCTGGCCGAGGCGCGCGCGATGCTGGCCGACCCGGATATGCGCGCAATGGCCGAGGAGGAGATCGCCCAGCTTGCGCCGCGCGAGCCGGCCCTGGAAGAAGAGATCAAGATCATGCTGCTGCCCAAGGATCCCAACGATGAGAAGAACGTGATCCTGGAGATCCGCGCGGGCACGGGCGGCGACGAGGCCTCGCTCTTTGCCGCTGAAATCTTCCGCATGTACCAGCGCTTCGCCGAGCAGCACAAATGGAAGATTGAGTTGCTTTCGATGTCCGAGTCGGGCGTGGGCGGCTACAAGGAAGTGATCGCGATTATCGAGGGCGAGCGGGTGTACTCGCAGATGAAGTGGGAGAGCGGCGTGCATCGCGTGCAGCGCGTGCCGGCCACCGAGGCGCAAGGGCGCGTGCATACCTCGGCGATCACCGTGGCCGTGCTGCCCGAGGCCGAGGAAGTGGATGTAAAGATTGAAGCCAAGGATATTCGCATCGACACTTTCTGCTCCTCCGGCCCCGGCGGGCAGTCGGTGAACACCACTTACTCCGCGGTGCGCATAACTCATATTCCGACGAACACCGTAGTTAGTTGCCAGGATGAGAAATCGCAGATCAAGAACCGCGAGAAGGGAATGCGCGTGCTGCGTTCGCGGCTCTATGAGATGGAAATGGATAAGCAGAATGCGGAGTTAGCCAGGGAGCGCAAGCAGATGGTGGGCACCGGCGACCGCAGCGAGAAGATTCGCACCTATAACTTTCCGCAGAACCGGCTGACCGACCATCGCATCGGACTGACGCTGCACCAGCTTGACCTGGTGATGGAGGGCCGTTTGCAACCCATCGTGGATGCGCTGATTACACACTACCAGGCCGAGCAACTGAAGGCCGGCGGCCAGGCGTCCTGAGGCATTTCATGCCCTCGCTTCTCTTCCATCTCGAGTTAGCCACGCGCGCGCTGCGGGAAGGCGCGCATCCGGAGCGCGCAAGCCGCGATGCCGAGATGCTGTTGCTGCATCTGCTTGGCAAGGATCGAGCATGGCGGATGACGCATGGCGATGAGCTTCTCGCGAATGGGCTCGCAAGAAGTTATTCCGAGTTACTGGAACGGCGCTATCAGGGCGAACCTATTCAATACATCACCGGCGAGACGGAGTTTTATGGGCTGCCTTTTCGGGTTACGCCGGCTGTGCTGATTCCGCGACCGGAGACCGAGCACCTGGTCGAGAAGGTACTGGAGTTAGTAGCTAACTTCGCTGCTCCGCGCATTGTGGATGTGGGCACAGGCTCCGGCTGCATTGCCGTCGCGCTGGTGCACAAATTGCCGCAAGCCTCCTTTACAGCAATCGATCTCTCCAAGTCCGCCTTGTCCATTGCCCGTGAAAACGCCAAGCGCAACGGAGTTGACCTCCGTTTTCTTGAAGGCGATTTGCTCGCGCCGGTCACGGAAGAGAAGTTTGAATTTGTCGTCTCCAATCCGCCTTACGTGCCTTTAACGGACCGAGAGACACTTTCCGTGGAGGTGCGCGAGTACGAACCTGCGCTGGCGCTCTTTGCCGGTGAAGATGGCCTCGAAGTCTACCGGAGGCTCATTCCCGCAGCTTATGATGCGCTCATCCCCGGCGGCTTTGTGATCCTCGAAATCGGCTGCGGTCAATCGGGTGCGATCACTGAATTGCTCACACGCTACGACTTTGAGCGGATCGAATTCGTCGCCGATCTGCAAAGCATTCCCCGAGTGGCCTGCGCCCGGCGGCCATCTTGATCGACCCAACTGTTGTAGACTCTTTTTCTGAAAGGAATTTTCCCATGCCCACGACTAAAGGTTACGGTACTCCCAACGCACAATCGCCGCTTGCTCCCTTCAACTTCACCCGCCGCGAGCCCGGCTCGACGGAGATCGCCGTCGACATTCTCTACTGCGGCGTCTGCCACAGCGACCTGCATATGGCCCGCAACGAGTGGGGCAACTCGATCTATCCGCTGGTTCCCGGCCACGAGATTGTGGGCCGTGTCACGGCCGCCGGCAGCGCGGTGACAAAATTCAAGGTGGGCGGGATCGCGGCTATCGGCGTTATCGTGGACTCCTGCCGCCGGTGCGCCCCCTGCGCGCGCGGCGAGGAGCACTACTGCGATGAGGGTCCCACGCTCACTTACGCCGCCACGGACCGCGTGGACGGCTCGATCACGATGGGCGGCTACTCCTCAAACTATGTCGTGGATGAGCGCTTCGCCCACCTCGTGCCCGCGAATCTCGACCTGGCAGCCGTGGCCCCGCTGCTCTGCGCCGGCATTACCACTTACTCGCCGCTGCGCCATTGGAAGGTGGGTCCGGGCATGAAGGTGGGCATCGTCGGGCTGGGCGGACTGGGCCACATGGCGCTCAAGTTCGCTCACTCCTTCGGCGCGCACACGGTCCAGTTCACCACCAACCTGAGAAAGAAAGAAGACGCGCTGCGGCTGGGCACGGATGAGGTTGTGCTGTCCAGCGACGAGGCCGCGATGAAGGCCCACTTCAAGTCCTTCGACTTCATTCTGGACGCCGCCGCGGCCCCGCACTCGCTCGACCCCTACACCGCGCTGCTGAAGCAGGACGCGACGATGGCCCTGGTCGGCCTGCCGGATAAGTTCCCGGTTCTCAACGTGGGCAACCTCATCTTCAAGCGCGCCGCGCTCTCCGGCTCGATGATCGGCGGAATGCCGGAGACACAGGAGATGCTGGAGTACTGCGGCCAGCACAACATCGTCTCCGATGTCGAGGTGATTCCCATCCAGCAAATCAATGAAGCCTACGAGCGGATGCTCAGGCAGGACGTGAAGTACCGGTTTGTGATCGATATGAGTTCGCTGAAGTAGACAGACCCGGCCGGATTTCAGTCAGCCCGGCCGGTCTTGTTCAGCTCGCTATAGAAGCCCAGATCCTTGCCGCCTATATATTTGGCGATATAGAGAATCTGCCCATAGTGCATGCCGAAGTGCTCGACGACCTGGTAAACGGCTTCCAGGCCGGTGACTGTGTACCCCTGGATTTCAAACGGCGCGATCATGTCGGCCGGGGTCAGCAGAGCCAGCACTTCAGCGGCTTCCCGCATGGTTGCGCCAAGCGTTTCCAGCAGCGCGGATGCGGGCATCGACTTGGCGTCGCTGAACTCCGAGGGCCGGTCGCGGGTGTCTTCCTGCTGGTTGAAGGAAGCGACCAGCCACTGGTGGACATTGCCGTTGAGATGCAGGATCAGGTTGCCGATGCTGTTGCTGGCGCCATTGGGACGCCACCAGATTTGCTCTTCGGAGAGCCATTCGACGCATCCCCGCAGCCGGGGCCAGTACTGCTCCAGCAGCTTGCGGCGGGAAAACTCAAGAAAGAGCGTGGTTACATCCGCATCCATGGCGATCCTCTAAAACAATATCTTCTTGCCCATCCATTTTCTTAGTTATTCTTTTCGGATTGTATCGCCCTTGAGCGGGTTGTGGTTTATCTTTTCCTCTCCGACCGTCCGCCAGGAAACCGGAATTGCGTAAACCGCCCCCCCGGCTTAGAATCTTCACTGAATTCGTTTTCTACGAGGATTGACCATGCGCACATTCGCTTCGCTCTTTTTTGCCGCTCTTGCACTGACAGCATTTACCGCCGTATCGCAAACGCCCGCCGCACCGCAGGCGCCGCTGGCCCCACCGCAGGTGCTGGTGGCGCAGACGCCGCCGATGGGCTGGAACAGTTGGAACTACTTTGCCGGCAAGGTCACGGACAAGAACATCCGCGACTCCGCCGACCAGCTTGTGGCCACCGGCATGAAGGACGCCGGCTACGTCTACGTGAACATTGACGACACCTGGGAGGGGGAGCGCGACGCGAGCGGCGTGCTGCACACCAATGCCAAGTTCCCCGATATGAAGGCGCTGGCCGATTATGTCCACTCCAAGGGGCTGAAGATCGGCATCTACTCCTCACCCGGCCCCAAGACCTGCGGCGGCTACGCGGGCTCGCTGGGCCACGAGGAGCAGGACGCGCAGCTCTACGCCTCCTGGGGCATCGACTATCTGAAGTACGACCTGTGCAGCTTCATAGGCGACGTGCTGGAGAAGCGGGCGCCCAACGATAAGGCCGAGCAGATGAGGATCATGATCGCCGCCTACGACAAGATGAACAAGGCCCTCAAGGCTACAGGACGGCCCATTGTCTTCTCGTTCTGCCAGTATGGCTGGGACGCGGTGTGGGAGTGGGCGCCCTCGGTGGGCGGCAATCTCTGGCGCTCGACCGGCGACATCACCCCCGATTGGGATCGAATCTACGCGATTGTCAGCCAGCAGGAGGGCCTGGAAGCATACGCCGGCCCCGGCCATTGGAACGATCCCGATATGCTCGAAGTGGGCAACGGCAAGCTCTCGCTGGCGGAAAACCGCACGCACTTCTCGATGTGGGCGATGCTGGCCGCGCCGCTGCTGGCGGGCAACGACCTGCCCAACATGAAGCCGGAGATCAAGGCCATCCTGACCAACCGCGACGTGATCGCCATTGATCAGGACCGGCTCGGCAAGCAAGGCGCGCGCGTTTACTCAGATGGCGAGGTAGACGTTTGGGCGCGGCATCTGGCTGGGGGCGCGCTGGCCATCGCCGTCGTCAATGCCGGCAGCGACCGCTATGCAACACATCCCTTCCACCTAAACCTGCGCAAACTCGGCCTGGCCGGACAGCAGACAGCCAAGGATTTGTGGACGGGCAAGACGATGGAGCTGACCGAGAAGATGCCGCTGGAGCTGGCCAGCCACGACGTGCTGCTGGTGCGCGTGGATGCACCCAAGACGGCCAAGTAATCGCTCGATGAGTTGAGGTTCGTGGTTTCCCCGGTCCGAGAATCCGGAGTTCCGGACAGCGGCGTGATCCTTTCGCGGCGTCCGGCGCGGGGGCTATCAGCCCATGAACATTCCGCCATTCACGTCCAGTACGTGGCCGGTAATGTAAGACGCCGCATCCGAGGCCAGGAACTTGACCGCCTGTGCGACATCGAGGTCTGTCCCGCGCCGGCTCAGAGGGATATTGGCCAGCATCGCCGCGCTCACCTTCTCGTCGAGCACCGCGGTCATGGGCGTCTCAATGTAGCCCGGCGCGACGGCATTCACGGTGATCCCGCGCGAGGCTACCTCGCGCGCCAGCGACTTAGTCAGCCCGATCAGTCCGGCCTTGCTGGCTGCGTAGTTCACCTGGCCCGCTTGCCCGGCGCGGCCTACCACGCTGGCCATGTTGATGATCCGGCCCCAGCGGTTCTTGATCATCGGCCGCAGCAGGGCCTGGGTCAGCAGAAACGGCCCGGTCAGATTGATGGCGATCACCAGATCCCACTCCGCGCGCTTCATGCTCATCATCAGATTGTCGCGGGTGATGCCGGCGTTGTTGACCAGAATCTCGACCTTGCCGAATTTGTCCAGCACCGCTTTAGCGCCAGCCTCAATCGACTCCTGGTTCGACACGTCCAGCTTGAAGGCCGCGGCCGTGCCGCCCAGCGCCTCAATCTCGGCCGCGACCTGCGCCAGTTTGACTTCGTTGATGTCCGCAATGGCCAGCGTCGCACCTGCCTGCGACAGCTCCAGCGCGATGGCGCGCCCGATTCCCTGCGCAGCCCCGGTTACCAGCGCAATTCTTCCCTGCAAATCCGCCATATTCTCCCTTTGACCTCCGCGCAGAGAACTCCGCGCCCTTTCGAAGCTCATTATAAATGGGCCGATCAGCGCTTCGCAGGCTGCAACGCGGCTCTTCCCAGCCGCAACGCGCGATTGACGGCGCTCAAAATGGCGTCGAGGGATGCCGTAACAATGTTAGGATTCATTCCCGCGCCAAAGAGCGATTCCGATTCTCCGAATTGTATCTCGATAAATGCCATGGCGGAGGCGGATGCGCCTTTGCCGATGGCTTGCTCCTGGTAATCGACGACGTGTAGGTCAAGACTGAACTCCCGGTTCATGGCTTCGACAAAGGCATCGATCGGGCCATTTCCGTTCCCCGTGATCGCGTGTTCCGCGCCGCTATCATTGACCGTTGCGGAGATTGTAACGGCGCCCGCGCTGGAACTCTCGGAATATTGAATGCAGGAAAGCGGGCTGCGCCGATTGAGATACTCCTCCTCGAAGGCAACCCATAACTCCGCGGGGCGAATTTCGCGGCCTGTCCGGTCGCTGATCTTCTGAATGACTCGGCTGAATTCGATCTGCAATTTGCGCGGCAGCCGGAGGCTGTAATCGCGCTCCAGAAGATAGGCCACTCCGCCCTTGCCCGACTGGCTGTTGACTCGGATGATCTCCTGATAAGTCCGGCCAATGTCATTGGGATCCAGCGGCAGATAAGGAACCTCCCACAATGCCTTGCCCGCCTGAACCGCGAATCCCTTCTTGATGGCATCCTGATGGGAGCCGGAAAATGCCGTGAAAACTAACTCGCCGGCGTAGGGATGGCGCTGATGCACAGGCAGCTGATTGCAAAACTCGGCGCACTCGATCACACCCGGCAGGTCGGAGAAATCCAGCTCCGGATCGATGCCCTGGGTGTATAAGTTCAAGGCCAGAGTTATCAGATCGACATTGCCGGTGCGCTCGCCATTTCCAAAGAGCGTGCCCTCGACGCGATCGGCGCCGGCCATGATCGCCAGCTCCGCCGCTGCTACCGCGGTGCCCCGGTCATTGTGCGGATGCACGCTCAGGAAGATGGAATCACGATTCCTGAAGTTGCGGCCCATCCACTCGATCTGATCCGCATAGACATTGGGCGTGGCGTTTTCCACCGTAGCCGGCAGATTGATAATGACGCGATGCAGCGGCGTGGGCTTCCAGACTGCCAGCACGGCCTCGCAAATCTCCAGCGCATAATCTAACTCCGTCCCGGTAAAACTCTCCGGAGAATACTCGAAGATCCAATCGGTTCCCGGATACGATGCCGCGATTTCTTGCAGCATCTGCGCGCCCTGGACGGCAATCTGCTTCACGCCTTCGCGATCCATCTTGAAGACCACGTCGCGCTGCACCGTGGAGGTCGAGTTATAGAGGTGAACGATGGCGCGCGGCGCGCCCTGCAATGCCTCGAAGGTGCGGCGAATTAATGGCTCGCGAGCCTGCGTAAGCACCTGCACGGTGACATCCGGCGGGATGCGCCCCGATTCGATCAGTTCACGGCAAAAATCATAATCCGTCTGCGAGGCGGCGGGAAAACCCACTTCGATTTCCTTGAAGCCCAGCTTGACCAGCAGATCGAACATTCTGTTCTTGCGCTCCGCATCCATCGGATCGATCAGCGCCTGATTGCCGTCGCGCAAGTCAACGCTGCACCAGACCGGCGCCTTGTCGATGATTTTGCCCGGCCATTGGCGGTTGTTCAGCCGGACAGTGGGAGTCGGAGAGTACTTGGCTTTCGGATGATTCAATGTCGGTTCCTTTTCGCTCTTTCGCGGAACTCATGCGGCGAAAGATGCTTCAATTTAGTTGGATGCTGTGGTCCGATGGAAGACGCGCACAGCACAGGAGCTTCCAGCCCGCACACAACAATTTTAGAGGAAAAGGGACGGCAGTGGTTCCAGCCTTCGACTTTGGGCAATGGTGCAATCTCCGGTTATTGGTTCCTGCATAAATAATGTCCCTGCGCCGTCCCTACGGGACTCCGCAACGAATTTGTGGAATCCCTTTTCCCCACGCTGAAGCGCGGGGCTAACCAACTCTGTGCCTCCGGCGCATTTGTGCGGAAGTTTCTTATGCAATCCTCAATAACCGGTGATACGCTCGGGACCCGGAAGATTCAACTCTCAATTCCAACTTCCTACTCGAATTCACTATATGCAAGAGACTCAAGCGGGAGCTGGAACGGCCGCATAGGACAAAGTCAGAACAGTAATGTCATCGTCCTGTCCAAATGCCTGTGCCGCGCCGGCAATGGCATCTGCCGATTCGGTGCTAAGAGCAGCGGATCGATCAAAGCCAAGCAACGCACCGGACTGGTTGCGGGCTTCGACAACGCCGTCGGTGAGGAGGGTGAGTTGCTGGCCCGGCGCCAGTTGGAAGCAACATTCGGCATAGGATGAGTTGGGAGCGAGGCCCAGCGGCAGGCCATTTTCAAGCGGCAATTCTTTGCCCGCAACGTATGGCGCGACGTGACCAGCGTTGGCGATCGTCAGCTTTCCATGCGCGTCGCAGCGGAGAACCAGGCAGGTGGTAAACCCGCCGCTGCTACGCGCCAGCATGCGCTGGTTCATGGCGGTGAGGATTTCGCCGGGGCTTTGGGTGTAATGCGCGAGGGTTCGGAAGGTGCCGACAAGCAGGGAAACAGTCATGGCGGCGGGCATGCCTTTTCCACTGACGTCACCGATGACGATCAGCGCGCCGCCTTTTTCGGTGGCGATCACCTGAAAGAAGTCTCCGCCGACCTGGCTGGCGGGACGGTAGACGGCCTGGAGCTGGAAGCCAAGGACCGACGGAATTTCGTCGGCGATGAGGACGTTCTGCACGGTGCGGGCGGCCTCGAGTTCGGACTCCAGGCGCTCCTCGTCGCCGCGGCTGCGCGCGTAACCGAGGGCAAGGATCACGAGGACAGCCAACATCTCGAAGTCGCCGGTCAGGGTATTCGCGCTGACGGGAACCGGCCATGCGATTGGCTCATTCAGAAAATTCCGCATCCAGTCCGCCCAAGTTGTGACGCTAAGGAAAGGAAGGCGGATGAGGGCGTACATGGCTGCTACCATAATCGCCGTGCTGTATGGAACCAGGAGCACCGCTGCGCCGAAGGTGCGCCGGCGTGCGCCGCGCCAGAGCATGCCCAGGACGCAGGCCTCGGAAAACGCGCTTCCAAAGGCGGAGAGTGTGCCAAACATGCTTACCTGCGGATTTGCGACCCGGAGGACAATCATAGCCTCGCCCAGCAGCAGAAATAGAATCGCGCCCTGGTAGAGCCAGTCATGGCGCTGGCGCAGAAATGTCACATAGAACTCGATCTGGAAGAAGTATGCCAGTGTGAAAAAGCAGACATCCAAACAGTAGTACCGGAAATAGGGGACGGGCTGGAAATTGAGGCTGAACAGCAACACCCCGAAGCAGGCCCAGAAGAATTGACTGATGCCCCACCACAGGTACGGACGCTCCTTGCGGCGCAGGAGAAAGAAGCCGAAGCCGGCGAGCGAGGTTAGGATATTGGCGTAGATTTCGACGAAGGTACTGGAGTGAAAAGCATTGTCGACCTGAAGCTGGCGCCACTCGGTGATGGCTCGCGGGTCGCCGATGCGCGGCACGGAAGACAGGCCGCCTCCCAGGCCCGCGGCTTTCGGCCAGAGCCAGACGCGAACGGCGAGGACGAGGGGCCGGCCGGAGGAGATGGCGTCGTCGGGAATCCGATAAAGAAGATTGCCGCCACGAACGACTTCCGGGTTAGGCGGCATCCCTCCGAACTGGCCAATCAGGCGGCCGTTGGCAAAGACCTGCGCGCTAACATCCACACCGGGAAAGTCGATGGCGAGGGGGCCCGAATGAGCGGGAAGGATAAGATGGAGCCGGTACCAGGCAACGCCGGAGTACTTGGTATAACCCTGTTGGGACCAGGGCTTGCCGGCAAGCAGCAGGGGCCAGCCGGAGTCGTCGAATGCGGGAGTGGACCAGGCGGGGTCGTCGCCGGTGTGGAAGCGCCACGGGCCGGCCAGATCGGTCATCGCCACGCGGTTCTGTTCGAGATCCAGCGTCTGCGCTATGGCGCAGGAGGCCATCAGCAACAATCCAGCAGTATAAACAAAGGCTCGCAGGCGCATCTTCAATCCAGAATGGAGATTGTGGGACCAGAACGGGGAACGGGCTAATCATTTCACACACATGACGGCAACGCAATGCGAAACTGCAATATCAAGTTACGAGTTCAGGCCAAGGCACGTTTTCACTAAGAATGTGGAAGAGAAATCCGTGTCCCGATCATGTAGACGCCGATTCGAAAACTGCACCACACCGCCGGAGCCTATTCCCTGCTCCCTGTCTTTTCACCCTGACGGGGTAGCCGCCACTGTTACGGGGCGCGCCACCAGCGACTGCCGCACCAGCTCCGCCGGCCAGACATAAACCGCCAGCCGCCGCGTGTAGTGCAGTACCGGTGCCTGCTCCGGCAATTGAATGCCGAGCACAGCGGCCAGATCGTTCTTCTCAATATCCGCTTCGGCCTCCTCTAGCAGCGACGAGACGTGATGGAGATTGGCTCGAATCGGCTGGCCGTTCCGGTTGCTGGAAAAGAGGCTGTAGCGCTCCATCAGGAAGTGCTCCAGCGTGCCCGCGCCGCTCTCCGCCAGCCGCCGCGATGGACCCAGCCCGCGGTAGCGCGCCTTGAAGACGACCGGCTGATCGCAGAACCGTCTGCGGCTGAAGAAGGAAAACTCCCGCTCCGAGCGCTGCTCTAGATACATCTCGGCCCAGTGGTAAGGCAGGTGGTAGAGGACGCACCCCACCGCTACGGCCAGCAGGTTGCTGGCATCCAGCGAGAGACAGACCACCCCCGGCGTACCGGTGCGCTCTTCGCGGACATAGGTGCGCAAACTCAGATCGGGAAAGCTGCGTACGCCGGGAAGCGGGGGAATGCCGCGCACCTTGATGCGGTCCATCCAGAAGGGCATCACTCCCAGCCACGCGGAGCCCTGGAAGGTGTCCACCTGCAAGCCTTCTGGAATCAGCGGAGCAAGCACAGCTGCGGGCATCGGCCAGTGGGCAAAGAGCAGATCGTTCCAGCGCTGCCTGATCAGCCATCGGCCCGACGGCAAGGGCCGCGGCTTGTGCGACGTGCGTACCAGATACTGCAGCATGGCTAAAATGCTCCTGACTGCCTTGTACCGACTTGCCGCTCTCGCATCGGCTGTTTAATAGACGCCGCACGCGGGAGCTAGGATGCACAACTCAATCCGCCCCAATGTCGTATTCTGTTCGCGAGCACACACGAATGTCCAGTGAAACTTTAATGCCCCCCGGCGCCCGCAATCAGACCGAAGTCTTCGCCGTGCATGGCGCCGATCCCGAAGTGCTGGCCTATGCGATGGCCAAGTACTCCCGCTCCGCTCTCTCGATGCGCGAATCGCTGGCCGAGATCAGCCGCCAGCGCGCCGAACAGTTCCTCAACACCTTTTATTTTCAATACGGCCATCGCTCCATTGCAGACCTGGCCCACGTTGCGATGGCTATCGAGCGGCTCAGCCTGCTGGCCGCGATCGTGCTGGTGGACGAGCAGAGGTGGGACGGCCAGGAACGATCAACTAGGTACCAGAACTTTCTCAAATCCGGCTGGTATTTTCCGGATTTTGGCGTGGATTCCGGTGCGGCGCAGCTATATTCCGATACGATTACGAGCCTTTTCGACGCTTACCAACGTACCACCGCGGCGGTCCTGGAAGCTCTGCGGAGGCGCGTTCCCTGCCCGGAGGCGATGAAGCCAGAAGCTTACGAGCGGACGCTCAAGGCGCGCGCCTTCGACGTGGCCCGCTACCTACTTCCGCTGGCCACCAACACATCGCTCGGCCAGATTACGAACGCGCGGACACTGGAGACCCAGGTCTCCCGGCTGCTCTCCCACCCCGCGGCCGAGGTGCGCGACCTGGGAGCCAAGCTGCGCGAAGCCGCCATCGGCCCCGCGTGGAATGTGAACGCACAGGCAACAGAGGTTCGCAGCGCTCCCACGCTGGTCAAGTACGCCCAGCCCAACGACTACGAGATCCAGAGCCGCGCCGAACTAGCCCAAGCCGCGGCCGAACTGTTAACAGGTCTGCATATTGAAGGCACCCCGGTAGTTGACCTGGTGGAGTACACGGAATCGCTGGAGGTCGAGTTGGCCGCGACGCTGCTTTACTCGGCCAGCCATCACCCTTACCGGCAGATTCGCGACCTGGTCGCCGGGCTTTCAGCCACGCGCGTTACGGAGATCGTGGAGCTAGGGTTACGTCACCGCGGCAAGCACGATGAAGCGCTGCGCGCCTTCCACGCCGGAGCGGCGCTGCGCTTTGACATTCTGATGGACATCGGCGGCTTCCGCGATATGCACCGCCATCGCCGCTGCACGCAGATCATTCAGCCGTTCACGGCGCTGCACGGTTACGAGACGCCTGCCTCCGGCGATCTCGGCCCAGAAGTGAACATACTCGCCGAAGCCGGCGTGCTGACCGAATTTCAATCCGGCGTCGACCAGGCCCATGCCGCCAGCGCGCAGATCGCGGCCAGCGAGGCTCCCGAAGCCGCTCAGTCGGCGCTCTACCTGCTGCCGCTGGCTACGCGCATCCGCTCGCTTTTCAAGATGGACTTCGCCGAAGCGCAATACATCATCGAACTGCGATCGGGGCCCGCCGGCCACTTCAGCTATCGCCGCGTGGCTTGGGAAATGTTTTTAGCCCTGAAGCGCCAGCATCCGGGGCTAACCCGGCAAATTCGTGTTACGGATTTCACCCAGCCCATCGACCTGCTGCAACGGTAACCGGTTGGCCGCGCTGCTAGAATCACTTAAGAGCCATCATGAGCGTAAGCGCCCTCTATCCCGGTACCTTCGACCCGCCGACCAACGGTCACATCGACCTGATCCAGCGCGGCGCCAAACTCTTTGACCACCTCATCGTCGCCGTCCTCAACAATCCGGGGAAGGATCCCCTCTTCACGGTCGAGGAGCGCGTCGAGATGCTGAAGGAATCGACCAGCGCTCTGGGCAACGTCTCGGTGGCCACCTTTGATGGGCTGACGGTGGAGTTTGCGCGCCTACAGGGCGTCTCGGCGATTCTGCGCGGCATCCGCGCCATCAGCGACTACGAGTACGAGTTCCAGATGGCTCTGATGAACCGGCGGCTGGCCCCGGAGATCGAGACCGTCTTTCTGCAACCCGCCGGCCGCTACTCGTTTGTCAGTTCGAGGATGCTGAAAGAGGTCTTCAGCTTCGGCGGCGACGTCAGCGGCCTAGTCCCGCCCAACGTGCTCAAGCGCCTGCGCGACCGCATAAGCACAAGCTGATTCCCGCATTTCAGGATCAATGCCTCTGCTGCGATTCCGGTCGTTCTACCCTCCTATGCAGAGGGTCTTGCTATAAACTGGAGCGCAGCAATCCGGGTCCGGCGCGAGCCTGCTCAAGGTTCCGCGGAAGCGTTTGAATTCTCCGAAATTGCTGCCGGAAAGGACCTTGCCGCATGGGAATTGTTGCAGATCCGAAGGATGAAGGCGCGCCCCTGGCGGTTCAGATTGCTAAGCCGCCTTCGCGCCTTGCCGTCTTTTTCTATGCCTTCGCGGCGGCAACGTTTTTCGGGGCCATCAATGCGGTGCAGATCATCAGCGTGGACAACGGGCAGCACAGCTGGGGCGAAGCCTTTACTCGTGCGCTCCTGCTCTGGTATCTGTTCCTACCCATCGTTCCTTTGGCCATCGCGCTAGCGCAGAAGCTGCCGGCGGCGCAGGGACACAGGCTGCGCAACCTCTGCATTCACTCCCTGATCGCTCTCGCCGTGGGCGCCATCCACCCCTACGCATACGTGCTGGCTTACTCGCTGGCGACGCAGCCGCGCTGGGCGATCGCGGTGGCCAGGTACTCACTGCCCTATGTGCACTACTGGTATATGCAGGACCTGCTGATGGCGGTGCTCGCTTATGCCATGACCGTGGCCGCCACTAACGCCTTTTATTACTATCGGAGTTTTCAGCAGGGCCAGTTGAGAGCCGCGCAACTGCAGGCGCAACTGGCCAACGCCAATCTGACCGCGCTCAAGATGCAGCTTCACCCCCATTTTCTTTTCAACGCGCTGCACTCCATCTCGGCGCTGCAGATGACGGATCGCGAGGCGGCGCAGAAGATGACAGCGCTGCTGGGCGATTTTCTGCGCATGACGCTGCGCGATCTCGACCGGCAGGAGATCCCGCTCCGCCAGGAGTTCGAGTTCCTTCAACGCTACCTGGCCATCGAGCAGATGCGCTTCGGCAGCCGCCTGCGCTTCAGCGTGGAAGCGGCGGTGGAGATTCTCGATGCCGCCGTGCCGCAACTTATTTTGCAGCCAGTTGTGGAGAATGCCGTGCGCCATGGCATTGCTCCCTACGGCTGCGGCGGAGAGATCTCCGTGAGCGCCGCGCGCGACGAGGAGCGCCTGCTGCTGACGGTTCAGGACAGCGGACCCGGAATGCTGGATGACCGGATCGACGCTCCCGCACCCGCCGGTCTCGGTCTTTCCAACACCCGCGCCCGCCTCAGCCAGCTCTATGGGACAACGCAGCGTCTGACCCTGGAGAACCTCGCCGGCAGCGGATTCCGCGTCCGGATCGAGATCCCATTTCATCTCTCGGAAGGAAAGGAGGGGCGCAGTTCGTGAATCCGCATCGCATCCGCACGCTGATCGTTGATGATGAGCCGCTGGCCCGCGCCATGCTGCGCAGCTTTCTGGCCGATGATGCCGGGGTTGAAGTGATCGGCGAGTGCGGCGACGGGTACACGGCCATCGAGATGATCGAATCCGCCGCGCCCGATCTGGTCTTTCTTGACATACAGATGCCGGATCTGGACGGCTTTGGCGTCTTGCGGGCCCTGGCGCCGGCGGCGATTCCCAATATTGCCTTTGTCACCGCCTACGACCAGTTTGCGTTGCAGGCCTTCGATGTTCACGCCATCGATTACCTTTTGAAGCCCTTCGACCGCGAGCGATTCCAGCGGACGCTCGAGCGCGCCAAGCAACAGATCTCCCTCCAGAAGCGCAAGGACGTGAATGAAGAGCTACTGAGGATGCTCAACGAGCAGAGCGCGCGTTCTCAACCGTTGAAGCGCTTTCTGGTGAAGACGGGCGATAAGTCCTTCTTTGTGCGTCCCGAAGAGATTTCGTGGATCGAAGCGCAAGGCAACTACGTTGCGCTGCACGTAGGAGCGCAGTCTTTTCTTTTGCGGCAGACCGTCAACACCCTGGAGAAGCAGCTCGATCCGGCCAAGTTTCAGCGCATTGAGCGCTCCACGATCGTCAACCTCGATGCCATTCGCGAGATGCATCCCGCCGGACGCGGGGAGTACGAGATTGTCCTCAAGGAGGGCGTCGCGCTCAAGCTGAGTCACACTTACCGCGAGTCTTTCCTCCGCTTCGCCTCCGGCTCGCTTTGAGCGGGAAATCATGCTCCGTCCAAACGTTTTCGTCCCTTCGCTGTGCGCCTTCGTCACAAACTTCAGAAAGATTGCCCAGCGTGCATGGATAATCGTTGCTGTGTGCGGGATGCATTTCCGCCGGCGAGGCGTTTGTTCATGAGAAAGACTTTCGGATTCGTTATTGCTTTGCTTTTCTGCTGCCTGATGGGCTGCAACGGAGCCTATCAGGCAGCAGGAAGCAATCAGTCGTCAGGTTCCAGCGGCTCCTCGCCGCAGATTCCGGCTGCGCCCACAACACTGACGGCCACTGCGGCCAGCGGACAGGTCTCGCTGAGTTGGACCGGCAGCGTGAGCGCCAGCGGCTACAACATCAAGCGAGGCTCGGCCAGCGGTGGGCCATACACACTGCTGACGTCCAGCACTCAGGCGTCCTATACGGATACCACAGTGAATATCGGAGCAACTTACTATTACGTCGTTACCGCGTTCAATTCCGCTGGTGAGAGCGGCAATTCCAATGAGGCGTCGGCGACTCTGACGCATACTCCGACGACTTATTACGTCACGCCCTCGGGCAGCGACTCCGCTCCGGGAACACTCGCCCAGCCATTCGCCACTGTCCAGCATGGGGTCAATCAGCTCCTGGCGGGCGACACGCTCATCCTGCGCGCGGGCAATTACTACGAAAATGTAACCGTAGCGCGCTCTGGCACGGCCGGCGCGCCCATCACACTCACCGCTTATCCCGGTGAAACCCCTGCGTTGATCGGCACGCAGACCGTTAACGGCCCGTGGTCGGTTTATAACGGCTCCATCTACAGTACGCCGTGGCCCACTCAACCATTGCAAGTCTTTTCCGACAGACATCTGTTGAACGAAGCGCGCTGGCCGAATTCGCCGATCGAAGACTTAGCCGGCATGACCTATGAAAGGGCTGACGCGGGCAACGCCACCTCGCTGACCAAGGCCAATCTTCCGCCCGTGGACCTGACTGGCGCGTGGCTTCGCGTCATGGCCGGGCAGTCCTGGGTGGGCTATGAGCGCCAGATTGTTACCGACAACCAGGCCACCGGAGAACTGGACTGGAACGAACCCGTGAACCAACTTCCCGAGCTGATTCCCAGGCGCGGCAACAAGTTCTTTGTGTTTGGCAAGCTCAACCTGCTGGATGCGCCGGGAGAGTGGTTTTGGGATCCGGCCACGCAGTTGCTCTACGTCTGGACGCAGGACGGAGCATCGCCGGTCGGTCGCATCGAAGCTGGAACCGCTCCCGCCGTGCTGAATCTGAGGAACCAATCGTACATCACCGTTAACGGCCTCCAAGCTCGCGGCGGCTGGTTCAACCTGCAGAACAGCACCTCCTGCACCATCAAGAACTTTCTTCTCTATGCGCCCAATTGGATACGCGGTTACGATGGGTACAACGTTTCCCCAGAGTTTTATGGCGGCATCGAAGTCACCGGTTCGGGCAATGTGATCAACGGGGGCCTGATCGAGTTCGCCGGGCGCGCCAGCATTTACCTGGCCGGCTCCAACAACACCGTCGAGCAGGTGACGATTCAGGATTCAGGACTGACCTGGAGCAACGATGCGGGCATCGTCGCCTCGGACGGCACTCAAAATCTGATTCAGAACAATACGATTCAGCGCACTTCCCTGGCGGGCGCCACGTTGGGAAGCCAATTGAAGGTGTTCAACAATCTCATCACGACCCCCTGCCTCTTCATGGAAGACTGCGGCAACCTCAACGCCTGGAGTGTGGATGATCAGGGCACGGAGATCGCCTATAACATCCTGCAAAACAATCAGGTCCGCTGGGGCGCGGCGATCTATCTCGATGCGGGAAGCCATGACTTCTATCTTCACGACAATCTCGCCCAGCAGATTCTGTGGAGCGGAACCAACATCACCGGTATCAACACCATCGAAAACAATACTTTTCTTGATGTGCAGCATCAGGGAATCAATTTTGTTCCTGGTGCAAATGTGATTGGCGCGGACTGGTCGGCGGGGATTGCCGAGCACAACCAGCTCGGCGAACCGTTCCCCATCGAAGTGGCGCTGGTGCAGCCCACCAGCATCATTCCCGACTACGCTTATTACTTCGCCTACGTTACGCTGACGCCATCGCCCGGCCCGCGGCGCGTCGAGGTGGATTTCTCGCAAATGGCGCAGCCGGCATGGAGCCAGAATCAGTTGCCCATGGATCTCTCCCAGGTCTGGGCGATCACCTTCGCTCTTGATCCGATTGCCGATTCATTCAACTACACGGTCAGCAATCTACGCCTGCTTCCCACGGGAGCCACCGGCGACACCGGCGCCGTAGCCGTTAACGGAGGCGACTGGACGGTAGGCTGCAACGGCGGCTCGACCTGCGCGCTGACCAATCCCTCGTCCACCACCTGGGGCGACACGGGAAGCAGCGTCTTCGACGGCCAGAATGTCCTGACCGCGCCCCTGCAATCGAGCCTGACCGACCTGACGGCCTATCGCGGGCTGGCCTTCGAACTGGCCGGCTCGGCATCGAGGACTTATAACTTCCAGGGCTATCAGGACGTGGACAACGGCCCCGCCGCCGAAGCGGGCCGCGGCGCGACTCTGCCCGCCAACATCGGCGCAACCCCGGGATATGTAGCGCCTTGATCAACACAACGGGCGAGTAGGCACGCATGGAGCGATGAAGACCGACTCGGGGTTGCCAGATCGTGATCGAGCAAAGCTACTCGGAAGTGGCCGAAGGCAGATTGCGCCAAACGGACATCTGGAGTAATTTCAACGCTCTATTTCGCCATCCCGGAAAATCTGTAAAAATAGAAGTATGATGACGACCGCAAGCTCTTCTCCCAAGATTTTTACCGACCGCATTGGCCGGATCGAGGTCTCCGCAACCATGGCCGTGGCCGCCGAGGCTGCCAAGCTGCGCGCCCAGGGCGCCAATCTCGTCGATTTCGGCGCAGGCGAGCCGCACTTTCCCACCCCGCGCCACATCAAGGACGCGGCCATCGCCGCTATCGAGGCCAACTTCTCCAAATACACCGTCGTGCCCGGCATTCCCGACGTGCGCAAGGCCATCGTCGAGCGCCACGCCGCCGACTTCGGCTCCGACTACGGCATCGACGAAGCTATCTTCACCACTGGCGGCAAGCTGGCGCTCTTCGACGCCATCCAGGTCCTCGTCGATCACGGCGACGAGGTGATCCTGCCCGTGCCCTACTGGGTCAGCTTCAAGGACATCATCCAGTACGCCGGCGGCACGGTTGTCTTTCTGGAGACGCAGGAGGCGGAGAACTTCCGCGTTACGGCGGACGCGATTGAGAAGGCCGTGACGCCCCGGACCAAGGCCATCATTCTGAATACGCCGTCGAATCCCTCCGGCTCGGTGGTGTCGACCGAGGACCTGGAGCGAATCGTCCATCTGGCGCATGAGCGCGGGATTTTCCTGCTTTTGGACGAGTGCTACGCTTACCTGAACTATACCGGCAAGCCGGTCAGCGGCGGCTCGTTCACATGGGCCAAGGAGCACATCGTCATCCTCGGCTCGCTGTCAAAGACTTATGCGATGACCGGCTGGCGGGCGGGCTTTTCGCTGGCTCCGAAGGCCGTGACCGCCAACCTCGGCAAGTTGCAATCGCAGAGCACCTCGAATGCCACCAGCTTTGTGCAGAAGGCGGCCGTCGCCGCTCTGACCAGCTCGCAGGTGTGCGTCAGCGAGTTCCGCGCCGAGTTCATCGATCTGCGGGATTATATGCTGGCCAAGCTGGCGGAGATACCCGGCGTCACCTGCACCAAGCCCGAAGGCGCGTTCTACGTCTACCCGAATATATCGGCCTATATCGGCAAAGACGGCATCAGGACGGCGACTGAGCTGGCCACGCGGCTGCTCCACGAGGCTCACGTCGTCAGCGTGCCGGGCGAGGCCTTCGGCACGGCGGAGCACATCCGCATCTCCTACCCGGTGACCAAGGCGAACATCGACGAGGGAACGCGGCGCATGGGAGAATTCCTGGGCAAACTGACCTAGCCAGGTCTTGCAACTTGCGTTGGCGCGCGCGCCGTTTTGCATCGTGAGATGGGCAAACCCTCTCCTTTCAACGCGCCACCGCGAGATTGCGTATGGCCTCAACAAAAATTGATTTTCCTCTGTGCAAACGTATCGTTTGTCGGGTAGGATGTGTCTTCGATGCCAAAACCTATGGATTTTCGCCCTGTAATTCTTGCCGGAGGCAGCGGAACGCGCTTCTGGCCCCGTAGCCGCCGCGCCCACGCCAAGCAGGTTCTCGCCCTGGACGGCGAGCGCTCGATGATTCAGCAGACCGTCGAGCGCCTCAAGCCCATCGCCGGGCCGGAGCAGATTTGGGTCATCACCAATGAGTACCTGGCCCACGAGATCACCGACCAGTTGGAGGGCGTGCCCGCCGGGCAGATCATTCAAGAGCCGGTGGCGCGCAACACCGCCCCGGCCTGCGGACTGGCCGCATTTCTGATCGAGCGCCAGAACCCAAACGCGGTGCTGGGCATCTTTCCCTCCGACCACGTGATCGCCGACGAGCCGCGCTTCCTCAAGGCGCTGCTAAAGAGCATCGCCGTGGCCGCCGCCGGAGACAACATGGTGGTGCTGGGCATTGAGCCCACTCGCGCCGAGACCGGCTACGGCTACATTGAGACCACCGACTTTACCAGGGACGACGCCGCGCTGCACGTCCGGCGTTTTATCGAGAAGCCCAACCAGAACAAGGCCGAGGAGTTCGTCGCGGCGGGCAACTACTACTGGAACTCGGGGATGTTTTTGTGGTCGGCGCGAACGCTGGCTAACGCGGTCCGCGAGCACCTGCCGGAGACCGCTCCGCTGCTGGAACGGATCGCCGCCGCCTACGGGACGCCGGAGTTTGAGGAGGTCTTCCGCGAAGTCTATCCCAAGTGCGAGAACATCAGCGTGGACTACGCCGTGCTGGAGCCGCGTTCGGCAAAAGGCGAGCACCTGTCGCACCTCTACTGCATCCCCGCCGAGTTCAGTTGGAACGACCTGGGGTCCTGGGCCTCGCTCTACGAGTACCAGATCGAGACACGCCTGCGCGGCGACGCCGAAGGCAACGTGACCGATACACAGGGCCACATGGCTCTGGACGCGGTGAACAACTATGTCTACAGCCCGGACAAATTCGTCGCTCTGGTTGGCGTCAAGAACCTGATCGTCGTCAATACCGGCGACGCGCTGCTGATCGCCCACCGCGATCACTCGCAGGACGTGGGCAAGATCGTGAAGGAGTTGGGGATCAGTGGGCGGACGGAGTTGATCTGAGGTACTTAGATGTGAAGTTTCAGGAGGTTGTCCATTCGATCTGAACGCGAGAAGCCGGTTGTGACGAGCAATCGGATTTTCAAGGAGAGATCGAATGGACTATCACCAGAATGCCCGACTTACCGTCTGTAGTCGAGAGCTAGAGCAAAACCAGGGATACTGTAGCCTGATTAGCCTCGTCGAAGGTCGCCGCTCCCTGATGGTCGCGTCTACTTGAGTGTGATGTTTTCGGGATACGCCATCCCTGGTTTTGCTATATTGGCAAAAATGGTCGTGGAGCGAGGCTGCACAAAGCAGTCGGCGGCCATATGCTTCCACGTAACGCCCAAGACCGCCGGCAAATGGGTATTGCCTTCCCGGCGGCTTATCGGGCGCCAACCGTGTAGATGAGCAGACCCTGCTCGGGCCAACTGAAGAGCTGCTCATGGGGCCGGCCTTCGAGGTACTCTTCCAGCGCCGCCGGGGCTTGCGGGTCCGCGCCGCGGCCGGAGACGCGCATCACCAGCAGGTGCTGGTCATCCGGCACGCCGTCCTCCTCGTAGTTGACCACCTCGCGATTGCGATAGAACGAAAGTCCGTATTCAACATCGCGCCGCACGCGAAAGACGGCGACTGTCTCGTCGCCGGGAGCCAACTTGGCCAGCCGCTCGGCCAGCGGGCGCGCGGAGTAGGAGCGATCCAGCAGGTTAATCACCCGCTTGGTTTGCGCAATGGCCGGAATGCCGAAGAACGGGCCGACGCCGAAGAGGAAGAAAGCCAACACCGCCAGTACCCCTGAAGTGACAAGCCGCAGCCTGGCGACGCCGTAGCCTTTCACAACAATCAGGATCAGCAGCACCGCGCCGGTTGCTGAAATCGCCGCCACCAGCAGCGCCGTCAGCGGCGGCATCTGCCGGCCGTGGGCCACAAACCAGGGCAACAGCAGCGCGGCCATTGTCATCACACCGCACAGCAGCGCATGGCCCAGCAACACCCAGCGGTTGAGTCCCTGCTGTCGTCGCCGGAAAAGATAGTCGCCGGTGAGGATGGTGATGGGAGGAATCGAGGGCAGGATGTAGCCGGGCAGCTTGGATTGGGAGACCGAAAAGAAGAGGATGGGGATCAGCGCCCACAGGACCAGAAACTCCGGAAAAGCGTCGCCGGGGCGGCCGGCGCAGGGTTTGCAAGTGGAGAAGTGGCGCGCCCGCCACTCGCAGAACGAGGTCTGGATGCCGTCGATCAGCGCCCGCACCGCGACCACCGTCCAGGGCATCACCGCCAACAGCGCCACCACCAGGTAATACCAGAAGGGCTGCAGATGCTCATAGCGATTAGTGGCAAAGCGCTCCAGATTGTGTTCCAGGAAAAACTCGCGGAAAAACGTGGGATTCTTATACTGCACCGCGATAAACCAGGGCAGAACCATGGCAAAGTAGAGCGCAGCCCCGGGCCACCAGAAGGAGCGCCACAGAATGGACCACTCGCGGCGCAGAAGAGCGAAGGCGGCCACAATCACGAGAGCCAGAAACGGCGCAACCGGCCCCTTGGCCAGCGTGGCCACGCCGGTAAAGAAGTAGATATCGAAGAGCCAGAACTTGGAGTCGGTTTCGTACCAGGCATACCAGCCCAGAAGGCCGATGGCCAAGGGCGCGGCCATCTGCATGTCTGTGGATGCGCCGCGGGCAAAACCCATGATGCCGGCGCAGGCGACGGTGATCAGCGCCGCGTCCAGATGGCCGCCCGGCCGGAAGCGCCGCATATGCAGGTAGATGAGCGCCACCATGATGAAGGCGAAGGTGGCCGAGGGCAGGCGCGCCGTCCAGTCGTGCACGCCGAAGTCCTGGAAGACGAACATCGCCCGCCAGTAGTAGAGCGCCGGCTTTTCCAGCCAGGGCTGGCCGTAGAGGTAGGGAGTGACGCAGGCGCTCAGCTTGCCCTTCAGGGTGTGCGCCGCATCGAAGCGGTCCAGCATCTCGTGCGCGATCTGCGCATAGCGGGGTTCATCGGCTCCCACCAGGCCCAGGCCGGCGCCGCCCGTCAGCGGGGTCTGCCCATAGATCAGAAAGAAGATGGTAAAGCCAAGAAAGACAGCGGCCTCGCGGACGGTGGCCCAACGGGGCAGCCGTCGGCGCCAACTTTGAGGCGAATCCGGAGCGGATGGTTCCTGAATAGTTTCCACTTCCAGCGTTTCTCCAACGGGGCCTTCACGCAGACAGGTAATCCCCGCTCCGGTCAGGTCAATGGGGGGAGCTGACCGGCCTCAGTTTGGGGTCCGCGCATCAATGCAACGCGGAGTTTGTGCTGCGCCTTGACAGGGTCAAGGCTAACAGATTCGGGCGGAATCTCCATAAGCTTATCCGTTCGCTTCTTCTTCCAGCAAGGCCACGCTGGGGCGCAGCAGGGCCAGAATTTCCTCGCGAGCGCGCTCCAGCGGCCCCTCCAGTATGCAGCCGGAGGCGCTTACGTGGCCTCCTCCGCCCAACCGCTCGGCAATCGCGGCCACATTCACATTCCCTTTGCTGCGCAAGCTCACTTGAATGAGCCGCTCCGGCTGCTCGTAGAGAAATACAGCGGCTTCCACCCCGGAGACGCACAAGGCAAAGTTCACAATGCCCTCGCAGTCCTCGTCGACGGCGCCGGCGCGCTCCATGTCCTGGCAAGTCACCCACAGCCAGGCAAGCCGTCCCTCGTGCCGCAGATTGCCCAGCGCCGCGCCCAGCAACAGCAGCTTCGAGGCGGGCGTGGAAAAATACACCTGCTGCGCGATGCTCAGCGGGTCGGCCCCGGCCAGCACAAGCTCCCGCGCCAGAGCGAATGTGGAAGCCTGCGTCCCGCCGTAGCAGAAGCCCCCGGTATCGGTCAGCACCGTGGTGTAAAGGCAGGTGGCCATCTCCGGCGTCACCTGAGCGCCGGCGGCCTTCACCAGCCGGTAGACCATCTCGCCCACACTGGCCACAGACCGGTCAATCCAGTTCAGGTCGGCGTACGCGCGGGCGGTGGCGTGGTGATCGATGTTGACCTGGAAGAACTGCTCCAGGCCGCTCAGCCGGGTGCGTTCCAGCCCATCGCACTCCAGCAGAATCACGGCGTCGTAGGGGCCGTCGACGCGCTGGGCGGTACGAATTCTGTCCGCACCCGGAAGCGCGCGATGGATCTTCGGAACCCGCTCCGCCGTCACCAGGTCAGATTGCTTGCCCAACTGCTCCAGAAACATTCCCATGGCCAGCATCGAGCCCACCGCATCGCCGTCCGGCCTAGTGTGAGAACAGACCAGAAACCGCTCGCCACGGCGCAATACATCGAGAATCTCTTCGATCCGGATCGCCGGCGCGGGATCGGCCGCGGAGCCCGGCATGGGAACGTGCGCCTCGTCCGGCGTGGCGGGCGCTGCGCTCTTCGGATGAAAGGCCAGATTGCGATTGGAATGATCCATGCGTGGCTACTCGACCTGTACCTTTGGCTCTGCCCCGTGAGTCTGCCCAACGGACGCCAGTTGCGCTTGGGTCTTCTGCCGCTTGCGCTGCCGGCCCATCAGTTCTTCGATGCGCGCCTGGAAGCGCCCCGAGCGGTCGGCCAAGAAGCTGAGCTCCGGCACATGGCGCACCCCCATCCGCTCCTTCAGTTCATAGCGGATGTAGCCCTTGGCCGCCTCCAGGCCTGCCACCGTCTCCTCTTCGGCCTTGGCAATGTCCTGGACGGCACTATCGACGGCGACATACACCCGAGCCGACTTGCCGCCGGGATTCAGCGCCACCTCGGTAACATAGCAGAGATTGATGCGCGGATCGACCAGTTCGCCCTCGATGAGCACGCCGATCTCCTCGCGCAGCGTCTCCGCCACCCGGTCCTGATGGTGCTTCCGTCCCCTGTGCTCCGGCATGACCCCCTCCTCGTACGGGGTGAACAATCAGCATAACAGAGGCGCGGCGAAGGGCGTAGTTAATTTGGTCGGGAATTACGCCTCGACAGTCGCAAGGAGCCGGGATTAATGCCAAGAATGTTGTAATACGCTTTTGGGATCGTTGTGTTTGAACAGGACGAAAGGAAGAACATAGCTGCCGAGCCGGTTCACGGGACCACGCAAACCTCAAGGATCGGCGCTGCCGGCATTTGCAAAACGCAAGTGAATTCGGTAGCTTGATTTTGCGGAGAGATTGCGCCGTTGAGCGATCATCCCGCGCCCCAGATTCCACCGTTCACTTCTCCATTCCATTCCCCGAAAGGAAAACAAACGATGAAACTGACCACCCACCTGCACTATGGCGGCAACTGCGCGGAGGCTCTTCGCTTCTACGAAGAGCATCTGGGCGCAAAGATCCTCTTCAGCATGACCTACGAGCAGATGCCGGAGCCGAAAAATATCCCGCCGGGATGCGAGCAGGGCGTTCTCCACGCCAGCCTGCGGATCGCGGACGCAACGATCATGGCGTGCGACGCTCCTTCAGACAGCTTTCAGCCGATGCGCAGCGTCTATCTTGCTCTAGCGGTTGACAGCGATGAGGAAGCGGAGCGCGTCTATGCCCTGCTCTCCGAGGGCGGCGAGATCATCATGCCGATGGCGGAGACCTTCTTCGCCCTCCGCTTCGCCATGCTCCGGGACAAGTTCGGGATCTTGTGGATGCTGATTCACGAACGTCCAATGCCGGCCAGTGCATGAGCAACGCTTCGGAAATTTGCATCGGATAGGGCGCAAGCTGATCCCTGACCCCTGATCCCTGTTTCTCAGCTCTCGATGTAATCCCAGAAGGCGTCGGCGATCTCCGCGCCCAGTTCGTTGGTCATCCGGCGGGCGGCGCGCTCCACCTCTTCGATGAGGCCGTGCAGGTAGTCGCGGGAGCGGGAGATCGCCACCACGCCGATGGTCGCCGACTGCCAGGTCACCGCCTCGTCCATCTCGGCCACCGAGACGTTGAAGCCCTGCTTGAGTTGGTCCTTGAGCGAGCGCACCACCTGCCGCCGGTCCTTGAGCGACTGGGCGTGCTCAATGCGGATTTCGAGCGTCAGTTGGGCGACGGGCATGGTGTCACAGGAGTTACACGGACAGTGTAGGCTGGTTTGCGGCAGACGGAAAAGAATTATTTTGCATTTGTTCGGGAAGTTTTTGGTTTTTTTAGCGGACGACCCTCATGGGACTCCACAGTGTAGACTGCTTCCAAAGCCTTTCTGCCGTAAGGAGCCTGTGGTGAAAGTCGAAAATGCCAGAAACCGTCCCTCAGGGGCTAAAGCCGTTTCTTCCTATCAACCATTTACGGCACGGCTGAAGCCGTGCCCTTTCAAAACCAGACTTTCACCGCAGGCCGTTCGGCCAGAAGGCAACAAGGGGGAAATTGATTGTGAGTCAGATCGTCGTCGATACGAATTTATGCAAGGGAGACGGCGCATGCATAGCGGTGTGCGCGGCCATGGTTCTTGCTCTTAATGAAGAAGGATTTCCCGAGGAGCTTCCAGAGACCCGTTGCATTCTTTGCGGCCACTGCGTTGCCGTGTGTCCCAACGATGCTCTGAAGCACACCGGCCTGCCGCAAGAGGCCTTTTTGCCCGCGTCCAAGGAGCTACCGGCATCGGCGGTGATCGACGGTTTTTTGAACAGCCGCCGTTCGGTGCGGGAGTTCAAGAATCAGCCTGTCGCCCGCGAGACATTGGAGGCGCTGCTGGACGTGGCGCGGCGCGCTCCGACGGCTTCCAACTCCCAGAAGCTGCACTGGATCGTCGTGGGAGGCGGGGAGAAGGTGCGCGCCTTGTCCGCGAAGGCGGTGAACTGGATGCGCGATTCGGGTACCAGTTCCGTTCTGCTGGCGCAGTGGGAAAGCGGATACGACTTTATCCTGCGTGGGGCTCCTACGGTGGTTGTAGCCTGTGCGCCGGAGGATTATGCATGGGGAAAACTGGATTGCGCTATCGCCCTGACCTTCCTTGAGCTGGCGGCGGAGGCGCGCAGCCTGGGCGTTTGCTGGGCCGGTTACCTGACGCGCGTCGCTGCCGTACATGCTCCTTTGCGGCAGGCGTTATCGGTCCCAGAGGGGTACGCCGTCTGCGGCGGCCTGATGCTCGGCGAGCCCAGGTACAAGTATCGGAAGATCCCTCCCAGAAAGCCCCTCAGCGTGCAATGGTTATAGCTCCCTAATCCGCGAACTGCGCCAACTGTTCCGGCGCCGGTCTGGGCGTACACAAGCTCACCACGATCATCGCCGCCACAGCCGCGAAGAGCGCCGGGAAGATGGCGTCGCGGTCGGCCAGGATGTGCGGAAAGAATCCCTTCACCGCAGGCACGTCCCAAGCCAGCGTGACCAGTGTGCCGCTGGCGATGGCCGCCACCGCGCCCCAGGCAGTGACGCGCTTCGAGTAGAATGCCGCCAGCACCACCGGTGTCAGCGCGGCGGAGTAGATCGTATAGGCCCACAGCATCTTTTGCAGGATGCTCTCGGCATAGACCGCCTGGTAGAGCGCCCAGCAGCCCAGCAGCACCACGCAAAGCCGCGAGACAATCAGCACTCGCTTGTTCGACGCCCCCGGCGCAATATAGCGCACGAAAACGTCCTCGACCAGGTTGGTGGCCGGCGAGAACAGGTAGTTCGAGGCCGTCGAAATCACCTTGGCGAAGACCGCGCCCAGCAGCACCGCGCCCATCACCGCGGGCAGCCCGTGGCGGGCCGTATAAGGAATGATCTCGCGCGGATGCAACGCGACCTCGCCGCTGGGGTAGAGCGCCCGGCCGAAGACCGCGATGGCCACGATCAGCGTCTCCAGCAGCACAGTGCCCAGAACCCAGCCGACGACCGAAACACGCGCATCCCGCTCGCTCCGCGCGGAGAAGAACTTCTGGTACATCACCTGATTGCCCAGCATCAGCAGTAAAACCGGCACCAGGAACTCCAGGCCGCGGATCACACCCATCCCCGCCGACTGGCGCACATGTTCGGGGCTCATCCGGTAGTTGCCCAGCACCTGAAAGTACTCAGGCGGCAGCGCGTGGTGCAGCCCCGCCCATCCGCCGGCCTGGAGAAACAGGTAGGGCGCGGCGATGATGCAGATGACCGTGACCAGCGAGCCGATGGCCACGTCCATGTAGGCCACCGACGACATTCCCGCCAGTGCCGTGGTGAGGATGACGAAGACGGCGATGATGTACGTGCCCAGCTCCGGCGTTACCGTGTCGGGAAAGATCAGGTGCAGCACGTCGCCGCCGCCCTTGAACTGGTAACTGGTGATGCCGATGTAGGCAAAGAGGATGGCGATAGTGCCCAGCACCCGCGCCGTCTGGTTGTAGCGGGCTTCCAGCAGATCGGGCAGCGTAAACTGCGCGAAATTGCGCGCGCGCGGCGCAATGAAGTAGATGAGCAGCAGCCCCAGCCAGCCCCCGGCCGGCTGCCAGAGCGCGGCAAAGCCGTTCTTGTAGGCGTTCTCCGCCCCGGCGAAGAGGCTCCCCGCGCCGATCCACGAGGTTAGCAGCGTGAGCACCAGCACCACGGCCGGAAGCGACCGCCCGGCCACAAGATAGTCGGCCTTGGTCTTCACCAGTGAGGTGCGATAGAGCGCCACAGCCAATAGCACTACGACAATGACAGCCAGTACAGCAACATACAAATGAGACACAGGCGGGGCTCCTCGCGCGAATGACCGGGTTCTATGCAGTTTATCGGAAGCGGCCGGCTCCCGGCACAAGCCTCCATTTGACCCCCATGCAAGCAGTTGGTAGATTGTATCTGCGGGGTGGAGCAGCCCGGTAGCTCGTTGGGCTTATCACTCAAAGGTCGCTGATTCAAATCCAGCCCCTGCAACCAAGAAACTCAAGATTCTAAATGGCTTCCGTGATTTATCCGGAGGCCGTTACTGCGTTTGGAAGGAGGGTAGGCATATCTTGGGCAAGGAATTCCTTGTCAAGAAATGCTCCCAGCACCCCGGCAATTTTGATTCGCCGTGCATATCCAACAATATCCAGAGATCACCGCTCTTAATGCACGTTCACTCATCATGAGCCGCCGCCCGCCGCCAATCGCGCAGACCCAGCACCGCGAGCGCGACGAGGAACGCATAGAGCGCAGCCGTCAGCTTCAGGCTCTTATAGACGTATTCGCCGATGTAGACCAGATCCACGGCAATCCAAAGCCACCAGTTAGCGATGTGCTTGCGCGCCGCCCACCAACTGGCTACCAAGCTATAACTCGTCAGCATGGCATCCAGAAAGGGCAGAGCCGTGCCATGAATCTGTTTCATCAAAAAGCCAAGAGCAAAGCCTCCCACAGCGCCCGCCGCCAATCCAGTCAGCAAGCTGCGTGCGGGCAGCCGAACGATGCGCACCTCGCCCTCATCGCGCACACCGCGCCACCAATACCACCAGCCATAAAGCGTGAAAGCTAGAAAGAAAATCTGCAATAGGGCATCCGAATATAAATTAACCCGGTAAAAAACAATCAAGTAAAGCACGTCGGAGATTAACACCACCGGCCAGCAGATGAGCTTGCGGCGCGTGGTAAGCCAGATGCCGGCAACGGTTGTGACGACACCAGCATCCTCCATCCAGTTTGCCGCAAGATAGCTCGCGATTGTTGTCCAGTTCATTACTACCTAACTCCCGGCGACTGGCGTTTGCGCGTCCCTGCCCAACGGCGAATTGCATCCAGCAGCTTAAGACCGCCCGTGCCGCGAAACCAGCGCGCATGACCTATAAGATAATCGACCAAGGCCACGCGCGCCTCATCCTCGGAAAGCAACACGCCGAGAAAATAATCCGCTTCCGTGAGCGCAAACTCCGCGTGGCAGAGAGCGGTCATCGGCGCGAGAGCCGCGGCCTCTTCGTCTGTGAGCGGGCGCACTTGCTCGTAGCCGTCCAGCAGCGCATGCAAATGATCGATGTGTATTGGCACGTCTTCTCCGCGCGCGGAGTCTTGCATCAGCTCAAGCCACTCGACGATATTGCGCTCGATGGCCTGCGCCAGGTCATGCACGGCGTTGGTGCGGTCGGCAAGACCGAAGTCGATGATGGCCACGGTTTGCGCATCGTCGCTGGCATTGCTCCACAGCAGGTTCGAAGCATGCAGATCATTGTGCGTCCATAACGGTTTGAGCTCCGGCAAAAGCGGCAGAAGCTCCGCATGAAACGGCGCAAGCAATTCAAGCGCTTTATCGCAGCTTGCGCGTGTAACAGCAGCATGAGCCAGAGCGGGTCGCGCGGCCAGGTAGCGTTCCATCGCCGCTTTCGGATCTTCAGCCGCAAAAATCGTGAAGCCCGCCACCAGCGGCCGAACCTTGCGGCGCGGCGCGTCAAATCCTGGCGCGGCCAGATGCAGCCGCGCCAGCGCCTCTCCCGCGGAGCGCGCGTGAGCTATGGAACGAAATGGCGTCCACGAGAGCGCGTCTTCATAAATGTCCACGCCGGCGGGCGCTTCATGCACCTCGTAAGTCCATTCTCCGCGCTCGATAGCAGTCTCGCCCGAAGAGGCCGCAAGGACGCGCGGCACCGGCGCGCCGTGCTCGCGCAGATGCTTCATGAAGCGATGCTCTTCAAGTAATCCTTCCCAGTCGCGGACCGTTCTGTAATGGCGCTTGATGAAGACTCGCCCGGTGCGCGTGGCCACCACGCTGGCCGCAGAAAACGGTCGCGGACTCACTGACAAAATCTCGATAGCTTCGCCGCAGTTGGGGAAGTCATCGAGCAGCGCACGCACTTCGGCGAGCGTGAGCGGGGGCCAGTCCGCTTCCACCAGCGTTCCGTCCATGCCGTGCGCCTTTGCGGTTGTGCTCATCGCTCGAGCATCCTTTGCCTTCGCTCGTTCCCCTAGAAAGTGTAGTGCGCCGAGAGCCGTACCGTCGTGGGCGCGCCCAGGTGGATGAAGGTGTCGCCATAACTGGCGCCGGTATCCTTCCAGTAGCGTTTGTCCGTGATGTTATCGGCATAGAGGCGCAGAGTTATATGGCCCTGCTCGCCGCCGGGCGTGTAGCGCGCGTCCAGGTTGAAGAGATTATAGCCGGGCACACTGACCAGGTCGTCGCGCGTGGCTTCCTTGCGGCCAGTGTAGCCCCAGCCGGGCATCAGGTGCAGGCCGCGCGCATGAGGCACCAGCAAATCCGCAAACAGAGCCGTGCGCAGATGAGGCACGTTGATGACTTGCTTGTTATTAAAAGCCGGCGTGCTGGAATCGTCCGAGAGTGCGCGAATAGCCGCCGCCGAGGCCGTCAGCCGCAACCAGTCCGTTACCTTGCCTTCCGCGTTCAACTCAACGCCGTCGTGCGTTTCGCGGCCATCGGATTCAAAGCACAGATCGCCGGAAGCATTGAATACATTTGCCGGGCAAAAACTGTCTGGCGCCTGAATAATTCTCGGATAAAAGAACGGCGCGCGCATATGGAAGATCGCCGTCGTGAGCAAAATTCGCTGGCTCGGCTCATACTTGGCGCCAACTTCGGCCTGGCGGGTCAGGAACGGATCGAGAAACTGGTTGGCGTTATCCATTCCGTACCATGAGGGCGCCTGCGGCCCAAGCGACAGCATCACGCCATAGTTTCCGTAGAGAGTCAGTTCCTTGAGGGGATTATAAGTGACCGCGTATTGCGCCAGCCAGATAGTTTCATTCTTCAGCTTCGGTAAACAGTTGCTCGGAGTCTCGTAGACATTGCCCGGACCCAGAGTGAAATTCGCGCAAGTTGCATACAGGGAATAATTATGGTCGCGCAGGCCGTCGAATCGGCCGCTGGCCAGCAGTTGAATGTGGCCGGGAAGGTGAACGCGGTCCTGCATAACAGCGGAAGACTGGTGATTGTCTTCCCAGAGCCGGCGCGGACCAGCGGATTGTTGCGGAGATTCCATGGGAAATGGCGTGATAGGCTGAAAGATGTTTTCAGAACCGACGTAGGTATATACCGACCCATCCTGAACGATGCCGTCGGAAGAATATGGATTTGCCTGCGTGAAAAAGCCGGGCTGCTGCACGCTGCGCAAGTATAACTCACCGCCGCCGGTCAGGTCGTGCGTGATAGCTCCGGTCTTCAAGCGGCCGGTGACAATCGCCTCGGCCTGCGCGTCGATGCGCAGTTCGCCGGGATCGCGATAGTCATAGATGTCATAGGTACCGTCGGGCGCAAAGAACCAAGGATAGGGAGCCGAGCCGGTATTGCACTCGGCTTCGTTGTAACAGCCATACGCATAAATTACGTTGTCGTCGATCAGCGAATGGCTGTAACTCACTGCGGCGAAGCTCTTCCACTCATGCGGCAGATCGTAGTCCAGCCGCGCGCCGGTGTTGAATGTGTCGAAGGTGTTGGGCTTGGACCATGGCTGCTCGCCCAGCATTGTGGAAGGATAAACCTGGTCGAGATTGGGCACGGTTGTTCCGCCCAGCAACTGATAGCCGCAGACCGAGCGCTCTACCTTGTGCTGGTATTCGAAGTCGCCCTTCAAAATTGCAACCGGGCTAATCTTCCAGTCCGCCGCGCCCGCGCCCATCGCGCGCCAGCCGTTGGCGTCGCTGACATAACTCATGATCTGCTCGCCGGCCACATTCGCGCGCACACCCACCTGCTTGCGGCTGCCGAACAGATGCCCCAGATCGACGGCGCCGTAAGCAGTCCCGCGATGATCGGTGGCCAGATCGGCTGTTTTAATCATCGCTGGCCTCTTGGTCACGTAGTCTACGAGCCCGCCCGCCGAGGCCACGCCGCTTTCCACGCCGGCGATGCCTTTGAGAAACTCGATGCGCTCCTTGTTTTCCAGCGGCACATCCTGCTCGCCGGCGATGGTCATACCGTTAATCTCCAGGCCCGTGGCCAGATCGATGGCAAAGCCGCGAATCTCGTAGTCGCCGTAGTAGCCCACCGGCGCGTAATCCTCGCCAATTGAGGCGTCGTTCTTGACGACGTCGGAGAGCAGGCGCGCGCCCTGATCGGTGAGCAGTTCGCGGGTGACGACTGTCGCCGAAAGCGGCGTCTCCAGCAGTGTTGCGCCGTCCAGAGTGCCCACCGTGACGGCCTCGGGAAGATAATTGTTCTCAGTCTCGCCATGCACCACTACGGTAGTGATCACGCGCGGAATCTTCTGCGCGGTTGCGGCGGGCTGGGTCGCGGTAGGAGGTGGAATAGCGGGCGCGGGGCTTTGCGCGATTGCGCTCAGAGGCACGGCGAGGCAGACGAGCAAGGCAGCGAATGAAACGGCGCGGAGCGGCAGGGCGGCAGTGAAACGAGACATGAATTCCCCTTGTTTGAAGCACCTGAAACAAGAGAACTCACGCGAGGATTCGAAGATGAAGGTTGCCAGAATTGGAAAGCTTCCCACGCCGGTATTATCCGGATCGGGTTCGAGGGT
>CAZQRX010000002.1:0-76121 GCA_964595845.1 uncultured Occallatibacter sp. | reverse complement strand
CGCGGAAGGGTTCGCCGCGCAGCAACTGCTGGTAGCCGCCCATGTGCAGCGGCGGCGCGTCCAGAACCCGCTTGTTGCCCTGCGAGGTGCCGTCCGGGTCGGGATAGTCTTCCGGGTAGACGTCGATCAACTTCACATCGAAGTCCGAGTCCGTGCCGGAGCTGGCAATCCTGAGCTTGGGCGAGATCGGCCCGGCGATGGTCACATCTTCTTCCAGCGGCTCGGTCTGGTAAACCAGCACATCCGGCCGGTAGCTGGCGAAGCGCTGGTCGTCCACCATGTAACGCTGCGGAACGGTGTCGGTGGTGTAGCCGACAAACGGCACCGGGCGGTTGGGATCGCTCAGGTACTCGTCCACGCCCTTGGCCTCGGTGGGCGGATCAAAGCTCAGCTTGCCGCCGGCGTGGAAGTAGAGCGTCTTGGCAACGGCGGCCTGGGGAGGCCAGGCGTCCAGGTTGTGCCACACGTTCGCGCCGGTCTCAAAAACTACCGCGCGCGGCAGCGCTTTCCCTTTGCCCTTCAGATAGAACTCGAAGAACGGAAACTGCACGTTGGTGCGGAAGTACTCGCTGGTCTTGGCGTTGAACTGCACATCCCCCAGGTGCGAGCCATCGCCGCGCGCCCAGCCGCCATGCACCCATGGGCCTTCCACCAGCGTTGCCGGCGTCTGCGGGTTGAATTTGTCGATCGCGTAGAAGGTCCGGTAGGGGCCGCTCAAATCCTCCGCGTCATACCAGCCGCCCACCACCAGCACCGCGCAATGCACGTTCTTCATGTGCCGCGAAAGGTCGCGGGCCTGCCAGTAGCTGTCGTAAGTGTTGTGTTTGGCCTGGTCGTTGAAGAGCCAGTTGGAGCCTTTCAGGTAGAGCTTGTCGAGGTTGGCGATGTTGCCCGCCTGAAGGAAGAACTTGTAACTGTCCGGCGTGCCGTAGTCGAAGGGGATGGTGGGTTTGGGAGTCTGCGGCCCGTCTTGCGGATGGAAGAAGGGAGCGTAGAAGCCGAAGGTGGCCGAAAGCATGAACGCGCCGCCATGATAGGAGTCATCGTCGCCCGCGAAGAGGTCGGTCATCGGCGCCTGCGGGCTGGCCGCCGCCAGAGCCGGGTGCGAGTCGATGATTGAGGCCGAGGTGTAGAAGCCCGGATAGGAGATCCCCCAGATGCCCACCTTGCCGTTGTTGTTGGCCACGTGCTTGAGCAGGAACTCGATGGTGTCGTAGGTGTCCGAGGAATCGTCCACATCCTGCGGCGACTTTTTCGCGTCGATGTGCGGACGCATCTCCAGGTACTCGCCTTCGCTCATCCAGCGCCCACGCACATCCTGGTACACAAAGATGTAGCCCGACTTCTCGAACTCCTCGCTGGGCCCGAGGCGGCGCGGATACTGGTCCTCGCCATAGGGACCGACGCTGTAGGGCGTGCGCTCCATCAGGAACGGGTATGGACCGGCGGCGGCGTCCTTGGGCACAAAAACAGAAGTAAATAGCCGCTTGCCGTCGCGCATCGGGATGCGGTACTCATACTTGGTGTAGTGGGCGTGGACGTAATCTTCCCGTTGCGCGTCCGGCACCGGCTGCTGGGCGCGAACCATGGGGAAGGGAAGGGCAAGAACGGCCAGAAAGGCGAAGAAAACGCGATATGGGTTCAGCATCTTCGGCAATAATCTCCTAAACAACCAGACTACTCCAGCAGGGCGTAAGCTCAGCAAGGGAACTCATGAACAAACCGCAGCAGCATCTGGAGCAAGTCGCCGCGCTCCTTCGCGAACAAACGACCTTCTCGCTGGCCACGACCGGCGAAGACGGCGAACCCTGCGTGGCGCCGCTCTTCTACATGGTGGGTGAAGAATTGTCGCTCTACTGGCTCTCTTCCCCGAGCAGCCGGCACAGCCGCAACCTGCTCAAAACGCCCCGCGCCGCGGCCGCAGTCTATGGCAGCGCCGCAAGCTGGCAGGAGATTCGCGGCGTGCAGATGCGCGGAGCCGTCAGCATTATCACCGAGCCGATGCGCCGCGCCGCGCTCGTCAAAGCCTACTGCAAACGATTCCAGCTGGGAACCATTTTTCGCCTGGCCATTCGCCAGAGCGCCTTGTATCTCTTTCAACCGGATTTCTTCCGCATCATCGACAACGCGCGTGGCTTCGGCAGCAACGTTGAGCTCGCCCGTCCGGCACAAGGCTGGACTCTGACCCGGCCAGCGCCTTGAAGCCTTCTTCGGGAGCGATTGCCCGCGAAGCACGTCTAACTCGGCCTTCCCGTGGTTCGCTCCCGGCATTTTATTTATTTTTCAATGAGTCTTCATCATTTCCTGACGGGCCTGCGCTTATAAACGTCCATAGCACGCGTTGTGTAAAACCTGATCAGAATGAGTCTTGACAGGGTGAACAAAGAAGTTCATCATCTTCCCAAATTGGCCTACCGGCCGGTGATTTTCAAACGAGGAATCCGTATTGCGGATTTCCTTCACCGGCATCCGGCTTTCCTTGACCTCGTTCCCTGGACTTACCTCATCCGGCGTTGATTGGCAGGTACGTATGGTGGTCAAGACACAAAGCAAAGGTCGCGGCGTCACCGGACTTCATGTGGGCGTCAACAATGTCCGGCGCTATTTTCCCAAGCAGATTTCGAGCATCGAGTTGCAGTTGGACCATCTCCAGATTCAGTGTGGCCTGAAACCTGATTTCTGGCAGGGTGAGCCGGAGATCTTCGATCCCCGGCTGTGCGCATGGCTGGAATCCCGGCATTTGCATGCAAAACCCGATCGGGAGTCTATCCTGCTGGCAATGATTCCAGAGGGAAAAAACTCCTTCCGGCTGCTACCGGTCCGACTGCACGGACAGGTCCAGGCCAGACCGCGCCCCGCAGCCATGGCCTGAGGTCGCAGCGCACGTCCATGCCTAGCGTTAGCCACTCGCGTCGTTGGCGCCGAGCGGCTGAGGACAGGGCGTAGTGTGCCTCCGCGCTCCTTCAGCCGTTTTTCTATTCCCTGTTCCCTATTCCCTATTCCCTGTCTGTTGATAGACTCAAAGTGCCATGACCAGCTCGCAACTGCAAAACGATATTGAGCGCCACTTCGCCGCTGGCCCCAACGCCATCGAAGATCAGACCGCCATGGAGGTTTTTCTGCTATTCCGGGCGGCTCTGGAGAGCGGTAAGGTGCGCTCCGCCTCGCCCGACCCCGCCTCGCCGACCGGCTGGCGCGTCAACGCCTGGGTCAAGAGGGGCATTCTGCTCGGCTTTCGACTGGGCGTACTGACGGAACTTCCCGCCGCCGGCTTCTCCTTTGTGGACAAAAACACCTTCCCGATCCGCCATTTCAGCTCGGGGGACGGTGTGCGCCTGGTTCCCGGCGGCTCCGCGGTGCGCTCCGGGGCTTACGTGGCCCGCGGCGTCGTCTGCATGCCGCCCATGTACATCAACGTTGGCGCCTGGGTGGGCGAAGGCACCATGGTGGATTCGCACGCCCTGGTCGGCTCCTGCGCCCAGATCGGCCGGCGTGTCCATTTGAGCGCCTCTGCTCAGATCGGCGGCGTGCTTGAGCCGGTCAACGCCTGCCCGGTGGTCATTGAGGACGACGTGCTGGTGGGCGGCAACTGCGGCGTCTATGAAGGCGCCATCGTCCGCCAGGGCGCGGTGCTGGCCGCAGGAACCATCCTCACCCGCGGAACCCCGGTCTTCGATCTTGTCAACGGTGAAATTCTCCGCGCCCAGGGCGAGATGCCGCTCATCATCCCGGAAAATGCGGTAGTGGTTCCCGGCTCCCGCCCCGTCGCTCCCGGCAAGGGCCACGCCTTGAGCCAGGAGTGGGGTCTCAGCCTCTACGCCCCGGTGATCGTCAAGTACCGCGACGACAAGACAGACCTGAGCACCACGCTCGAAGATCTGCTGCGATGATAGGCGCGCCCCAAGCCATCATTCTAAGAGACACAGACTGGGGCGAGAATTTCCATGTTGTGGGTTTTCTGGCAAAGCCACCCGGCTGTATCGGCATCGAGCGGTCTTGAAAACAGGAAACCCTGAATGAAATTGCAGCCCAACTTGCGCAGGATGCACAACTGCGCGTCTGTCTCGACGCCTTCGGCGATGACCTCCATCCCGAAAGAGTGTCCCAGTTCCAGGATGGCCTTTACGATGTTCACGCTGCCGTCTCCGGCGCCCAGATCGCTCACGAAGGAGCGATCAATCTTGAGAACGTCGAAGGGAAGCCGCTGCAGGTAACTCAGCGAGGAATAACCGGTTCCGAAGTCGTCGATTTCCAGCCGGATGTTCATCCACTTCAGCCGGTTAAGGGCAGCGAGCGTCTGCTCGGCATCTCCCATGATGGAGCTTTCCGTTATCTCCAGCGCCAGTGTCTCGTGCTTCAGTCCGCTTTCGGCCAGCGCCAGCTCGACATCATCCATCAGGCGGGGATCGCTCAACTGCCGGGCGGAAACATTGACGCTGATGGTCAGAGGAGGATCGGGAGCGAAGCGCACCTGCCATTCGGCCATCTGCCGGCAAGCCTCGCGTAGAACCCAGCGGCCCAGAAGGAGGATCAGGTCGCTTTCCTCTGCGATGGGAATGAACTCGCGGGGGGCGATGAGTCCGCGTTCGGGATGATTCCAGCGAACCAGCGCCTCAAAGCCGCGGATGCGAAGATCGGCAAGCGAGACTATCGGCTGGTAATACACAACAAGCTGATTCTCTTCGATGGCTTTGCGCAAGCCGCTTTCCGTCTCGAATCGGGTGACGGCCTGCTCCCGCAATCCATCGTTAAAGAATTCGAAACGTGCCTTGCCGTTGGTCTTGGCGTGATACATTGCGGTGTCGGCGTTGCGCAGCAGGTCTTCGGGGGTGCTGCCGATCGTGCTGAGTGCGATTCCGATGCTGGCGGAGACAAATATGCGGTGGCCCTCGATGTGAAACGGTTCCCCGATCCGCTCCAGGATGCGCGCGGCGACAATCGAGGCATCTTTTTCGTACTCAAGATGGCCAAGCAGGACGGCGAACTCATCGCCGCCGATCCGGGCCACGACCGATTGCACGGGGCCGCGCTGGCGGGCGCTGGTGCGGATGCTGGCGCGCAGACGTCCAGCGACATCGATGAGCAGCTCATCTCCGGCTGCGTGTCCCAGGCTGTCGTTAACCAGCTTGAAATGGTCGAGATCGATGAACAGAACAGCGAAAAGACTCCCTTCCCGGCAGGCGCTCTCGATGGCCGACTCGAGGCGGTCTAGGAAGTAGAGGCGGTTAGGGATGCGCGTGAGCGGGTCGGCAATCTTGCCTTCCGTTACGTCCGTCTGCGAGCCGGCCATGCGGATCGCTTTGCCGGACGCATCCCGGATCGCGATGCCGCGGCTCAGCGTCCAGATATAGCCGCCGGATGTGTGGTGCATCCGATATTCGCTCACGAACTCCGCCGTCTTGTTCTCGCAATGCGCGGCAATCTCCGCGCGTACCCGCTCTTGATCATCGGCATGAATATGGCTGAACCATTCTTCCGGCCCAGACCACCGTTCGTTCTCCGCATAGCCCAGCATACGGTTCCAGCGGGGTGAGAAGTAGATCTTGCCGGTAACCAGATTCCAGTCCCAGAGGCCGTCGTTCGCGCCCCGGGCCGCCAGGGCATAGCGCTCCTCGCTCTCCTCAAAGGACTGGATCGCTGCATTGAGCGCTCCTTCGCGCGATTCAATTTGCGAGAGCATCTCGTTGAAGGAATCCACCAGCAGGCCGGTTTCAGCGCCGGCGTGGATGTCGGCGCGGATCGAGTAGTCTTTGCCGGTCGATATGTGGTGCGCGACAGCGGCCAGGCGCACCAGAGGATCCGCAATGAAGCGCGCCAGTCGCAAAGAAACCAGAAACGAGGCAAGGACGGAGAGAAGAAGGACAAGAATCGCGATCTTCGCGTATGCAAGAATCTCGGAGCGGAAATCGTGCAGATCGAAGATCAGCGCAATGGAGCCGATGCGTTCCCCGCTGAGAAGGACTCCACGGAAAAGTGTGAGCGAATCACGTTCAAAAGAGGCACCGTCGGGATGCCGCGCCGGAAGGCTGAGAGTGCGTGGGCTGTCTTGTCTGCGGTATTCGGCAAAGATGCGCCCCTGGTTGTCGTAAAGACAAGCGGCAAGCAGATGCGGTTCGGTGGCCAATGCGCCCAGCATCGCTTTGGCCGTTCCTTGATCGTTGAACGCCAGCGAAGCCGCGGTATTCGCTCCAAGAGTGTCGGCCAGGGCGGTCAGTTCGCGTACCGCGCTCGCTCGATAGCTCTGGCGCTCATAGATGGCGAAGTCCAGCGAGGCCAGAAGGACGGCAATCCCACTTGCGCAGAGAATCAGGAGGGCCAATTTGAAGCGGATCGAAAAGTCCCGGATGTGCATCGCTTCACATCCCCCTGCCTGTTCCGTTGCCGCGAATCACCGCCGAGGCGAGAAGCAGCAGTTGGGAGCTGATTTTCAGATGAGACAGATCGGAGGCTCCGAGGTTGATGTCGAAGCGGATTTTATTCTTCTCAAGATGGAAGCGGATCATCCCGCCATTCGAAAGGAAATTAGCGGACTCACCCACGGTCAGAATCGGCAGGCCGCTCAAGCGCCCGAGAACTGCGGCCTGGTGTTGCCCCTCATAACGGCTGAGGAAGACGATGTTGCAGCCCTGTAGCTCCAGTGCCGGGCTGAGCAGCCGGACGCGGAGCACACGGGAGCCGATGAGCTTGCCCTCGACGGCGCTTTGTATATCCGCCAGCCGCGGCTCGTCGTCGAAGACGCAGAGAATGAGGGATGGATCCCGGGCATCGAGTGCGCCGTCAGGCCAGTCGATAAACTGCGCAAAATGGAACAGGAACGCGGCTTTGATCCGGTACTCATCAGCGGCGGCCTGGGCGCGGGCAGGCTGCCGCGCTCCTGACACGAGCAGAATCAGGCAGAGAAATACGAAGATTCGGGCGAAAACGCGGCTTCGCTCGGATGGCATTTCCGTTGCCGGTTTGTGGCCTGCTCGATCCAGAAGCTGCATCTTCCAATGTCTGCATGGTTTGCCTGCTTTGGAACGGGACCGTAAATCATTGGAAAGCGTGTCTTTACCCCACCATTGGAACTCACGAATGACCCTGGAAACCGGAAGCGGCGCACAGGTCGCCAGGCGATTCGCCGTCATGCGGAGTTCGCGCGGATTACCCAATTTCTCGCTCTGCTGTGCCGTGCGCATATCAGTTCAAGAAATCTTATCGGCAGTAAAGAAAAATCCGAGAGTCGGCACGGCCAGACGGAACGGCAGGCCAATCCAGCCACGGGTTCTCGCCCACGCAAAAGGGGCTTCGATCAGCCATCCAGCCAGATCGAAACCCCTTCTGTCGAAATTATGGGCGCCAACACCCTTACCTGGCTTTAGGTCCAGCCGCGCGAATCGCGTCCGAAGCGTCGAACTGCTTGAAGTTCGCCTCGAAGCGCGCTGCCAGATCGGCCGCCGTTTTGTCGTAGGCTTCCTTGTCCGCCCACGCGTTGCGCGGATTAAGAATCTCCGCCGGAACCTCCGGGCAGCTCACCGGAATGCTCAGCCCGAAGGCCGGCTCGGTGACAAACTCCACCTTCTCCAGCCGCCCGTCCAGCGCCGCATTCACCAGCGCGCGTGTGATCTTCAGGCTCATGCGCTTGCCCACGCCGAACTTACCGCCGGACCAACCGGTATTCACCAACCAGCATGAAGCCCCGTGCTGCGTCAGCCGCTTGCCCAGCATCTCCGCATAGACCCGCGGCGCCAGCGGCAGGAAAGGCGCACCAAAGCAGGCCGAGAACTCCGGCTGCGGATCGATGACGCCCAACTCGGTCCCGGCCAGCTTCGCCGTATACCCGGAAAGGAAGTGGTACATCGCCTGATCCGGCGTCAACCGCGCAATCGGAGGCAGCACGCCAAAGGCATCCGCCGCCAGGAAGAGCACATTCTTCGGGTGCCCGCCTACGCCCGGAATCACCGCGCCCTCAATGAAGTCCACCGGGTAAGCCGCCCGCGTATTCTCCGTCAGATGAATGTCAAAGTAATCCGGCTTGCGCGCCGCATCCAGAATCACATTCTCCAGCATCGACCCAAAGCGGATCGCGCGGAAGATCTGCGGCTCCTTCTCCTCGGTCAGGTCCACGCACTTGGCGTAGCAGCCACCCTCAAAATTGAAGATGCCCGTCGGCCCCCAGCCGTGCTCGTCGTCGCCGATCAGCCGCCGCGCCGGGTCAGCGGAGAGCGTCGTCTTGCCCGTCCCCGAGAGCCCGAAAAACAGCGCCGTCACCCCATCCGCGCCCACATTCGCCGAACAGTGCATGGGCAGAACATCCTTGTCCGGGACGAGGAAGTTCATCGCGCCGAAGATCGATTTCTTCATCTCGCCGGCGTATTTTGTCCCGCCGATCAGAATAATCTTGCGCGTAAAGTCGGCCAGAATGAAGGCTCCTGAGTTTGTTCCATCGCGTTCAGGAACCGCCTGGAATTCGGGCGCCGCCACCACAATAAACTCCGGTGCGTGAGCCGCCAGAGCCGCGGCATCAGGCCGGACAAAGAGATCGCGCACAAAGAGCGCGTGCCAGGCATACTCGCTGATCACCCGGATCGGCAACTGGTATGCCGCATCCGCCCCGCAGTACAAGTCCTGTACAAACAGCTCGCGCTCCTTCAGGTGCTCCACCACACGCCCCAGCAGCGCCTCAAACTTCTCCGGCGAAAAGGGCTTGTTTACCTTGCCCCAGTCGACAACATTGTGCGTCACCGCGTCGTCCACGGTGAACTTGTCCTTGGGACTGCGCCCGGTGCGCGCCCCGGTCACGGCCACCAGCGCGCCATTGGCCGCCAGTTGCCCCTCGCCGCGCTTCAGCGACGTCTCCACCAGCTCCGCTGCACACAGGTTGGCATGCACTCGCGGTCCCGCCGCCAGCGCCTTGACAGACTCCACCACAGACTCCAACACAAAAACTTCCGCCATCGAGAGTACTCCTTCCACCCCTGACAAATTTAAAAATGAAGCATAAGCCATTGTGCCACCTGGACCGCATAGTGGGAAAGGGGCTGCGCAGGGACCAGAGATCAGGGAGACTGGTGACCGCCCCTCAGCCGCCCGCATCCTATCGAGCGACGGCACTCCAAACCAAACTCGTCAGGTGGTCGCAGGCCTGCATCTCGGCAGCGGAGAATCTGTGGATTCCATCCAAGGGCTGCGTCTCTCAGAACTCGATCCTGGCCTGAAATGTGATCATGCGCGGCGAACTGTCTCCACCCAGGCCAACGCCAAGCAACCCCGTCGGCGGCGAGATGGTGCTTTCGAGCGTACCGAATTTTGCCGGAATAAAGACGCCGGGCACTCCAGCTTCCACGTTGCTTGGCAATGCAAAGTTTGGATGGTTGAAGACATTGAAAAACTGTGTGTCGAAGCGCAAGCTCACTGCTTTCGTAATTGAAAACTTCTTCGACAGATAAATGTCCGAATAGGTAAAGTGCGGTCCGCGCACCGTATTGCGGCCCGAATCCCCGAATTGGCAATCGGAAACGGAGTCGCCTCCTGTGCAGGCGCCCGTTGTCGGATCGACGACCGAGACAAAGGCATCCGGATTCAGCCACTGCCTGGTTCCCGCCACGGTGACTCCAGTGTACGGAGTCTTCCGGTAAAGCGGCGCACCGGAAACTCTGCGCGCGAACTGCGCTCCGCTGTTTTGAAAGATGCCGTTGCCGCTTGCCGTGTAAGGCTGACTGAGCACGGTGAACGGAAGCCCGCTATGAATGAATGCCGTTTCGGAAAACGACCACCCGTTGAAAACCGTCCGGAGCAACGCGCGGGAAGATGAGAAGGGAATCCGGTAGATCCCGAAGGCCGAGATGTTATGGCGCACATCATAGTCGCAATCACCATGTTGGCGGCTAAGCTCCCCCGGCAGCGGCGATAGAATTCCCTGGCTGGAAAAAGAGAGCAACCCTCCATTCGACACTTCATCCAGGCAATGGCTGTAGGTATAGTTTCCCCGCAAGGTAAGACCGCCGATCTGCTCGGTGATCCCTGTCTGCAATCCCGAATAACTGCTGCTCGCATTGGTTTGAAACTCGTTGACGCTGCCGAATCTCCGATCGAGCGGCTGTTGGTAGGGATAGGGAGCAAAGCAGCCGTCGCAGACAGTTTGGTACCCGTTCAACTCCACCTGAAAGGGCTCGTGCACGCCGCGTGTTCCCACGTAATCGATCCGCACCGCGCCTTGCTTCCCTGCCTGCTGTTCGATCCCGAAGTTATATTGGTAGTAGTAAGGCGTCTTCAGCGCACCGCTGGGAAAGGTATTCATGCCCACGGCCAGCGGGCATGTGGGCGCGCCCGCCGCAATGCCGGCGCAGGGCGCACCACTTGCCGCAAAGACAGATTGAAAGCTCTGCTCGGCATTGGATGTTGCATCGACCGCGCTGCCGGGCACGCCCGGAGCTATTCCCATGCCGCCCACCTGGCCGCCGATGCCTCCAACAAAGGTTGGTGAGTAAGGGGCATTGGTGGCGGCAAGATCGGCGATCTGCGCGGGTATGATGTCATTGAAGACACCGAACCCGGTATGCAGCACGGTCCCTGGAATAACTTGGTAGGCCGCCGAGACGCGAGGCTGCCAGACCAGCAGGGGCGTCGCCGGAAAGAGTCCGCGAACTCCGGTTTGGATCGCTTGATCAAGAGGCTGGGATATCTCGTGCGAGAGATCGAGAAACGACCCTGCAGGTCGCGCAAACAACTTCTGCTGATTCACCGGATTGGTATTCCAGGTTGTCCGCAACCCCGCGGTCAGCGTGATGCGCGCCGCCGGCTTGTACGTATCCATCGCATAGAAATCGAGGTTTCCCGTTGCCACGCGCTCCTTCAGGGAAACGGGAAACGTCTGGCTGGCAGTGTAAGCCGCGCCATAGGTGAACTGGGCGAGATCGTCATAAACGACCGTAGGCACAATTCCTTCTCCCAGATCATAGTCGCTTACGTCGATGCGCCGGGTATTGACGCCTAACTTATAAGTGTTTCTGCACCGCGTCCAGATCAGGTTGTCGTTGATCTGCCACTGCGTCACCTTGCGTCCCTGGGGATAGGTATTGTCATTGCCTCCGATGGTGGTAAAAGGCGCATTGTTAGTGCCTGCCGTCAAAACAATCGGGAAGGTTTGCCGAACCTGGGAAAAGTTGTTGGGCTCGAAGATGCTGGAATACCAACTTACCCCGGGATTCAGCTGATTGACGAGACTAGGACTAAACAGATGCGTGTAGCCGGCAACCAATGTGTACTGCGGCTGCGGGGAGTAGGAGTTAAAGATTGAGTTAATAGGATCGGTATAGGCGGCCTGCAGGCCCGTGTCCTGCTGGTAGCGAACCCAGACGCTGTTATTCTTATCGATGGTGTGATCGATCTTGACGACGACGAGATTTTCGGTGTCGCTGTTGGTCAGCGACACCTGCCTCGTGTTCGCGCAGCCGTCGCCGTCCAATACATCGCCGTTCGTTCCCAACGGGCAGGAGAGAACGGGAACTCCGGTTCCGGCTGTATTGCTATAAAGATTGAACATCGCCTGGTAAAACGGAATCTCTCCGGGCTCGGCCGTCAGTGTGGCTCCCGTGATCGGGTCCGTCCCGCCTGTCTCCAGATGACCCTGAACATAAGGACCCGGCGCATATTTTTGACCCAGTACATAGTTCTCATACGCGGGTGTGGGGACAACAACCTGCGAAACCAATGGCAGAGCAATCCGGATGCCCTCATAGTGCGCGAAGAAAAACAGCTTGTCTTTGCGGATGGGTCCTCCCACGCTGACGCCGAACTCATTCACCGTCGAGCGCGGTTTCTTGGCGATGCTGTCCGCCGTGTCGTTGGCGTGAAGAAAGTAGTCCTCGGCATTCAACAACGACCCGTTCCATATCTCGTAAAGGTCGCCGTGAAACATATTCGTTCCAGACTTGGTGAAGTAATTCACCTGCGATGCGCCATATCTTCCCTGATCGACGGAGTAGGAATTCGTATTGACTGTCGCCTCCTCGACGGCATCAAGGCCAATCACAAGATTCGTCGATAGCCCGATATTCAATCCCAGCCAGGGATCGTTGCTGTCGTATCCATCCAAAATGTATCCGTTCGAGGTTGCGGGAAGGCCGTTGAAATCGACGTTTCCATAACCTCCGGCGGCTTTTGCGTCGTTGGAGGAGCCGGCGGTATTCATCAGCGCGCCGGGCGCGAACTGAGTTAGATAGGTCAGGTCCTGGCCTGGGTTGGGAAGACTGGCGATCGTCGCGGCTTCCAGCGTCGTTGTGGTATTTGGGTTCTCCAGGGCGAGTATGGCCGATTGCGCCGTTACTACCACACGCTGCGAGACGGCGGCCAAGGAAAGGCTGAAGTTCAAGGTCACGGTGCGCCCGACTGTTACAGCAATCGGAGGCGAGATTTGCTCAATGAACCCCTTTGCACTCACCGTCACCGTATAAGTGCCCGGATTCACCTGGGAAAACTGAAACCCTCCATCCGCGTTGGTTTGTCCGGCGCGGGCGGCTTTGGTATCGATGTTGGTCGCCGTGACCGCTGCATCGGGCAGCGCCGCGCCGGTTACATCCATCACCGTGCCGAAGATTGCGCTCGACGTCCCGCTCTGCGCCAGGAGCGGGGCATGGTTAACCATAGTTAACAACAGAAAACAGAGAGAGAAATACCAGATCGTCCATCGTTGTTTCACGCGTAACCTCCAGGGGAAAGCGGGGAATTAGCGGCCCTGAGACATTAAAATCAGCAGCCAGCCATTCAGGCCGGCGATTAGGATGGCGGTGAACCAGGCCAGCGCCTTCAGCCAGCGGGCGTTGACGAACTCGCCCATCATCTTGCGGTTGCCGGTGAAGATGACCAGCGGGACCACGGCAAAGCTCAGTTGCAGCGAGAGAATCACCTGGCTGAGGATGAGCAGTTTTTCCGTGCCCTGTTCGCCGGTGACCGCGACCACGATGATGGTGGGGATGATGGCCAGCGAGCGCGTGATCAGCCGCCGCAGCCACGGCGAAACCTTCAGGTGGATGAAGCCCTCCATCACCACCTGCCCGGCCAGCGTGCCGGTGATCGAGGAGTTCTGCCCCGAGGCCAGCAGAGCGACGGCAAAGAGCGTGCTCGCGCCGGTGACACCCAGTAGCGGGCTGAGCAGCTTGTAGGCGTCCTGGATAGCCTCTACCTCGAAGTGGCCGCTGCGATTGAAGACCGCGGCGGCGACGATCAGGATGGCCGCATTCACGAACAGCGCCACCGTGAGCGCCAGTGCGGAGTCGATGTTGGCCATCGTAATGGCCTCGCGCTTGCCCTTGGGCGTGCGTTCGTACTTGCGGCTCTGCACAATCGAAGAATGCAGGTAGAGGTTGTGCGGCATCACCGTCGCACCCAGGATTCCGATGGCGATGTAGAGCATCTCGGGGTTGGTTACGATCGCGGCCGAGGGGATGAAAAGGCTATGCAGCACCGGCCAGTACTCCGGCCGGGAGAGGAACATCTGCACGCCGAACATCCCCACGATGGTGCCGATCAGCGCGATCACCAGCGCCTCTATGTAGCGGAAGCCCCAGCGCTGCATGAGGAGAATCAGCAGCACGTCGAGGCTGGTGATGAGCACGCCGTAGAAGAGCGGAATGTGGAAGAGCAGCTCCAGCGCAATCGCCGAGCCGATCACCTCGGCCATATCGCAGGCGGCGATGGCGATTTCGGCGCCGATCCACAACGCGTAGCTCACCCTGGGGCCGTAGCTCTGGTGGCACATCTGCGCCAGGTCGCGCTCGGTGGCAATGCCCAGCTTGAGCGAGAGGCTCTGCAAGAGAATCGCCATCAGGTTCGAGGCCATGATGACAAAGAGCAGCGTGTAGCCGAAGCGCGACCCTCCGGCAATGTCGGTGGCCCAGTTGCCGGGGTCCATGTAGCCGACCGAAATCAGGAATCCGGGACCGAGAAAGCCCAACAGCCGCCGCCAGTAGTGCGGCGAGCGGGAGATGCGCACCGTCGCATGAACCTCCGGCAGCGAGGGCACCTGGTGCTCAGGGCCCGGCGCGAGGCCGGGGATAATCGGGAGTGGAAGTTCTGCTGTGCTCATACAAAAACAGTATGCCACAAGTTGTTAACTATGGTTAATAATTGTTCTTCATTTTAATTGTTACGCGGTTTTCGGTCGCAGCCAGACCGCCTCGGCCGCCGGATGGCCCAAAATGACAGTTCCCGCAAGCAGCTCAATCGCAACGGTTTGGTCGTAGTTCTGCCGGAGAACGCGCAGGCTCTGGCCAGGGCCGATTCCATTGTGATGCAAAAACAGCAGCAGCTTGTGGTCGCGCTCGTGCAGGCTGACAACGACGTACCTCTGGCCCTCTTCAGCCTCAGAGAGCGGCTTTTCGCCGCGCTGCTTGCGCTGCGCCGGGCTCTCCGGCAAAACCTGGTTGCCGTGCGGACAGGCGCCGCTCTCGCCCAGCTTCTCCTTGAGTTTGGCTTCAAAGGCCGGCGAGACGGCGTGTTCCAGCCGCTCCGCCTCCTCATGAATCTCGTGCCACTCCATGCCGAAGATCTCGCTCAACATGCGCTCGATCAGGTGGTGGCGCAGAGCGGTGCGATAGGCGGTCTCGCGGCCTGAAGCGGTCAGCCGCACGATGCCTCTCCCGACCTCCACAAAGCCGTCGCGCTTGAGCCGTTTCAGCGCCATGGTCACTGCCGGCGGCGAAACTTCCAGCCAATGCGCCAGCAAGGCAGGGATCACCTCGCAACCCTCGGCTTCGGCTTCGAGGATGGCTTTCAGGTAGTTTTCTTTGGAGACGTAGAGGGCGTCTTTCATCGCTGGACTCCCTTCAAACTATACGCCGGAAGAGCGCACGTCCGCCGAACCCAGGGCGCGCCCAATCTTTGGCAACAGCAAGCCGCGTCTCCACGCCGGTGCTTCCCGCCGTGCTCGGATAGAATGGGTTACGACATGATTAATGAGGCAATTCGGAGTGATTGGATCGGGCGGGTCGTTGACGGGAGATTTACCCTCCTGCAATGGCTGGGCGGCTCTGAGCTGAGTGCCGTCTTCCTCACGGAACTGCCGGGAGAGGGATCGCGGAAGGCCGCCATCAAGCTCATTCCCGCCCATGCCGCGGACGCGGAAGCCCGCCTTGTCGGCTGGGCAGCTGCGTCTACCCTCTCGCATCCCCACCTGTTGCGCATCTATCACTTCGGCCGCTGTCAGATCGGCGCGGTCCCGTTGCTCTATGAGGTAACGGAATACGCCGATGAAATCCTGTCACAGATTCTTCTGGAGCGGCCGCTCACGCCCGCCGAGGCCGGAGAGATGCTCGACCCGCTCCTTGACGCGCTTGCTTATCTTCATGGAAAGGGCTTCGTGCATGGCCGCCTCAAGCCTTCGGAGATCATGGCCGTCGACGATCAGTTGAAAATATCTTCTGACAATCTTCTTGTCGCGGGCGAGCCAGGCAAACGTCTTCTGGCGCCGGGAGGCCATGTCGCGCCGGAAGCCGGATCCGGATTGATCTCTCCAGCCGCCGACCTCTGGTCGCTGGGCGTCACCCTGGTCGAAGCCCTGACCCAGCATCCTCCCGTTTGGGAGAGATCTGCCCAGAAGGAGCCGACGGTGCCGTGGTCGATGCCACAACCCTTCGCCGGCATTGCGCGGGAATGCCTGCGCATCGCCCCTGAGCGGCGATGCACCCTCGGCGATGTGAAGGCTCGTCTTGAAGCCGCCCGATCCGGCAAAACCGAAAGAACGCCACTTGCCAAGCTTCGAGTGCCGGCAATCGTTGCCGCGGCGCTCGTCCTGCTTGTAGCCGTGGCAGTGCTGCTGCTGCGCACTCGCCCCTCTGAGCCAGCGACGCCAGCCGCGGATGAGCAACCCGCGCCCGCGATGACCGCGCTCCCGCCGCAAACTCCAGTTCCGGAAACTCAAAATTCCTCTACTGCAATGACCGCGCTCCCGCCGCAATCTCCAGCTCCGGAAACTCAACGCCCCAAAGTTGCGATAGTAAAGGGTGATGACGCTAAGCGAGTTATGCCCGACGTACCCGAAAAAGTGCGTGCGACCATCCGCGGCAAAGTCCAGGTGAGCATACGGGTCACGGTCGATCCGGGCGGCAATGTTACAAATGCGGCGGTGGACTCGCCGGGACCGAGCAAGTACTTCGCCAAATTGGCCCTGCAAGCGGCGCAGCAGTGGAGATTCAACCCTCAGCAAGTGAATGGCCAGGCCGTCTCCAGCGTGTGGGTCCTGCGGTTTGAGTTTGGACAAACCGCAACCGAGGTCACGCCCGTCAAAGTTTCTCCCTAGGCGCAGGGAGAGGACATCGCAGAGCGCACAGTCCTCGACGGGGAATGTCCTAGCCGCCCGATGCACTACCATAGCTTCCATGCACGTTCTTTCCGCAGCCGAGATGCAGACCTGCGACCGCTTGACGAGTGAGCGGTTCGGTGTGCCTTCGCTCGATCTGATGCGGGCGGCTTCGGCGGCGGTGGCGGCCTTTGCGCGCCAGCAATTTCCATTGGCTAGACGGGTGACGGTCGTTTGCGGCCGCGGCAACAACGGCGGCGATGGCATGATGGCCGCGCGGCTGCTGGCCTCGGCAGGCCTGGAGGTGACCACGCTGTTGCTGGGCGCGCCTGACAGCCTCGCCGGCGACGCGGCCGTTGCCTGGCGCGAATTGACCAGCCCGCCGCACGGTCTCAGCCACATCATCGAGACGCCGGAAGACTTTGCCCTGCACAACTCCGCGCTCGAAGCCGATCTGATTCTGGATGCCGTAGTCGGCACCGGCTTCAAGCCGCCGCTCAAGGGCCTCGCCGCCGCGGCGCTCAAGTGGATCGAGAGCTGCAAGGCGCCAATACTCGCTGTCGATCTTCCCTCCGGCTGGCCGGCTGACGCGACTACCGCGACCGTTGCCGGTCCCGTCTGGTCCGCCGATGCAGTGATCACCTTTACCGCGCCCAAGCCGGCGCACGTTTTCGGCCAGTTGACGCGGCGCTGGTCACAACCCATAGTGGTGGCGCCCATCGGCTCGCCGCAGGAGGCGATGGTCTCCGCGCTGGGGTTGCACTGGACCGGCTCGGCGCTGGCGCTCACGCAGGCGAGGCGTCCGGCGTCGGCCAACAAGGGGAACTTCGGCCACGTGCTGGTGGTCGGAGGCTCGGTAGGCAAGTCCGGCGCGCTGGCGATGGCCTCCCTGGCGGCGCTCAGGGCCGGAGCCGGACTGGTGACGGCGGCCGTTCCCGCCCCGGTGCTGCCGCTGGTGGCGGTCATCGCGCCGGAGTTGATGACCTTTCCGCTGGCCGCAATCCTCGCGGGCTGCATCTCGGATGAAAACCTGGCCCCGGAGCGGCTGGCGGCGCTCACCGCGGGAAAGACCGTGCTGGCGATTGGCCCCGGCCTGGGCCAGGATCCGGAGACCGTCAAATTCACCACCGGCCTGCTCTCAGTTACTAAAATTCCGGCTGTGATAGACGCCGACGCGCTCAACATTCTGGCGGCCAAGCCGGTGCTGCTCACGAAGCTCGCCAAAGGCCGCACGCTGGTGCTGACGCCGCATCCGGGCGAGATGGCGCGGCTGGCCGGCATCACTACCACCGAGGTGCAGGCCAACCGGCTGGAGGTGGCGCGCAACTTTGCCCAGCGCACACGAGTCACGCTGGTGCTCAAAGGCGCGCGCACGCTCGTCGCCCACCCCGACGGCCGCGTGGCCGTCAACACCACCGGCAATCCCGGCATGGCCAAGGGCGGCAGCGGCGATTTGCTCACCGGGCTGATCGCCGGCTTGCTGGCGCAGTATCCCGCGGACGCGGCGCGCGCGGTCGAGGCGGCGGTGTATCTTCACGGGCTGGCCGCCGACCTGTCGGTGCGCGCGGCGGATGAACACACGCTGCTGGCCACGGACAGCCTGGCGCAGCTTGCAGGGGCTTTTCGATTTTGCACGAACGGTCCCAACGGTTATCTTTGGTTGCAGGGGTTGCCGGCGGAGGTCTTGCAGACGGCAGCCCTTTTTGAGGCCAAAGGATGACTTCAGTGAACCCAGCCGCCCCCATTACGCACGAGTTCACCACGCGGAGCGGGGCGGAGACGATTGAGGCAGGCCGCCAACTGGCCCGGCTGCTCACGCCGCCGCAGTTGCTGATTCTGCGCGGCGATTTGGGCACCGGCAAGACGACGCTGGTGAAGGGTATTGCCGAGGCTCTGGACGCCGCCGAGGCAGACGAGGTGACCAGCCCGACCTTTACCTTGATTCACGAGTACGACGGCGCGCGCGACGGCCAGCCAGTGAAGTTATACCACCTTGATGTCTATAGGCTCGAAGGCGAGCGGCAGTTAGAAACTCTGGGACTGGATGAGTTACTGACTCCCGACGCCCTGGTGCTGGTGGAGTGGGGCGAGAAGTTCAAGAGCATCCGCAAGAAAGCTACTGGCGAGATCGTCATCGCATCAACAGGCGGCGATGCGCGCAGGATTACCGTGACACTGAAGGAATAGGCCTCGTCGCATATCTTCCAATGCAGCGTGCGCAGGATCAGACGTTACTCAGTCTTTAACAACCCGCTGTCCCACTCGCCGCGCTCGCGCAACGCGGCGATCTCTTGGCGAGCCATCTCCTGGGCCCGCACATAGTCCGGCTTGACCACGCGGTTCAGCGGCATCTGGCCGGCTTCGAGAATGATCCAATGGCGCGGGCGCATATAAGAGGGCAGGGAACGCGCATGGCGATCCAGTTCCTGACGGCTCACTTCAACTTCGGGTCTCTTCTCCACCACGGCCACCACCGCTTCGGAGACGACCTCATGCGCCACGCCGACGACAACACAGTTGGCCACCTTCTCCGCCAGCGCGCAGATATGCTGTTCCACATCGCCGGGGAAGATCTGGTAGCCCATCGACTTGATCACCCACTTCTCACGGCCGGTCAGATGCACACCCGCGGCATCTTTGAAGCCAAGGTCGCCGGTGTATAAAAAACCGTCGCGCGAGATCGCCTTGGCGGTAGCTTCAGGATCGTTGACATAGCCGAGAAAGGTCTGCGGCCCGCGAAAGCAGAGGTGTCCTATCTCGCCCGGCGCCAGCTCATCGCCGGCGTGTCCATCGGTGCGCATAGATTGGCGGATGGTGCACGGGTAGATGGGCATATCCTCGCCAAGTCCGGCGAGAATCTTCTCGTGATCGTCCGCGCTTGCCTGCACATAGGTGCAGAAGCCCGCGGCTTCGGTCAGTCCCAGCCCGCTGCCGATCACCGGCGCCATGGCGGCAAGCCGCTCCACGAAGGGCCGCGAAACGGCGTTTCCCCCGTATGCGGCAAATTTGAGGCTGGAAAGATCGTGGCGATCATAGTCTTTCTGCATCCACTCCAGGTTGAACATCGCCGGAATCTGCCCCATGATCTCTACGCGATGCTGGGCAATGGCGCGCAGCGAACGGCCGGCGTCGAAGAGTTCCAGCAGAACCGCCGTACCTCCGCCGAAGAGGGTGCTCATCAATAATTCCGTTTGGCAGCCCACATGAGACGGAGGCAGATTGATCAACGAGCGAGCGCCGCTGTCTCCGCCAAAAAATGCGCCGCTGATGCACATGTTCTGCACGGTGATGTTGCGATGCGAAAGCAGGGCAGGCTTGGGCGAGCCGGTCGAGCCGGTGGTGAAGATGACCAGAGCGCCATCGTCCTCGGAGATTGCGGGCAGGGCGGCGGAGTCTTCCTCCGTTGCGGCACGCAGCGCCGAATCGGCAATCGACGCAAAGGAGCGCGTGCCGGCAATCGCTTCATCCGAGTCCATCACGATGCAATGCTGAATCCATGCGCACTGCGACTGCACGGCGCGCCACAGCGGGCGAAGATCGAAGGGCGCTTTCACGCCGAACGAGACAAAGCCGCGCGGCCGCAGAATCTCCAACGCGCGGATCATCTCGGCGGCAGATAAACGCAAATCCAGCGGAGCGGCGATCACGCCGATCTTGAAGCAGCTATATTCCAGCAAAACGTGATCCACGGTAAGCGGCAGCAGCGTGACCAGAAAATCGCCCTTCACGAAGCCCAGGCGCCGCAACTCCCGCGCCAGCGCCGTGGTCATGCGGTCGAACTCGCGCCAGGCGACGGCGCGGCCGCCCTCCGCGCTGAGAAGGGCAACAGCCTCCGGTTTGGCCTTTGCCCACTTCGCGACTACTTCGTGCAGTAGATGGCGATCGGCAAAAGCTCTTTCATAATCGTCGAGGGTGAACTGAGGCACGCGCATCGGTTCACTCGATCTTACCGGATAATCTCGAATCTTTCCCAGGGGCAGTTGCACACCGGGCAGCGCTCGTGCTCCTCTTCGGTCTCTGAGGTATAGCCGCAGACCGGGCAAACGTAGAACTCGCGCGCCTCGCCGATCCAGGAATCCTTCTTTCCCGCCTGGAGCAGCGCAATCGCCTCGCTGTAGAGCCGCGCGTGAGTCTTCTCCGCCTCCAGCGCCCCGGTGAAGGTGCGGATGGCGGCGGTGTTTTTGCGCTCCGTGGCCTCGGCCAGGAAGCCGGGGTACATGACGTCGATCTCGTACTTCTCGCCGTTCAGCGCGGCCTTCAGGTTGTCCAGGGTGCTCTTCGCCTCAACGGGGTGAATCGCGCACTCGGCGCGAGCGCCCAACTGGCCGATGACGCGGGCGTGATTGCCAGCGTGAATCTGCTCGGCGCGGGCCGCGGCGCGAAAGAGGCTGGCCGCGCCGTGCAATCCTTCCTCGTCGGCTTTGGCGGCAAAGGCGGTGTACTTGGCGTGCGCATTCGACTCGCCCTCAAAGGCGGCCAACAGATTCTGAACGGTCACAGCGTTTTCCGCGGCAATTCCTGACATAAAGATATCCTCTCCAACTCCGTTCCAGAGCCTACGAGTGCCGCAAGAGGCCGCGCTGTGACGCCGGTTACACTCGGTGGCCGGGGAGGAGGGTGGTCGCGCCCAGGTTAGCGCACCCTCAGAGATGCCAAAGGGGCTTGCATAAACAGTAAATAAGCCAAGCCCCACGCAGCGTTTGTGAGGGCCATGCGCGGGCAGGTATCATGATTCTTCATGATGACGCCGCCGAGAATCGAACTCGCCAATCTGGGCATGTGGGATTCGCTGATCCTGATGGTGATGGCGCTGGTGGTCTTCGGCCCCCGCCGTCTGCCCGAGATCGGCCGCCAGATCGGCAAGCTGATGTACGAGGTGCGCAAGGCCTCCAACGACTTCAAGTTCCAGATGGAAGAGGAGTTGCGCAAGGCCGAGGATGCCGACCGGCGCAAAAAGGAAGAGGAGCGGGTGGCTGCGATGGCGCTGGCGGCTCCGGCAGTTGTCGATTCCCAGGTCACCAAATCGGGACCTGGGGCACCCGCCTCCAGCGCAAACGGCATCGAATCTCCGTATCCGGGGGAGGCAGTGTATCCCGCGGTTTCCCCGGCGGAGTTCCAGCGCGAAGAACCTTATCCGCGCATTCAGCCGCCTTCGACCGGCGAGCCGGTCGAGGCCGAGCGGCCGGGCCGCGGGCCGGTGGCGGGGCCGGCGCTGGTAGGTCAGGGCTTTAGCCCTGACATTACGTCAACAGAATCGGAAGGGGCTTTAGCCCCCGATGCTACGAACCAGCCTAAACCAATTTCAGAGCAGGCCAACCATGGTTGATCCAGCGGATGCAATCGGCATGGCGCGCGAGGCCGTGGCCAAGCGGGTGGAGCTGCCCGGCATGAGCCTGATGGAGCACCTGGACGAGTTGCGCAAGCGCATCGTCCGCTCGGCCATCTTCCTGGCGCTGGGCTTCGTCGCCGCCTGGGCCTTCCACGACCGCTTTGTCGGCTACATCCAGGCCCCGCTCAACCACATCGGCAAGACGCTGGTCTTCACCCACCCCATGGACCCGTTGAACCTGGACTTGCAGGTTTCGCTGGTCGCCGGTGCGATTCTGGCCTCGCCCTTCATCCTCTTCCAGGTGTGGCTGTTCATTGCGCCGGGGCTTTACCAGAAGGAAAAGCGCTTTGTAGTGCCGTTCATGGCGGCTACGGTGGGGCTGTTTCTGACCGGCGCGGCCTTTGGCTACTTCTATGTGCTGCCCGGCGCGCTGCAAATCCTGATTGTGGGCTTCGGCCATAACTTCACGCCCATGGTCACCATCGAGGAGTACACCGGCTTCTTTTTATCGATCATCCTGGGCCTGGGCATCAGCTTTGAAATGCCAATTCTGATTTTCTTCCTGGCGCTGTTCGGCATTGTCAGCCCGCGCTTCCTGTGGAAGAACATTCGCTACGCGATTCTGGCGGTCTTCGTGGTGGCGGCCATCATCTGCCCTAGCCCCGACCCATGGACGATGTGCATCTACGCCGTCCCCATGCTGGGGCTTTATCTGATCGGCATCGGCGTGGCCTGGTGGGTGCATCCCTCGCGGCGCAAGGCCAGGGAAGCCAAGGAGGCGGCGAAGTGAGCGTTTTCTCGTTTTGGAAGAGCATAAAGTCACGGGTGCCCCACCCTCGCCGCATTTTAGTTTTTGCGGCTAGGGTGGGAAACCACGAACCTCAACGGGCATTCTTTATTGGGAGTATAAAGTTACAGGTGCCCCAGGTCCCTCGCTTTTGGGGACCCGGGATTCGACACCCCCGGATTGGATTTGTTCTCACTCTGTTCCTCCTCGCACCTCTCGCCGCCCCCGCCCAGACCCACTTCAACGGCGCCAGAGCGCTGGAGTACGCCCGCCAGTTCGTCGCCATCGGGCCGCGCTGGCCCACCAGCCAGGGCCACTTGAAGGCCGAGGAGTTTTTGCGCGAGCACTTCAAACATGATGCGCTCGAAGAGGATGCCTTTACAGCGAACACGCCCATCGGCCCGGTCCCCATGCGCAACTTCATCGTGCGCTTCGCCGGCAAGAAAGACGGCGTGATTGTGCTGGCCACGCACTACGAGACCAACTACCCGCTCAGGAACATCAACTACGTCGGCGCCAACGACGGCGGCTCGACGACCGGCCTGCTGATGGCCATCGCCGACCAGTTGCGCGCCCAGACAGCGGGCGGCAAGAAGCTGGACGGCTACTCGGTCTGGCTGCTCTTCGACGATGGCGAAGAGGCGTTTCAGGTCTGGACAGACTCCGATTCGACTTACGGCACCAAGCATCTGGCCGCCAAATGGGCGCGCGATGGAACGCTGGGGCATATCAAGGCCTTCATCGTGGCCGATATGATCGGCGACAAAGATCTGGACATTCAGCACGACACCAACTCCACCGACTGGCTGGTCGCGCTGGTGCGGCAGGCGGCAAAGAAGTTCAGCTACGAGAAGTACTTCTTCAAGATGGACGAGGATATCCAGGATGACCATATTCCCTTCGTCCAGCGCGGCGTGCCATCCATCGACATCATCGACATCGACTACGGCCCCCACGACAGCTATCACCATACCGACAAGGACACGATGGACAAGATCAGCGCCCACAGCCTGAAGATCGACGGGGATGTGTTCCTGGAAACTATCCGGCTGATTGATTTGCGATGAAGCGGGAATGGGAAGGTCGCGTAACAAGACTATCCCGCCTTGCAACGAAAATCCCGCAAGGATCAGCGCCCGGCAGTCTCAAAAGATGTGCTTGACTCTTGTACGGCGTGACGTTTGGGCGGTCAGCGTCCATGGAAACCGGCGACTCGCCGCGGGGTGCTAAAATCGACAAGTGCCGGGTCCTACGCGACGTAATCCCGCCAACCCCGCCAGGTCCGGAAGGAAGCAACGGTAACGGGCTAGTACGGGCGCAGTAGGTCACCCGGCGCTTTTTTGGCCTGATTCGATTGAACATGAAGCGGAAAAGCAACCGCAGGTCCTTCGACTTCGCTTCGCTCCGCTCAGGATGACAATCGTAGAGAGCCGCAAGGAGAATTTCATTGACCCTGAGTGTTAGTCCCATCGTGGGCTGCCGCGCCAAGATTACGGCCTTTGGAACCTACGTCCCCCCGCAAATACTGACCAACAAAGACTTCGAAAAGATGGTGGATACCAGCGACCAGTGGATTCTGGAGCGCACCGGAATCCGCGAGCGGCACGTGCTGGCCAAGGGGCTGGGCGTGAGCGACATCTGCACCGAGGCGGCCAAAAAGTGCCTGGCGATGCGCGGCATTCCGGCCACAGAGATCGAGATGATCATCGTCGCCACGGTTACGCCCGACATGATGTTCCCGGCGACGGCCTGTCTGGTGCAGGACAAGATCGGGGCCAAGGGCGCGTGGGGCTTCGACGTTTCCGCCGGCTGCCCTGGGTTTGTCTTCGCCTTGCAGGCTGGCGTGAAGATGATCGAGAGCGGCGCGCACAAGAAGGTTCTGGTCTGCGGCGCCGACGCCAACACCCGTATGACCGACTACACCGATCGGGCGACCTGCGTGCTCTTTGGCGACGGCGGCGGATGTGTTCTCCTCGAACCATGCGCAGAGGGCGAGATCGGCTTCATCGATTATGTGTATGAGATCGACGGTTCAGGCGCGGATGTGTTGAACCTGAAGGGCGGAGGCAGCCTGAATCCGGCCAGCCACGAGACCGTGGACAAGAAGATGCACTACATCTACCAGGACGGCCAGGCGGTGTACAAGTTTGCCGTGCGCAAGATGCTTGAGGTTACCACCAAGGTTCTGGCGCGCAATGGCGTCACCGGCGCGGATCTGGGCTGCTTCATTCCTCACCAGGCCAATCTGCGCATCATCACGGCGACCTCCGACCGCCTGGGCATGGCTCGCGATCGGGTGATCATTAACATCGAGAAGTACGGCAACACCTCAGACGGGACGATTCCGCTGGCGATAGAGACGGCCGTGGAGGAAGGCAAGTTGAAGAAGGGCGACCTGGTGCTGATGGCCACCGTGGGCGCGGGCTTCACGGTGGGCGCCGTGCTGCTAAGGTGGGAGATATAAGCGGGAATTGCCGTGATGGCCAGCAATGTTCCGACCTAGCATTTGGGGCGTGTAAGCCGAGGCACGAGCCGCACCGAACATCGGCAACCCGACCATTTCTCAAGCTGTGAGGGGCGAAGATGCAGACACACAACAGTCCGGCATAGGAACCAGGTCTACAAAAGCCTGCCCAAGCCCCTTAATACCTCGGCCTGGAGTGGACCTCTTCTCCCGTACGGGAACGCACCGTTAATGGGGGATGTGGCTCAGGGCGTAATCCAGCACCGGATCCTTTCCTGCCTGAAAATCAGCCGCTGTGGTGGGAACGAATATAGCAGGATCGATTCCCTTGTCTTCGATAATCTGCATCTCGGCGGTGTAATCGATCCAGGTGGATACGGTAAACTGCCATCCGTTTGAGAGATTGAATGACGCGGGATCACCCGAGTGCCCTCCGGATGTATCTCCCACGACCGTCACGTTGGGCAACTCGCGCATCTGAGTAATGAAGTCCTCATTGGAGCTGAAGCAGCCGCGGCCGATCAGCATGAGGACCGGCCCCGTGTACTGCCACGGGCCACGGGGAACAACCTGCCGGGTCTGCAACGGACCGAAGTCATTGTGCGCAGGCCCATTGCGGAACTGAATGAACCCGGCCGTTCGCGTCTTATCGGCAAACCGGCCCGCAAATTCCCCGGCTGTCGTGCTGTCTCCTCCGCCATTCATCCGCACGTCGATGATGATCCCTTTGGCATTCTGGAACGGCTCCAGGACGGCGTCCAGGTCCGCCGCCTCCGAACTCGTTGAAGGAGCCCAGGACTCAACGGCGATGTATGGCACGCCACCCAGATAGCCATTCAGCACCCAGGAATCGGGTTGGCTGATGCTCGTGCCTTGCGCCTGGAGATACTGCTGCCACACGACCGAGTTGAAATTCACAAAATCCGTATCCGTGAAGGTGGCGATGTAATTGCCACTGGGGTCGATGAGGTGCACATGAAGGTCGTGAAGGTTTGACAGCATCTGCACGAGGACTTGCGTAAACTGATCCTGGGAGGTGGCCTGAACGGCCTGGGGGCGATAAGTGTCGCTCAGACCCTGCCAATCGATGTTCTTGTAGACGAAGTATGAGTATTTTGCATCGAAGGTCTGCCACAGGAAATCGAACTGGTCGGCGTACGAAGAAGAGGCGGGAGACGGGGAAGATCCGCCGCAGCCCGAACCGAACAGCACCGCCAGGAGCAGGATGAGTTGGGCTACGCGAACGAGGATCGAACGGCCCCCATGAAAGCACTTGCTTTGCTGTGCATCAAATGTGCCGGAAGCTCGGCGGCCAAGGTTCCCGCATGCAAATTCTGTCGAATCCAGCGGATGGGAAATCGTCATCATTTTGCATTTACCTCAACTTTGGTCGAGAACTGCATACTCTGCGGAACCCTCACAACAAACGCTCACAGTTTCTGAAGATTTGAGTCGGAATTCCATTTAAACAACAGATTCCCGGCAATTGTACATCCGTTAGCGCAAATTGCAAGATCAGATTTTCTGAAAAATTGCCGTTTTCCGCAGCCTGTTGAGTCGTGCCGCAAATACAGCAAAATAAGCGCGGGCTTCAGCACCTGAGGCAACGCTGAGTCGCGGTATAGGTTGGTGCGGAGTTTTCCTAAGTCATTGCTGGACAGCCTAATGGCAGACTTGCTTAAAGTTTTGCTAACTCTGCTAGCTCCATTGTCTTTTGCTATCTCCGCTAACCGCCGATGGAGACGCTATACTCCGGCAGAATGCCGGCCTCCGCGGCCATGCGGAAGAAGACCTTCATGCCTTCCACACATTCTTCGTCGAGGACGTAGTGAATATTCATGGTCAGGTAAGTCCGGATCGTCTCTTCGGGGAGGGGAATTCGGCGGGACCACTCGGCGGCCAGCGCGTCGATATTCTCCAGGCCGTGGTCGCGGGATTGAACAAAATCCTCCGCAATACATTCAACCAAAGGGCTGCTGCATGCAATGCCCCAGACGGCGGAGACGAAGGGCAGGCCGGTGAGTGTGTGCCACTCCTCGGCCATGTCTTGGTAGACCAACTCTTCGCCGCTGCGTTCAAAGCGGTTGGCGCGCTCTTCCAGGGCGAGCAGCGCGGGATCTCCGATGAGGATGGCGGCGTCGGCCCGCTCCAGCATGGCGTCCAGGTCGGCGGGCGCGGCCAGGAAGGGCACGTCGGGGTTGCCCCAATGGCGGAAGAGGATGCGTGCGTGGGCCAGCGTGGTCAGGCTGGCGATATCGGCGGCGACAGAACGCAGCTCATGGAGTTGCCGGCTGGCGCGGCGAACCAGCAGCAGCGAGCGCACGCGTCCCTTGGCGGCGATCACGCAGCCAGGCAGGATACGCAGACCGGGCGTGGTGGCCAGCGCGGCGATGGGGATGAGGCCGATCTCGGCCGCTCCCGTGCCGAGGCGGCCGGCGCATTCCGCGGGCGTCATGCGGTCAATCTGGTAGCGGAGGGCGAGCGCGGCCTCCAGCGGCGGATGCTCGAAGTCCCACATCAGCGGCGCGGGATTGAGAAAGCCGATGGCGGCGACGCGCAGACGGGATTGCGGGGTGAGAGTCACTGCCTCTTAGAGTACCAACCCTGAAGCGAAGGATGACGGGGCGCATCCGCAAAGCTAATACTTCCGGCTTCACTTCCTCTGATCAAATGGAATAATGTGCATATAATTTCCCATCTGTGCAGGATTTGGTTTCTTGCGGGGAAATTAATCTGTACAATTCTCCGACAGTGGCTTTCCCATGACGACGATGCCCCAAATCGTGAATCTGCCCTCCGCGCCTCAGTTGGATGAAGACCGGCTGGCGTGGCTGGCTCTGGTGTTGGCGCCGGGTCTGGGCCCCAAGCGGATTATCGATGCAGTAAATCAGTTGAAGTCGCCGAGCCAGATCTTAGAGCTGCCCTTGACCGCCCTCGAAGGCTTGCGCTTCCCTGCGGAGGCGGCGCAGTTCATCTTCGACGGCAAGGCGCGCCAGGCGGCCGAGGAGGAGTGGGCGCGCGTTGCGGCGCAGGGGGCGACGCTGGTGACCTACAGCTGCCCGGAGTATCCGGAGCGGCTCAAGGAGATCTACGACCCGCCGCCGGTGCTGTGGGTGCGCGGAGCGGCTGCTCTGCTCAGCCGGCCGGGGATTGCCATCGTGGGCACGCGCCACCCGTCGCCGTACGGCACGGGGATGACGGAGATGCTGGCGCGGGACCTGGCGGTGCGGCGGCTGTTGATTATCAGCGGCATGGCGCGGGGCATCGACTCCAGCGCGCACAAGGGGGCGCTGGCCGCGCGCATGCCCACCGTGGCCGTCTGGGGCACGGGCATCGACGTCATTTATCCCAAAGAAAACAAGAAGCTGGCCGAGGAGATTCTCTCGACCGGCGGGGCGATCATCAGCGAGTTGCCGATGGGGACCTTTCCCGCGCCGCAAAACTTTCCCCGCCGCAACCGTATCCTGAGCGGGCTTGCCGTGGCCGTGCTGGTGGTGGAGGCGGCGGAGAACTCGGGGACGCGGGTGACCGCGCGCTGCGCCGCCGAGCAGAACCGCGACCTATACGCCGTGCCCGGCAACGTGACCAGCAAGGGCTCGTGGACGCCCAACACGCTGATCAAGCAGGGCGCCAAGCTGGTGGCCACCTGGGAAGACGTGTGGGAGGATCTGCCTTCTCAGGTGCGGCTGGAACTGGAGGCCGAAGCGCCACTTGAATCCAAATCAGCCACCACCGCATCTCTATTGCCTGACCCGGTTCTGCGGCCCGAGGAGGCGATGGTGCTGGAGGTTCTGCGCACCGACGACAGCCTGCAAATCGACGAGATTCTGGAATTGCTGGAGACGCAACTGACCTCTTCCGAGGTGTTTATGGCGCTCTTCGAGCTGGAGATTACTGGCCGCATCCGCCAGTTGCCGGGGAAGAATTATGTGCGGACGATGTAAGCTGGAATGAGGCTTGTGGATTACCGGAATTCACAGTCGAGCCCCGGAGGTACCGGGCGAAGTGTTACCAATTAAGTCCAGCTAGCTGGTCCTGGTAGTTGAGATTACGCTTATACTAGGGAATGTCCATGCCCTCCCCCATGGAGATTACTGGGAAAGTGAGTACTTCGGATGAGATTGCATGGATTGAGGAGTTGGGCGAGAGCTGCACTGATGGTGTTGGTCGGCGGCGTTGCGGCTTCCGCGCTGTACGCTGACAGCTTTGTGGTTACGTATGACGCGGCGGGTGTCCTGACGCCCGATACGGCAACTATGTGCTCTAGTCAAATTAATGCCCAATGCTGGATCGGACAACAGGCTTTCCTTACTTCCTCTGCGCCGATAGCCGGTTCGGCTTTCCCGACGTACTATTCGGAAGGCGGCCTGACAGGGGGAATCAACGGAACCTACTCCTCTGGTCTTGTCGTCAACGCCGCCAACCAATATGGCGGTGCCGGCGGCACCGATTACTTTGCGGACGTATCATACAGCACTTCGACTGGGCCTGGCAGCTACTCACTTACACTGACCACATCCGGCAATGTTCCTGGCGTCAACTACTTCGGGCTTTGGTTCTCGGCGCTTGACCTCGGCAACCAACTCCAGTTTTACGATGGCAGCACGCTCGAATATACCTTCGGCCCGGCGCAATTCATCTCCCTCGTTGGCTCTTGCTCAACAGCCGGTGGATTTTGTGGCAACCCGAGCGGCATTTGGCAGGGGTATGATGGTGATCAACAATATGCTTTCCTGAACTTCTACGACTTTGGCGGCGACATTACCTCTATCGTCTTTAGTGAGGGCTCCGCTGGCGGCGATGGGGCTGGATTTGAATCTGACAACCACACGGTCGGTTACATGAATCCCATAGCGCTGAACGGTACGATAATCTCCGGGGTAACCCCGGAGCCGGGCACATTACTGCTTCTTGGCAGCGGTTTGCTGGGGCTGGCCGGTGTTACGCGGCGGAGGATCGGCCGCAGCGCGTAGATTCCGCTAGCCATTCCTTGATCGGCATACGTGAGGTAAAGTCGCCTCTCCTCCCCTGCCCCGCCGTGTGTCCCACATCGGGGCCGTCCGTCCCGGCGCTGGTTGTCCTGGCGCAGACGGTCTAATCCCGGTTATCCCTGTTTACAGCCTTTCCACACCAGACCCTAACGTTTTTCGAAGTATTTTCCCAGATTGTTCGGAACTCACAGCCCAAAGCCGATTCATTGCCACAGCATTATTCTATTTTTCCAATATTATTTCGCGCTAACCGTGGACTCGCGGAAAAAACCGCTCCGAGTGGAAACCAAATGGTCTTCTGTGGTAGTGTGCAACTTTTGCGGGTAATGTTTCCCGTAGAGGGAGAACGGCGCGGCGCGCGGGCGGAATTTGCACGGTCCAGGGAAAGCGCAAGGCCCCGTTTTCGAGTCCAACTGGCCAGACAGGTTAGAGTGGTCATGGTATACAAGGATGGTAATGAGCAAATCACTGGTCATCGTCGAGTCGCCCGCCAAGGCTAAGACGATTGAGAAATATCTTGGCGCGGGCTTTGAGGTTCTGGCCTCGGTGGGTCACATCATGGACCTGCCAAAGAACGATCTTGGCGTGGAGCTGGAGAAGCGGACCTTTGAGCCGACGTTAATCGTGTCGCCGGGCAAGGAAAAGGTGGTGGCGCAATTGAAGCGGGCGGCGGCCAGGGCGGACGCGATCTTTCTGGCGCCTGACCCGGACCGCGAGGGCGAGGCGATTGCCTACCACCTCGCTCTGCAGTTGGGGACCTCCGCCAAAGAGCAGAAGAAGATTCGCCGCGTGACCTTCAACGAGATCACCAAGAAGGCCGTGCAGGAGGCCTTCCAGCACGCGCGCGACCTGGACCAGAACCTAGTGGACTCGCAGCAGACCCGGCGTATTCTGGACCGCCTGGTTGGCTATCAGATTTCGCCGCTGCTGTGGGACAAAGTGCGGCGGGGCCTCTCGGCCGGCCGCGTGCAGACGGTGGCCGTGCGGTTGATCGTCGAGCGGGAACGCGAGATCGGGGCCTTTGGGCCGGTCGAATACTGGACGTTGGACGCGATTCTGCATCCTGAGAAGCAGCCGGAGACCAGGCTTGAGGCGCGCTTTGTTGGCATCGACGGCGAGCCGGCGCGGGTGGCCAACGGCCAGGACAAGGACGGCAAGGAGCAGTTCATCGCCAATGCGCTTCCCGACCGGAGGTCGATGGATGCGGTGATCGCGGCGCTCGACAAGGCGCGCTGGTCGCTGGTATCGGTACAATCGCGCGAGCAGCAGCGCAGGCCGCTTGCGCCCTTCATCACCAGCCAGTTGCAGCGCGACGCGGCCAGCAAGCTGGGCTTCAATGTGCGCCGCACAATGGGCGTGGCGCAGCGACTCTATGAGGGCATCGACGTGGGCGCCGAGGGCATTACCGGCCTCATCACTTACATGAGAACGGACTCGCCGCGCGTGGCGCCGGAGGCGATCGATGGGGCGCGGGCGTGGATCGGCGCGCAGTTGGGAGCGCAGTACCTGCCCGCCTCGCCCAATCTCTACAAGGGCAAAAAGGCTGCGCAGGACGCGCACGAAGCGATCCGGCCCACCGATGCTTCACGCACGCCGGAGTCGATAGCACGCTATCTGACCGAAGAGCAACTGAAGCTTTACCGGCTCATCTGGCAGCGCTTTGTGGCGTCACAGATGACTCCGGCTGTCTTTGATATAACTACGGCGAAGATCGCCGCGGTGAGCGCGAAGACGGGAAAGACTTATGATTTCCGCCTGAGCGGGTCGGTGGTGCGCTTCGATGGATTCCTCAAGGTCTACGAGGTTCTGGAGGATAAGAAAGAAGAAGAGGACGACGAGGCGAGCAACAAGCTGCCCAATCTGGACCATGTGAAAAAGCTGGAGCTGGAAAAGCTGCTGGACCGCCAGCTTTTCACGCAGCCGCCTCCGCGCTACAACGAAGCTTCGCTGGTGAAGGAATTGGAAGAACGCGGCATCGGGCGGCCTTCGACTTATGCCTCAATTATTAACACCATCCAGGACCGCGAATATGTAACCAAGATCAGTGGGCGCTTTTATCCCACCGAGATCGGGATGGTAGTTTGCGACCTTTTGGTGGAGAGTTTTCCGTACATCTTCGATGTGGCGTACACGGCCAAGCTGGAAGAGGAGCTGGACGAGATAGAAGAAGGTCACGAGAAGTGGACCGACCTACTGAACGGCTTCTACGGTTACTTTGCGGACGAACTCAAGGATGCTGGCAAAAACATGCGCAACATCAAGCGCATGGAGCAGAAGACCAACGAAATATGCGACTTATGCGGCTCGCCGCTGTTATTGAAATGGGGTAAGTTCGGCAGCTTCTTTGCTTGTTCGGCGTATAACAAGAAGGATAAGTCGAGCTGCACATTCACCAAGGAAAATACGGCGGACAAGCCGGAAATGAATACGCCCGAGGGGCAGGAAGCCAGCGAACAGGAGGAGTATTGCGATAACTGCGGGCGGGTAATGGTGCTCAGGCGCGGGCCCTTCGGGATGTTTATGTCTTGCCCTGGATTCAATGAAGATCCGCCCTGCAAAACCTTCCGTAAGTTGAGCAGCAAGCAACAGCAGAAGCAGGCCGTTCCGCAGCCGACGGGCGAAGCCTGCCCGCAGTGCGGCAAGCCGCTGGTGCTGCGCCAGGGGAGTTATGGCGAGTTTGTCTCCTGCTCCGGCTATCCCAAGTGCAAGTACGTGAAGCAGAATGTGATTGAAGGCTTGAAGTGTCCTAAGTGCGGCGTGGGCGATCTGGCCGAGCGCAAGGCGCGCAGGGGCAATATCTTCTGGGGCTGCACTAACTATCCGAAGTGCGACTTTACCTCGAATTTGAAGCCGGTGGCCGAGAAGTGCCCGATGTGCGGCAGCAGTTATCTGGTGGAGAAGACGCTGCGTTCGGGAATCTATTTCGAATGTCCTAACAAGAAGAAGGCCACCGACGAAGAAGTTACTCCAAAGAAGCGGGCTGCCAGGAGCGCGGGGAAGGGAAGCGCGCCGGCAGAGAGCGCCGTGTCGTGCAGTTACTCCAAGCGCATTGGCGACGCGCCGCCGCTGCCCACGGCCGAGACGCACGGGCCGGTAGTGGAGAAAGTCGCTGCTAAGTCTGCAACGAAACCAGTTGCCAAGAAGCCCGCGAAGAAGAGCGGTAAGAAGGTGTTGCAGCAGGCGTAGCACGAAGTCGCTTAATATCCTAGAGTTGGAGGTAACGATGGCGCTTTGGCAGAGTACGATGATCCGCCTTGCCCGCTCGAAGTCTATCACCAGGTTGATGCAGGGTAACCGCCGGATGCGGGGCATTGCAGGGCGCTTTGTCGGCGGCGATTCTTCTGCAGCGGCGGTGGGTAGATCGACTGAGTTGAACGGCAGGACCATCATGACATCGCTCTATTATCTGGGCGAGTATGTCGAGTCTCCAGCGGCCATCGAAGAGAATGTAGTGCAACTCACAGCAGCGATTGAGCAGTTGGGCCAATCGAATCTAGATGTGCATATCTCGATTGATCCGACGCAGATCGGCTATGCCCACTCCGACGCACTGGGTGAAGCAAACGCGTTGCGGCTGGGGAAGCTGATCGCCGCACAGCCGGCAGCCGGACGGCGCAGGCTGGCAATGCTGGACATGGAAGACTTTTCGGTTGTGCAGAAGACTCTTGACCTTCGGGCGCGCATGGCTGAGGCCGGCTATCCGACCGGCATCACGATACAGGCGTATCTGCACCGTAGCGGGCAGGATATTCGCGGTCTGGTGGAGAGCGGCGCTACTGCGATACGGCTGGTGAAGGGAGCCTTTGCCGAGAGCCGTGACCACGCCTGGACGAGCCGGACGGAGATCAATCGGGAGTTTCTTCGCCAAGCCGCCGTATTACTTTCGGCAGAGGCCAAAGCTCGCGGTGTTTATCCGATCTTCGCAACCCACGATGACCAGATGATTTTGGCGATCATTGAGTTAGCGGAGCGGAACAAGCGGTCGAAGGACGAGTATGAATTCGAGATGCTGCTCGGAGTCGGAGCACCGCGTCAGCAGATATTGACAGCGGAGGGCTATCGTCTGCGGCTTTATCTCCCCTTTGGAACCGATTGGTGGCCCTATACTGTTCGGCGGATCGGCGAGAACCCTGCCAATGTGCGTTTTGTGATCAATGCGCTGAGGAATACCGGCGCCGCTGCTCACTGACGGAAAGGCGCAGCGGCAGGAGAGCAGCGCACTCCGGCTGCATCCGTTACTATGGTTGAGCGGAGAGACTCACTATGGAACGGATGCTGGCAACACCGGCGGATGCCGAAATCATTCTCAGGCTCTATGAATTGCGCACCGAGGCGGTGATGCGCCAAGCGCGCGCGTGGATCACCGGCGAGTTCTGGCCGGCGACGGCGGAGGAGTTCTTTGCCGTGGCCGATAACCCCGCCGACCCGCACAACGCCTGGCTGCGTCAGGTGCTCACTTACTGGGAGATGGCGGCGGCGATGGTGCTGCACGGTGCTGTCTCGGCGGAGTTGTTTGTCGATTGCAATGCCGAGGGATTTTTCCTTTTGGCCAAGTTTGCCCCCATTCTGGATGCAATCCGGGAGAAAAATCCGTACTTTCTGACCAAGACCGCGGAGCTGGTGAACCGTTTTTCCGCCGGCGCGCAGCGTTACGAAGCGGTGCTCAAGAACGTGGAAGCCCGGCGCAACAGCCTGCCTGCCCGACAGGAGGCGCACGGACAGTATTTTTATCCGCCGAAGCCGTGACCGGATTTCTGTTGCCGAATCCAGGGCCGCGGGTGCATGATGGAAATTGCACGAGACTCCCATTCCCCTGGAGGTTTTCTATGAAGCGTGTTCTTTCCCTGCTGGTAGCCGCTTTTTGCCTGACCGCGATCGCGGCCAGCGCGACTGAATCGACCAAGATCAACGGCTGGATCTCAGACTCGATGTGCGGCGCCAAGCATGCCGGATCGGGTGCGGCCTGCGTGAAGAAGTGCATCAAGAGCGGCATGAGTCCGGTGTTTGTGGATGAAGCCAAGAAAGAAGTTTGGACAATCGACAATCCCGACGCGGTGAAGGATTTCTACGGAGACCATGTAACCGTGAACGCAACTGCCGATGCGGCGAAGAAGAGCGTTCACATCGACTCGATCGCCGAGGCCAAATAGGAACGTACAGGTCTTCCACAGCGCAATCGGACTCGACCTGCCGGCCAATCTCTGCTACTGTGGTTCCGATACTCTCATTACCCAGGTTTTGGGCCGATAGAGAGTTGCAGCGGAATTGACCGGTATTCCCATGGCGCGAGCAATCTGGAACGGCAAGGTTTTAGCCGAAAGCGAGAAGACGGAGACGGTGGAGGGAAATGTCTATTTTCCCGAATCCAGCCTTAAGCGCGAGTATTTTCGCCCCAGCAGCACTACCTCTCTGTGTCCCATCAAGGGTCAGGCCCGCTACCTGAACGTGCAGATCGACGGGGAGGATAATCCGGACGCGGCCTGGTACTATCCCGACCCCAAGCCCGTCGCGCGCAAAATCAAGGGCTGCGTGGCCTTCTGGCGAGGCGTCGAGGTGGAGAAGTAGCGGGCCGCTTCCGCGGCTTCGCGGCGCTCCGCCGTTCATGGGAATTCCAAAGCGTCGTGTGATACATTTGCGCCATGGGAGTCAAGGGCTTAGCGATCGTTGCGGTGCTATGCGTCCTCTTGCAGGCGCCGCTTGCGGTTGCCGCCCAAGCAGGCAATCACGCCGGCGCGAAGCCGTCGGCTTCGTCCTCTTCCAGCGGTGACCTCGCCAATTCAGCCCCTGGAACCGAGAACGAAGGCGTTGCCCGCGATCTTCAGCCGCCGCACATCACGGTTGCCAATCCGCCTTCCACGCAGGCAGTCTGGAGCCTGCACGAGCAGATTGCCTGGGCCGCCAATCTGGTGCTCGTCCTGCTGGGATATGTGGGCATCATGATGGCCGTTTCCCTGCTCAAGAAGATTGCCCGCCAAACGGCATACACGGAAGCGGCTGCCGATGCCGCCGCCACCAGCGCGCATGCCGCCTTGTTGAGTGCTCAAGCCGTTCTCCATTCGGAGAGGCCCTGGATTCTGATCACGGTCGAGCCCTCCCGGAGTATCGAGAACAGTTTTACCGTGATGGCCACGAACCGCGGCCGCACCCCCGCACGCATCATCGAAACCACGGACCGGAACAAGATTGTCATCGACGAAAAGCGCCTTCCCGCAACCCCTGAATATCGGCACATGGAGCGGAGCGCCCCGTTTACACCCATCATTCTGCTTCCGGGTGAATTCACGGCCATCAAACCATTCAGCAGGGATGATGTGAAAGGGCTCTGCGACTCAGAAGAACGATTCAAGCGCATCGAAACCTGGGAAGAAAAGGTCTTTCTCTATGGAAAGGTACTCTATCGGGATTTGATTTCACCCGCCGACAGCCCCGCCCATGAAACCAACTGGTGCTGCTGGTATATTCACGGACGGCAGAACAGCGGCCTGGTCATTGCCGGGCCGCCGGAATATAACTCGCACACATAGGATCAGCAAAGAAGAAGGGATGCGCGTTTGCTGGGAAACTACAGGCGCCTGATCCGCGGGGGTCAGGCTGTTTCTTCGTGCAGGTTCTGATCGAAGACCGCATCGGGTTCGGCCAGCCGGATCAAACGATGCAAATATGCACGGGAGATGCACAGGCTGCGGGCAGCCAGTGTCTTATTGCCGTTGTTCTCGCGAACGGCGGTTACGGCGAGTTTGATCTTATAGTCGCGAAGCTGGCGTTCAAAGGAGCCGGCGGGATGGTAATCGCCAATATCGACAACGTCCCCGATGTCGCCCAGTTCGCTTTCCACTTCGTCGATGCTGATGCTCAAATCTTCCGCGCGAACGGTCTTTCCCGCCGCCAGGATGATGGCCCTCTGCATCACGTTTTCCAGCTCGCGCACATTTCCGGGCCAGCGGTAATGCTGTAGCAGGGAGAGCGCATCGGGCTCAATATCGTCCATCGGCTTCTGGAACATCTGCCCATACTGGCGCAGGAAGTGCCGGGCGATGCGAGGAATGTCCTCCGGATGCTCCTGGAGCGCCGGCGATTCAATCCGCATGACGTTGATGCGGTAGAAAAGATCCTGGCGGAATTTCCCTTCGGCCACCAATTTGGACAGATCCTGGTGCGTGGCAAAGACCAGGCGCGCTCGCAAGGAGATAAGCCGGTTGCTGCCCAGGCGGCTGAATTCCATCTGCTGCAGGACGCGCAGCAGCTTGACCTGGGTAAAGAGGCTCAGATCGCCAATCTCGTCCAGGAAGAGCGTGCCGTCCGCAGCCTGCTCGAAGTAGCCTTCGCGCGCTCCGTTGGTGCCGGTGAAGGCGCCTTTTTCATGTCCGAAGAGTTCGGCCTCGATCAGCGTTTCCGGAATGGCGCCGCAGGAGACAGCCACAAACGGGCGTGCGGCTCGGTTGCCCAGGTTGTGAATGGCGCGGGCAATCAGCTCCTTGCCGGTGCCGCTTTCGCCGGTGACCAGCACCGCGGCATTGAGATTGGTGACGCGATGCACCAGCTGATAAACCCGCTGCATCTGCGGACTCGATCCGATCAGCTTGTCGCAACTGGCGGGCACGCCCAGTTGCTGCTGCACGGTCTCCAGTTGCTGCCGCAGCGTGGTGTTCTCGAACGCCCGGCTGAGCATGGTCTTGAGATCGCGAATCGAGGGCGGACGGCGGCAGTATCCAAAAGCGCCTGTGCGAACCAGTTCAAAGGCGGTCGAACGCAGGCCATCGTCGGCCATGACAACTGCGGGAACCTGAGTCGCAATCAGACGCTGGGTACAGCCAATGCGCTCCTGCAACGAATCATGATTCGAATGCAGGTCAAGAATCATGACATCGCAATCTCCGGCGGCGCGCAGAACACGCATCCCGTCTTCATCCGGCTCCAGAAGGATCTCGAATTCCTTTCCCAGAGCGGACGCGAGCAGCGTGTGGAGCGTTCGGTCTTCCGAATACAGCCCGACTTTGATCATCGATGGACCCGCACTTCAACTATACGCTTCTCAAACTTTTCAGAGCAAAAGTGGAGAAGCAGCTATCCTCCTGAATCCGCGCATGAACCGCCAAAGACTGCATTGCGTCGGGAGAATGTCGCCCTCTCGCCGACAACACCTCATGGCTCATCGGCCATACACGACTCAGACCATTCATGTTAAGGCCAGATGAAGGCACTGTCGAGAAAACTTTAGTAACATAATTCCAAATACGAAATTGTTTACCTCGGCGCGCCGAAAAGAAAAACGGCAGGAGGATGAACTTTCCGTCCACCCCATCCGCCCCATCCGCCTGCACTGAAATGAGCATAAACCCTATAGAATCTGTTGTATATTCAACACTGCTCCGCTGACGGGAGGCAAAGCGAGAAAGATGCAAAAGGCCGGACAAACGGACGGAATCAATCTTGGTCCCCCATTCGCGCACAGAAAGTGAATATTGGTAACCATACGCCAGAGTACTGATCATGTAGGCACCCCGTTTAACAGTGGCAACATCTATCTGATTTCATCGTGGATTTTGATCGGTTTCGGCCGCGCACCTGGATGCAGGACGCGACCTGTTTGCTCCTGGAGGGTGTATACCCCCCGCTTCACTCCGGAGCGCCGTCCCCGTAAACATCTGTGTACACCACCTGGGGAAGAATGCCGCCCACCTTTCTGAATTCAGTCAGTTTTGGCCTGATTCCGGGCATTTTCGGCTTTAGGCACTTTGGTCAGGGAATTGCAATAACAACGGAACAAGGGTCATGCCGTAGCTCTCTCGGAACGCGGGGAGGGGGAAAAGGAGCGCAGAGTATGCAGCACTGGTTAGCCTGGTGGCCGACATTGATCGTACTCGCCGTGGCAACATGCACGGACCTGCGCAGCCGCCGCATACCCAACTGGCTGGTGCTTCCTTTTCTTCTGGCGGGGATCGTGGTTTCTCCGTTGCGTATGGATTGGTCCGGCATTCACCGGGGCTTTTGGCTGCCCAGGGATTGGTCCAGTATCCGCCAAGGCTTCTGGCCGGGAACCGGCCACGGCTTCGCCTGGCATGGTCTGGAGCAAAGCTGCGCCGGCCTGGGGCTTGGCTTTCTGCTGTACGGTTTACTTTTCTGGATGGGCGGCATGGGCGCAGGGGACTTGAAGCTGTGCGCCGCGATCGGGGCCTGGGTTGGTCCCATGCAGTTATTCATAGCTTTGTTCATCACCAGCCTGGCCGGGGGAATCATGGTTCTCGGCTGGCTTGCCTGGCGCAAGCTTTTCAGAAAGCTGTTTCTGGGCGCGGGCGATCTGGTATTCGGCAGGCAGCGGCGCGGAATACAATCCGATCCGGAGCCTTCACTGAATGAATTACTGAAGAGCTGGATGCCTTACGTTCCAGCCATTGCCATTGGTACGTTCATGTCCTTTTTTGCTGGTTGAGCTTTTGGAGCAGTACTTATGTCCGACTCACCGTTGACCTATCGGTTCTTGGATAACCCGCAAGGTAAGTTTCGCGCGTCAGGGGGTGGCAATCCCGTGAATTCAGACACTTCGCAGTATCTCGATGATCAGTATCCGGACTCACTCGGCAGCGACGTTTTGACGATCGCGCTGATTGGCCCGGATGAGGGGCGCCGCAAGGCGGCAGCCAGCGCATTAGCCGGAGCTCAGGGTGGAGATATCCGCGAGTTTTCCACTTATCCGCCCAGCCTGGACGATGTGCCCAAACTGCTGGAGCAGCGTTACGACGTCATCATCATCGACCTGGACAGCCATCCGGAATATGCCTTGGAGCTGGTGGAGAGCATCTGCGCCAATGGCACGGCGACGGTGATGGTCTATTCGATGAAGGCCGATTCGGAGCTACTGGTGCGCTGCATGCGCGCCGGAGCGCGCGAGTTTCTTACCTTGCCCTTTACGCAAAGCACCGTGGCCGAGGCTCTGGTGCGGGCTTCGGCTCGCCGGCCTACGGCGCGCCCCGCGAAGAAGACGGGTGGCCGGCTGCTGGCGTTTCTCGGCGCCAAGGGCGGAGACGGCGTAACCACACTGGCCTGCAATTTTGCGGTTTCCATGGCCCAGGAGTCGGGCCAGAGCACGCTGCTGATCGATCTGGATCTTCCGCTGGGTGACGCCGCGCTCAACCTGGGCGTGGTCGCCGAGTACTCGACCATCAATGCTCTTCAGAATGCCGCCCGGCTGGATTCGGCCTTCCTCTCCAAGCTGCTGGTCAAGCATAGTTCGGGAGTTTCAGTACTTGCGGCTCCCGGCAAATTTCCCCAGTTTCCCGCCACCAACGACGCCATCGACAGGCTGCTGGCCGTCGCGCGCCAGGACTTCGAGAACGTAGTCATTGATATGGGGTCGCGGCTTGATCTGATGGGGACGAGCCTTTTCAAGGAGGGCTCCACGGTCTACCTGGTGATCCAGGCCGGCATCGCCGGATTGCGCAACTCCAACCGCCTGATCTCGCAGTACTTCACCACCGGGATTCCCAAGCTCGAAATCGTGCTCAACCGCTATGAGCCGCGCACGATGGGTGTTGCCGAAGACCAGATTACCAAGGCGCTCACCCGGCCGGCGCAATGGAAGATTCCCAACGATTACAACGCCGTGCGGCGCATGCAAACCACCGCCATTCCGCTGGCGCTGGAAGATTCGCCCATCTCCCGGCTGATCCGCCAGATGACCCGCAGCGCGTGCGGCATGCCCGCTATTCCTGAGAAGAAGACGGGCTTCAGCCTGAAGAGTCTGAGCCGCAGCCTATCGGGCAGGTCTTCCGCCCCTGAGGCTTCGAGCAGCTTTACGCAACTGGGGTTGGGCACCGGTCAGGATACCCCAACCGCGCAACCTGCCGCCGCGGCGAGTCTGCCGGCGAAGCCTGTTTACACTCCTCCGGTGGAGGCTCCGCGCAAGGTGGAAACGCCAGCGCCCACGCCAACAGTCAGCGCGAACCGCCCTGCCCCAGCGCCTGCCAAGCGGGAAACGCCGCAAATCGTCAGCCCCCCCGCCCGGCAAGGCGAACTGGAAACGCGCTCCTACAAAGGCGCTACCTACGTGAAGGGCCCGGATGGCGAATGGCACCTGCTGCAAGCTCCGGTCCGTGCCGTCCCTGAGGCTCCCGCTCCGGTTGTGAAGCCGGTCGTGAACAAGGTCGTGGAGCCGGTCGTGAACAAGGTTGTGGAGCCGGTCGTGAACAAGGTGGTGGAGAAGGAGACGCCGGCCGTTGCCTGGTCAACGCCCGTTCCGATTGCCTATGGCACCCCGCTGACGACTACGCAGCTCCGGGCCATGGCGTCGGTTCCGGGAAAATTCGCTTACACTCCAGCAGTGGGCGAGATGCTCCCGGCGGGAACGCATACGCTCTCGGTTCTCTTCACTCCGAATGACACCGCGGGTTACACGACAGCACAGGCTACCGTTCTGCTTACAGTCACCAAGGCAACGCCGGTGATCACCTGGGCGACTCCCGCTCCGATTTCCTATGGCGCCGCGCTAAGCGCCGCTCAGTTCAATGCCGCGGCCTCGATTCAGGGCAAATTTACCTACACTCCCGCCGCGGGCGAAGTGCTGACAGCGGGGACGCATACGCTGACGGCAACCTTTACACCGGCCGACGCCACGGACTATTCGACGGCGCAGGCCGCCGTCTCGCTCACGGTCACCAAAGCGACGCCGTCTCTCACCTGGCCGAAGCCGGCTCCGATTGCCTATGGCGCCGCGCTCAGCGCCACACAGCTTAATGCCACGGCCTCGGTTCCGGGTAAATTTGCCTATATTCCCGCCGCGGGCACGGTGCTGACTGCAGGAGTGCAGACGCTCTCGGTCACCTTCACTCCGAACGACATTACGGACTATTCGACGGTGCAAGGCGAAGTGCCGCTCACGGTCTCCAAGGCGACGCCGGTCATCACATGGGCAAAGCCCGCGCCGATTACATACGGCACCGCTCTCAGCGCCACGCAGCTCAACGCCACGGCTTCGGTTCCGGGCAAATTCACTTACATTCCGGGCGCAGGCGCCGTGCTGGCAGCGGGAACGCATACACCCTCAGTCACCTTCACTCCGGCGGACGCGACGAACTTTAACCCGGTACGTGCGGCGGTGTCACTGACAGTGACAAAGGCGACACCAACCATTACGTGGACGGCGCCCGCGCCGATTCCCTATGGCGACGCTCTCAGCGCCGCTCAGCTCAATGCCACGGCATCGGTTCCGGGTAAATTCGTTTACACCCCTGCCGCGGGCGAAGTGCTCCCGGCGGGAACTCATACGCTCTCGGTACTCTTTACTCCAACCGACAGCACGGACTGCGCCTCGGTGCAAACTACCGTGTCACTGACTGTGACCAAGGCCAAGCCAACCCTGATCATGTGGCCAACCCCGGTCTCCATCTCTCATGGCACCGCGCTCAGCGCTTTGCAACTCAATGCCACGGCTCCCGTTCCGGGTAAGTTTGTCTACACGCCTGCCGTGGGCGAAGTTCTGCCGGCGGGAACGCAAACGCTCTCGGTCATCTTCACTCCGACGGACACAAACTTTCCTCCGGCACAGGCTGCGGTTTCGCTCACCGTCACCAAGGCAATCCCCGCCATCACGTGGCAGGCGCCTGCCACCATTTCCTACGGCACGGCGCTCGGCGCCGCGCAACTCAATGCCAAGGCCTCGGTTCCGGGGACCTTCGCCTACACTCCAGCGGCCGGCGAAGTGCTGCCGGCGGGAACGCATCCGCTCTCGGTAACATTCACACCGACGGAGACCAAAGACGTCGCGACGGCGCAAGCCACCGTGTCGCTGACAGTCGCCAAAGCAACGCCTATCATCACCTGGCCGGCGCCCGCCGCCATCTCCTACGGCAACCCGCTCAGCGCGGTTCAGCTCAATGCCACGGCGCTGGTTCCGGGAACATTCGTTTACACGCCTGCCGCGGGCACCGTGCTTACCGCAGGAACGCAAACTCTTTCAGTAACCTTTACCCCCAGGGACACCGCCGACTATACGACGGCGCAAGCCACCGTGTCGGTGGTGGTGGAAGGGTTGGCGAATATCGCATCACTCATGCCGGCAATGGCGGATTCAGATGCGAATTCCACTGACTTCGCCGACGCAAAACAGGGGACGCAGTCAAGCGGCGCCTCCGATCAGCAGAGCAAACTTGAAACACGCACTTACAAAGGTGCTACCTACGTGAAGGGAGCCGACGGCCAATGGTACCTCCAGAAGAAATAGAATTGAACGCGCCCACAACGCTACCCGCAGATTTCGGCGAATGGGATAGCGGAGAAGATGCCCCCACGCAACCAGCCAGCGTCAGCGGATTCGATGGTTTTCCTGGTTCCGGCGTTGCCCCCAAGCCGGTTGCGAAATCGGCGACGGCGCGCGTCGCCGTATTGCCTGTGGCAGCCAAGCCGCCAGCCGCCGCTCCGCGCAAGCCGGCTCCGGCTTACGCTGAAGCAGAGCAGGTGTATCAGCCGCCTAAGCGTACGGCCACAGTGAAACACAAGGCCGAGAGCGAGGGCAAGCCGAAGAAGACGGGGATGTTTGCCGCCATCGGTGTTGTTGCGGTTTTGCTCGTCGCTGGCGCTGGCGTGCTGGTCTATCCTCGCTTGCACTCCGGGATGACCGCGCCGAAGCCTGCGGTTGCTCCGCAGTCGGCATCGGCAACGACGGCGCTTGCGACGGCGACTACAATTAAGCCGTCGCCTTCGACGCAGACCACCGCCGTGACGCCGGCGGCCTCGACCGATACCACTCCGGCCGAGAACACGGTTCGTCCGAATACGGAGTTGATGAACCGTCAACTGACAGCTCCTTCGAAGATTTCCAGCGACCTCAAGATGCTGGGTGGAAAGGATGCGGCCCCCGCTTCTGGCTTTGGCGCCACCGGCATGGACGGTTTGGGCAATGCTGGCAGCGCCGTCTTCACCGGACAGGGCGGGCCGAAGGTGAAGGTCGCGGCTCCTCAGAAGGTCAGCATCTCGCAGGGCATCGCGGTCGGTTTGCTGATCCAGAAGACCGCGCCCATTTATCCGCCCATCGCCAAGACCGCCCGCGTCTCCGGAACAGTGGTGATTCAGGCCACCATTTCCAGGAACGGAACCATCGAAAATCCACACGTTGTCAGCGGACCTGCGATGTTGCGGCAGGCCGCGCTCGATGCCGTGAAGACCTGGCGCTTCAGGCCTTATATGCTCAGCGGCGAGCCGGTGGAAGTGGAGACCACGGTGAACCTGAATTTCTCTCTGGGTGGTTGACGAGTCCTCTGTCTCCCTCCCGTTTTTCGGGCAGGGTCAATGATGTACTGTGGATGAGTATCCTCGCCCGATGGAAGGTAGAACTTGGAACTTCTGAATCTGGAAAAGTATAAAGCGGAAATTCACCGGACCCTGATCTCCAAACTGGATCTGGAGAAACTGTCACGCGTCAATTCCAGTCAGGCGCGCCAGGCGGTAGCCGGCATCGTGAAGGAGATCATCTCCGACCAGCGTGTGCCACTGAATTTCGACGAGCAGGAGAAGATACAAGCCGACCTGCTCGACGAAGTTTTTGGCCTTGGACCGCTGGAGCCGCTGCTGCGAGATCCAAAGATTTCCGACATTCTTGTCAATGACAAGGATCATGTCTTCATCGAGAAAGGCGGGCTGCTGCAGAGGGTCGATACAACCTTCCGCGACGACCGCCATCTGCTCCAGATCATCGACCGGATCGTGTCGCGCGTGGGCCGCCGGGTGGACGAGTCCTCGCCGATGGTGGATGCCCGCTTGCCTGACGGCTCGCGCGTCAACGCGATCATTCCGCCGCTGGCGCTGGACGGGCCTTCCTTGTCCATTCGCCGCTTTGGGACAGGCCCGCTGGCCGCCAATCAGCTGGTTCAGTTGAAGAGCGTATCGGCGGAGATGATGGAAGTGCTCTCATCGGCGGTCAAAGCCCGCATCAGCATCCTCATCTCCGGCGGCACCGGCGCGGGCAAGACTACCTTTCTCAACATTCTCTCGCAGTACATTCCGCGCAACGAACGCCTGGTCACGATTGAGGACGCGGCCGAACTCCGCCTGGCGCAGGAAAACATCGTGCGCCTGGAGACTCGCCCGCCCAACATCGAAGGCCAGGGAGCGGTCAAGCAGCGTCAGCTTCTGATCAACTGCCTGCGCATGCGCCCGGACCGCATTATCATGGGCGAGGTGCGCGGCGAAGAGGCCTTCGATATGCTCCAGGCCATGAATACCGGCCACGAAGGCTCGATGACCACCATTCACGCCAACACTCCCCGCGATGCCATCTCCAGGCTCGAATCGATGGTTGCCATGGGCATGAATCTGCCCGAAAAATCCGTACGCCAGCAGATCGCCTCGGCCATTACCATTGTCGTTCAGGCTACGCGCATGAGCGACGGCACACGCAAAGTAACCAGCGTCGCCGAGATCACAGGCATGGAAGAAAATGTGATCAGCATGCAAGAGATTTTTACTTTCACGAAGAAGGGGATTGGGCCCGATGGCAAGGTCATCGGCGTATTCCAGCCAACCCATATCCGTCCCCGGTTCCTCGAACGTCTGCGCGTCTCGGGTATTGTTTTGCCGCCGATTCTGTTTGAGCGCGAAACGCAGGTCAATTGAGCGGAAGGGAGGGAAACTGATATGGGATCGATCATTGTTCTGGTCTTCCTGGGCGCCTTTTCGGTCGTCGCGCTGATCGCGATCGCCAGCGGGAGCGGCGCATCCGCGCAGGCTAAACAGGTCCACGCCACGCTCGATTCCGCCCTCGCCACCGACAGCCCGGAAGAGCGCGGTCCCATCCTCGATCTGCGCAAGACCGACCGGCTCAGCAGCATCCCTTGGCTCAATCGCAAGCTGCTCAGTTTTGAACTGACGCCACGCGTGCAGTCCCTGATTTATCAGGCTGATCTGAAGTGGACCGCCGGAGGCATGCTGTCCGGGTGCGCGCTCTGCTTTCTGTCGCTAGGCTATCTGGTTTACTGGCGTACCAATTCCATTCTCATCGCTTTGCCGGTGGGGTTGCTGGCAGGCGCCATGCCTTATTTCTGGGCACGCCGTAAACGCGGCAAGCGCTTGGACAAGTTTCAAGAGGGTTTGCCGGAAGCGCTGGATTTGATGGTGAATGCTATGCGCGCCGGGCATAGCCTGATCGCTGCAATGGGTTCAGTGGCGCGGGAGTGCGCCGACCCCATCGGCTGCGAATTCAAGGCGTGCTTCGAGGAGCAAAACTACGGCCTGGAAATGAAGACGGCCTTGGACAATATGATCAACCGCGTCCCCCTCCAGGATCTGCGCATCGTCTCCACCGCGATCATGATCCAGAGGGAGAGCGGAGGAAACCTTGCCGAGGTACTCGACAAGACCTCCCATGTGATCCGTGAGCGCTTCCGCCTCAAGCGGCAGGTCGGTGTCCATACAGCCCAGGGACGCATGACCGGGTGGGTGCTCACTCTTCTCCCGGTCATACTGGGAATCGCTTTATACTTCGTCAACCCCGAGATGATGAGCTTGTTGTGGAGGACTCCCATGGGCATCAAGTTGCTCTGGACCTCTTTCGGCATGATTATCGTGGGCGGTTTAATCATTCGCCACATCGTCAACATGGACGTTTAGGTGACCTATGGGATATGCGATATTTGCCTTTTTAGGCGTTTTTCTGATGATCGTCAGCGGCGGTTTGCTTCTGTTCTATCGAGAAGAAATGCTGCAGCGCATCTCCGACGCGATCAATCCGCAGCCCAAAGAGAAATCCCTGTTGACCGCCATTCAGAAGACCGGCCTTTCGATCGGCGGCGTGATTGAGCACTTCGAGAATGTCCTTCCCAAGAGCCAGGCCGAGGTATCCATCGTCCTGCAGCGCCTCCAGCACGCCGGTTTTCGCGATGAATCGGCGGTCAAAATCTTCTATGGCACAAAAGTTTTAGTTCCTCTCCTGTTCTGCATCCTGGTCTTGGTTACGGGACTCGGCGACATGGGAGGTTTCATGATGTATCTCATCGCCGCGGCGCTGGGATTTCTGGCGCCGGATTTCTGGCTGGGAAGGCGAATTAAAAAACGCCAAGGCAAGGTTCGGCGCGGCCTACCGGATGTACTAGATCTGCTGGTGATCTGCATCGAGGCCGGACTCAGTTTGGACCATGCGACGGCGCGCACAGCGGTGGAGTTGAAGCATGCCCAGCCGGAAGTGTGCGATGAATTGAATATTGTCGTGCTGGAGCAGCGCGCCGGACGCCCGCGCGGCGAAGCCTGGAAACATATGGCGGAACGCACGGAGGTGGATTGCGTGCGCAATCTCGTGACCATGCTGGTGCAGGCCGAGCAGTTCGGAACCAGCATCGCAAAAACATTGCGCATTCATAGCGATACACTCAGAACGCAGCGCGTGCAGGCAGTGGAGGAGGCGGCGGCTAAAACCACCATCAAGCTGCTTTTTCCCCTTGTGTTTTTCATCTTACCCTCGCTTTTTGTGGTCGTTCTAGGGCCCGCGATTATTTCCATCGCGGCTTCGTTCCAGAGTCTCAATCATTGAAGGAAGGAGGAGTCGATATGGATACCACTTTGATCATTCGGGTAGTAGCTGGTGTGCTAGTCGTTGTCATTCTGATTGTCCTGATCCAGCGCCGCCGCACACGGATCAAATAGCTGTTCTTCCGCGGGCGGGCCAGCGGCGCGGAGTAGCCGCGCGTGTTTCGCTGGCCATCTCGATCAGTTCGCTGGCCGGGGCTCCGTTGTTACGGTGCTGGGTCTCTTTGCGCGTTGCCCCGGCAGCGGATGAGATGAAGTGTGTCTTGGCGTGGATACCGGGCAGATGGCTTGGCCTACTTCACGCCGCTAGAAACATGGCTTGTGTCCGCCGGCGGTCGCAGGGAAAGGACTTGTCATGAGTGTTTCAGATGGGTGTGGTTGAATCGACAACTTGGACTCCGGGACAAGACCCGGTTTCCGGGTTATCGCAGGCGGCCGGAGGCACCATGGAATTGCAACGACTTTGCGCATACAACCAGACTCGCGAATGCTTCCTCGGCCTTGAGGTCGCATCCGCCGATCTCTCGTTGGCGGAACTGAAGGTTCTGTTGGGGAAGATTGCGCTCAAGTCAGGCGAGGGCCTTTGGATAGAGCCGTTCCGGGGGATTCCCGATACCAGTATGCGCGTTCCGCTCGATCTGCTCTATTTGGACATGGATTGCCGAGTCATCGAAACCGTCGAGTCATTTCCCACCTTCCATGCCACCTCGAGTTCGCTGCCGGCCAGCGTTCTGGCGCTGCCCACCCACTCGATCTATTCGTCGCAGACCCAGCCGGGAGATCAGCTGGTGCTCTGTGTGGCCGAGGAGATGCAGCACCGCCTCGAGCAATTCTTCAGCGCAAACAGCGCTGCCGGCGGAGTGCAAAGCGGCGTTCTGTCGAAGGGGAAAACGCCCTGGAGCGGCGATTCGGACGTGGCGGAATTGGCGGATCACTCCACCAGGGAGCGCCCCAAATCTCCACCGACGAAGGAGATCAGCCCTTCCCAGCCGAAGACGGAGAACGTCAGCCAGCCGATGAGCTGGCTGGAGCGCTGGTGGTCCGCGGGTTCACGAAAGCCGGAACTGAGAAAGGCTCCACGGGAGCCGTTGCCCGGACTGTCCGCCTATTACTGGACGGGCGCCGCTCCCAAGGCGCACAGTGTCCGGGACATCAGTTCGACAGGATTGTACGTAGTGACCGAGGAACGCTGGTATCCCGGAACCCTGATCTTGATGACGCTGCAAGAGACGGATGGCAAGGATGATAGCGCCGATCGTTCGATCTCCGTGCACTCCAGGGCTGTCCGCTGGGGCAACGACGGCGTCGGCCTGCAGTTCATCCCCCAGGATGCCCCGGAAGCGCGTAAAGCGCTGAGTGAGCTAAAGCATGGCGTGGATAAGAAGGAACTCAATCAATTTCTGGAGCGGCTGCTGCAAAAGGACAACGAATAATCGTCGCGCGCGCCTTGAAATGATTGGTACTTTTGTGTATTATATCGACTCGTAAAAGACTATTCTCAAGGAAAGATGAACGATAATGGGTGAAGAGAAGCGTGGAATTGGCGATGAAAATGCAAAGGGATCAAGACGGACAGGCGGCGGCGCGGCGGAGCAGGCATAGCGCGGCGTCGGGGAGCGTGAGCGGCAAAGCCCGGCTCTCCGGCCGCCGGCTTCTCGCCAGGCTTTGCCGCGGTGGCAAGGGTCAATCGATCGTTGAGCTGGCCCTCATGTTGCCGATCTTTTTGGCCCTTATTATGGGTTTGTTTTCGATTGGCATGGGCATGATCGTCTACGAGCAGCTTGGGGAAGCCGCGTTTGCCGGTGACCAGGCGATGGCAGCGAATCAGGGGGTTTTTAACCCTGGAACCTCGACGCCGACCGACCTCTGCGCAAAGGCCTATACTGCCGTTACCACCGTTTTGGGGAACTGGTCGACGACGAATTTGGGTAAAATTACGTATTCAGCGACACTTGCGAATACGGTAGGTACAACGACTACGACGACTACGATTCCCGCTTCCACCGGATCATTTTCATGCTCGGCTCAAAGCATCGCAGGCGATTTGGGGCCGGAATCGCAAGTCACGCTTACGCTCCAGTATCCATACACGTGGCTGCCAATCATCAATCCGGTTACCCAACATTTAATAAGCCTGGGAACGTTCACCTTGACGGCGCAACAATCGGTATTAGCCTTCTGAAAGGATGAGGAATACTCCAATGAAGTTTCTCATGATGTCTTTTCTGCGCAGAGTTCTGAAGAATGAGCTAGGCCAGTCTCTTGTTTTCGTGGCGCTCGGCGGGCTTGCCTTTATAGGAGTTGCAGGGATCTCGATGGACCTTGTCAATGCCTACGTTGCCCGCCAGCAACTTCAGGCATCGACGAATTCCGCGGCATTGGCTGGAGCCGTGTACCTGTCCAGTTCCTATTTCAATATAGCCTCGGCCACGGCTGCGGTGACTAAATACAGTTCCGTGGCGGGGAACTTGAACACTGCTTCGAGCTTGACAAATGTTCAGATGCTACCCCCTTCCTTCGTATGCCTTGCCACGGTTACGGCGATGGGCACTCCTTGCCTGGGCCCTGGTGCGGGTTACAACGCCATGATAGTGACGCAGACAGCGGATGTTAATACGTGGTTCGCGAAGATTTTCAGCATCCCCCTTTTCCATATGTCGGCAACGGCCTACGCGACCCCCGGTGGAAAGCCCGCGCCGCTCAATATGGTGATCATCGTCGATACCACGGGGTCCATGGGTACTGTCATTACTTCCGGCTCGGGCCTGGGCAGTTCCGACCCCGCCTGCATCGGCAAAACAGAATTATACTGCGCGATGAACGGCGTCGGCATTATGCTGAACTCCCTCCCCTTTCCAGCCGATGCCCCGGTCGCCCTGTTCGCTTTTCCGAACGTGGAAGCCAGTACGGTGAATGACGATCTCTCCTGCTCCGGCACCCCCAATGAAATGGCGAACACAACGCCCGCATTAGGTTCATCCTACGGGCCAACCGGCACCAGCGCGACCTACCAGATTGTGCCCTTCGGCACAGATTATACCCAAATCACGAAAGCAGTCGGGGTAGTCAATTCTTCTGGGACGACAACCACCGCCGGTTGCTTGAAGACGCCAAGCGGCGCGCCCGCTGGAACCTACCTTGCAGGCGCGATTGTCGCGGCGCAATCGGCGCTGGTTGCCCAAAATGTAGTTCATCCCGTGGCTCCCGGCCAGAGTGTAATCGTCGTCCTCTCGGACGGCAACGTCAATGGTTCGGATCAGTACGCGAATGTTGATTCGGCGCTAACTATGTTTGGGCAGACGTTTTCCGAGAGTGCTTCTTCCCCTCCAGCCGATGTCCCTATCTCCGGCACAGCCGTCACTTACCCATCCGGCGTCGGCGGCTGCGGGCAGGCGGTGCAGGAAGCTCAAATCGCGCGGGCCAGCTCACTCAAAACTTCGATCTTCGTGGTTTCTTACGGTTCACCGATCACAGGATCGTGGAACCCGAATGGCACAACCATCAGCAGTGGAAATATGGTCGATATAATCAACGCCAGTAACTGCCCCGCCGATCAGGATGGATTTTTTAACACTTTTAAAAAGACAGTGGGGACGTCAACAGGCCATGGCACTTTGCCTAACCCTAATCCGCCTGCCGCTCCTCCTAATTTAAGTTACACGCCGAATATCTCCCCCTGTACTACGGATCAGGATATTGCCACTCCAAACACAGCGGAAATTGTATATTTCTACTCCGACACCATGGGTGCCACCTCTGGCGTATGCCCCAGCGTTTCAGGCTTGGGGAGCTTGAATAAGATATTTGCGGCAATTGTAGGTGAGTTGCCCCATATCCCGCGGGTGGTTCCTGTCGGCACGACGTAGAGCGCGTGAAGGAGAACAAAGACCGCATCCCGGCAGGTCCGCTCATTGGACCTGGCCGGGATGCGGGCTTTAGTCCTCCACTTCGGGAATGATGAGCAGGACTTCCACCTTGATATTCTGCCCATTCTGCGTGGCCGGCCTGAACTCCCACTGGTTGAGCGCATTGAGGACAAACTGCGCTTGCGCGAATTCAGGCGGAAAGGCGATGGAGAGCGCCTCGAAGCGGCCCGCCTGATTGACAAAGCCATGAATCATGAGAGCATCGGCGTCGATTGTGCCGGGAGCGATGTTGGGGCGCACGATGTTATAGGGCCAGGGCGCTTCCACGCGCGTGATCGCGCCCGCAGGGCTGTCGGCGCGCGAAAGCGAGTACTGCAGAATCCAGCTCTTGGCCAGGCCGACGGGAAGATAGACGGTATAGGAGAGCCGTCCGCTCCATAGCTCGGCCGTCTCCGGATACTTTTCCGTGAGCGTGGAGCCTACCACCACGGAACCGAATTGTCCTTCCTTCGGCCTCGTAATGTGAGCTCCTGTAGGCGTATTGACGATCCCGTACCCGGTTGGCGCGGTAGTCTTTTGCGCGGTGCCCGCATTGGCTCCATGGTCGGCTTTGGCGGAGTCGGGCAGGTCGGCGGCCTTTTCGTTCGCCTTGCCAACTGCATGATCCGCCGGCTTATCGTTCGCCTTGCCAACTGCATGATCTGCCGGCTTATCGTTCGCCTTGTCAACTGCATGATCCGCCGGCTTATCGGTGGGCTTGCCAACTGCCTTATCGGCGGATTTGACAACTGGTTTATCGGCCGGCTTCTCAACTGGTTTATCGGTCTGGCTTCCATGCCCCGCGGGCGTGGTGTTCTTTGCCTCCGCCGGGGCGAGCTCTCCGGGCGAAGGCGTGGCAACCGACGAGTTCACGGGAGGCAGAGTTACGGCGCCATTCGCCATGCGATGCTCGGAGAGCGACATCACCGCGGCGGGCGTCGGCAGCGAGGAGCCTTGCGCGGTGGTGATCGGCGCCGGCGGCGTGGGCTTGGGCCCGGTAACCACCAGCGGCGTCGTGGTGCTGGGAAGGATCGGCTGAGGTTGTATTACCGGCATAGCGACGGCGGGAATGGCGATCTCCGCCAGGTTCTGTTCCTCATTGGGCAACTGCGTGGAAGGTTTTACGTCGGCCACCACCGGCTTTTCCGGCAGGGGCGGAACGATAGTCTTGACCACGGCCTTCTTCCCCGCCCAGATCACGACCGTCGGCACCGGGATTTCCACATTGAGCGCCAGAGGCTTGGGGATATCCGGCTGCACCAGCGTCTGCGCTCCCCGCGGAGCTTGCACAACCATCCGCAAAGCCGGCCGGGGCGCATCCGGGCTTGCGGCCGGTGGAGTCGTTTGCGCTTTTGCGGGAGCCGGCGCTTTGGAAGGCGCACGGGGCGCCTTGGTTTCTTTACTGAAATCGCTTCTGGCACGCTGCATCTCGGCTTCCAGCGTGTGCAGATCCAGATGCCGCACCTCATAGCGCTGCACGGCAACCTGGACCCTGACCTTGGGCGCGGAGATGATGCCTATAAAAATCAAGCCAAACGCGACGCCGTGCGCCAGGATCGAGAACACAAAGGAGTAGGGCCGCTGATTCAGCTCCGGTTGCTCGGAAAAGAGCGAGATCGTTGAGGAAGTCCTCATGCTCGGATGAAATTCCTTCCTCGCGCCGACAGGTACCATTTTGCAGGGTAAATCGCGGTCCATGCAAACTCAGCTTGATCAACGCCCGAGAAAGACCTATCGTTCCCTTGCATAATTCAATTATAATCTTTCCGAGCATGGTTCATAGAAGGGATCTGGCCCATGACCCTCTTGATACCTCATGTCCATGCGGCTGTCCTTGCTGCTGTGTCGATCAGGCATCAAGGGAATACACTGAATACGCATTTGAACTTGTTGGACGATCTGTCCACGCAACTCCTGTTCCGGCATGGAATCGAAACAGGTTTTTCAAGGGCGCGGCAATTGCCACAAGGGACAGAAAGGCGAAGCTGGCTGGGTAGCCAGTTCAAACAGGTTTCCAAATGAACCGAAGACTACTCGCGATCCTTCTGGCCGCTTTCTTGATAGCCTCTGTATGCACCTTTCTGGTCTATCAGATGGTGAACAGCCGCATGTCGGCGGTACGTCCGGTAGCCGCTACCAGTATCGTTGGGGCAAAAACGGACATCAAGCTCGGAACTGTTCTCAGCGCCAGCGACCTGACGACGGTCCAGGTTGCGGGAGGGGTGCCCGCGGGCGCCATTCTCGTCAAAGACATGAGCCGCGCGATTGGACGAGGGGTCATCTCGGACCTCTATGCGGGCGAGCCGATTATCGAGAACCGCCTGGCCGCCATCGGATCCGGCGGAGGCTTGGCGGCCACCATTCCCCCCGGCATGAGAGCCTGCGCGGTCAGGGTTGACGACGTGGTGAACGTCTCTGGGTTTGTCACTCCCGGAATGCGCGTGGATGTTCTGATCTCCGGAAATCCTCCGGGCGTGACAAACTCTGCGCAAGGCGAGGTATCGAAGACGCTGCTGCAGAATATTCAGGTTTTGTCCGCGGGCACGGAAATTCAAAAGGATCCGGAAGGGAAGCCGAAGCCTGTGCAGGTGGTCAATCTGCTGGTGACGCCGACCGACGCTGAGAAGCTGAGCTTGGCCAGCAACTTTTCCATACGGCTCATTCTGCGCAATCCGCTGGATACCAAGGTCGATGCGGTTGCCGGCACGGACACCAGCAGCCTCTTTACGGGAATGAATACCGCGCCGCCAAAGCCGCAGCGCGTCGCTGCCCCCAAAAGCGTGGAACCCCCGGCCTTTTCCATTGAGGTGATCAACGGTACGAAAACGAGTGAAGAAAAATTTGTTACTCCCGAGGGACACAAGTGAGAGCGAAGAATGTCATTACCATCGCATCTTTCAGCGCATTTGCTCTATTGATCTGCGCCGGGGCCGGCTTGCGGGCTCAGACCTCACCGTCTCCTTCAGAACCCGCCGCCTCCACTCAGGACTCGGCGAATGATCTTTCCGTCGCGGTGGGCAAGACCGTGCTGGTTGACACTACATTCCCGATCAAGCGTGTTTCCATCGGCGTGAGCGAGATTGCAGAGGTGCATGGAACGAGTCCGACCGAGATCATGGTGAATGGCAAGACCCCCGGAGAAACCAGCCTGATTGTCTGGGATACGCACGGCGGCCGGCAGTTTTTCAACGTGACGGTCCGCGCCAGCTCGGAGGCATTGAACGACAGCCTGGACTCGATTCGCCGTGAACTCCGTACCGAGCTTCCCGGACAGCCCCTGAAGGTCAGTATCGAGAATGGCAACGTCTTTCTGCGCGGAACGGTCAAGGATCTCGACAGTTCCTCGCGCGCGGTGAAGATTGCCAGCACGGGCGGTAAAGTCGTGAATCTTCTCAACGTCAATGTACCGGCATCCGACCCGCAGATCCTGCTCAAGGTTCGCTTTATGAGCGTGGACCGCAGCAAATCGATGCAGATGGGCATCAATATATTCAGCCTTGGTGGGCTCAACACGGTTGGAGGGATTTCAACCGGGCAGTTCACTCCGCCAACCATCACCGGCCCATCCGGCGGATCGATCACGACGACGAATGGCGTCACGACCGTGACTCCGCCATCTGGCGCCACAGCGACCTTTACCAACGAACTGAATTTGTTTGCTCTGGGACCCGGCGGCCTGCCCTTCGGCGTCGACGTCGAGGCCCTCGAAGCCAAGGGCGTGGTACAGGTTCTCGCCGAACCCAATATCGTGGCGATGAATGGTAAACAGGCCAGCTTCCTGGCGGGCGGTGAGTATCCCTATGCCTTCGCCTCCGGACTCGGAACCATCTCCGTCCTGTTCAAAGAATATGGCGTTCGTCTCAACTTTCTCCCTACCATTACTCCTCGCGGAACCGTTCGTCTCCAGGTGGCTCCGGAGGTCAGTTCTTTGGACTACACCAATGCCATTGTGATCTCCGGGTATGAGATTCCCGCTATTGCCACCCGGAAAATGAAGACCGAGATCGAGTTGTCCGACGGCCAAAGCTTCGGCATCGGCGGGTTGCTGGACAACCGCGATACCGAAGCCTACCAGAAGGTGCCATTTCTGGGGGACATCCCCATTATCGGCAAGTTCTTTCAGTCGATGTCGAAGAACAAGACAAACACCGAGCTGATCGTCCTGGTGACTATGGAGATGGTTGCTCCCATTCAGGCAGGCGATCCCTTGCCGGCGCTGAAGTTTCCGACGAAGTTCCTGCCGCCAAACTCCGGCATACCCATGAATACTCCGGACGCCAAGACCGCGGCCAACACACCGGCCCCCGCGCCGCCAACCATGCCCATCGATAAGTTGATTGACAGCATGAAGCCGGAGACGCCACTCGTGGTCCAGGGCGATACGGGAACCTTTGGCAGCTCGGCGCCGACCACAACAAGCACCAGTTCAGCGTCTGCTCCGAGCCAATGAGGTATCCGGCTGTCTCTCCCGGCAGCCGGCGGCCTTTCTGATGGGGATTACAGAGAGCGGCTGCTGGCCAGGCGAAAGGATTTGAGACAAGCAGATGAATCCATTGAGGTGGGCCGTATCGACAGCGCGGAATCTACTCGCTACGCGTAGCATTGCTCCCCGGGACTCCCGTCTTCAGGTTTCAAATCTGACCCGCAATACAGTGCTGGCCACCTGCATGGAAGTAGCTGATAGCGCCGCCCAGCGCAATAAAGGCCTGCTCGGACGCGAGCGTCTCTCTCCCGGAGAGGGGCTGTGGATTATCCCCTGCGAAGCAGTGCATACCTTCTGGATGCGATTTCCCATCGACCTGGTATATCTGGACCGCAAGATGCGAATCCGCAAGCTCAGCAGCGACGTGCGACCCTGGAGGCTGTCGGCCTGTCTCTGGGCGCACTCCGTCCTCGAGCTTCCGCCGGGCACAATCCACGCCACGCAGACACAGTACGGGGACAGGCTGGAATTCTCGAATGCACCCGTGCCGGAGACGGCGGTGGAATGGCCACTGCGCGAGGGCAAAATCGAGACGGAGATTCCACAATGAACAGCCTGTGGTAACGCAAACGGAAACAGTTTCGTCCGCCTCGTCAAACCCTCACGGGAATCGTCTCATTCCCGTCGTTTCATGTTGCGCTCGCCATTCGATCTGCCGTCGCGCTGGGCTCTATTCGCCGGCTTCGCGTCTGGGCGTGGGTACTCACCGTGTTCATTTGCATCTCGGCAATCACCTCGGGCTGTCACGATGGCGTCGATGTGCCGGCGGAATCATTCTGGCGATCGTTTCCGTGTTCGCCATAGGCCGGTTTCCCCGCGTGTACCCGTAGCTTTGACAAGGGTCAGTTCGAAATTGCAGACGATTCCGCTGGCCCAGGTGGTCCATGCCGTGGCCGGGAACAACTCTACAGCTCCGGAGATGGGACAATTCGCGGTTCGCGCTCCACGGCGCGCGCTACCAGATACCAAGCCAGCCACGCGGGCGCGGTCCAATACATCCAAAGATGCATGGTCTTAGGGTAGACAAGGCCGCGGAAGATCACGATTTCGACCAGGGCGCTCAAGAATGCAAGAGCGATCAATAGGTTGCGGGAGCGGGTAAGAAAGGCGCCTTGCAGCAAGGCCGGGATCACCATGCCCTGATCGTAAATCCATAAATAGGGCGCCACCAGGAGCGAAACGAGCATCAGCAGACTGCCGTCTTTCGTCCAATCCCAGGTCCGGCGGCGGGGCCAGAAATAGACCAGCGCCCAGACGCAGCCCAGGGTGGCCGGCAGAAAAAGAAGACCCGTCGAGCGCGGGAGGAGCAAATTGCGCAGCAGATAACTCAGGCATGGAATGGATGCCTGATCGATCTTTGCCGTGCGCACCATTTGGAAGTACTGTGTCCATGCCAGCGGGTCAATCAGAGATGTGATCGCACAACTGGCGGCCATGGCAACCAACGCGCCGGCGGCCAGCTTGTAACTCCTGGAAACCAGCACCCACACCGCCAGCACAACGCCGAAGGGCAAAAATAGATGAGGTTTCAATGCCAGAAGCCCAAGCGCGATGCCCGCAAGAAAGGGACGTGTGCGGTACATGCGCAGAAACAGCACCAATCCTGGCAGCATCAGCAATGAGGTTTGACCGCAGAGCACGCCATATAATGCCGGCGCAAAAGAAAGTCCCAGCAAGTACCTGCTGTTTCTGGGCCTGCCATACATTATCCAGATCAAGCGAACCGACGCCGCCAAGCAGGCGAGCAGCAACGTGGACCACAACAACCATCCAACCCTCGCGCTGAAAAAGCCAAGCGGATAGATGAGTGGCAGAGACCAGGGCGGGTTCCGCATATAGCCGATTTTGACATTGAGCGGAAGTCCCTCCTTACGTTCCAGACGGGTAATCGCATCCTCATCGTAAGGATTGGCGTGGTGCGTCAGTAGCTGTGCAGTAGCCCAGAAGACGATGTAGTCTCGTGTACCCGGAGCCTTGCTTGAAACCACAGCAACGCCGAGGAGTCCCGCCATAAACCCAGCCGCCAGACCGCAAACGGTAACAAATGGCAGTACTGCGGCAGTGCGAAGGATTTTTTGCCTTATGAGCGGCTCTACGTTCATCCACATATCTGACACCATGGCTGCTGGATTCCGCTGGATATGGGGATGCGCGTGAGCCGCTCCGGGGCGCACAACAGAGCGAGCATATCGATGGCTGCTTCCCGGTTGAAGGAGAAATGCATCTTGGTTGCCATGGACGCTATTTTACTTCCTCCGAGGGATCTCTGTGCTGCGCGGGTTCAGGTTCTTGTGATACGAGCGCACAGTGCGAATTCAATGTGGTCTTCGATTACTTTCGTCTTCCGGTCGGTACTTCCGGTTCTCACTTCAGTGTCCTGTATACAGGTTCGGGAGGCCGGGATTGAACTGTATACAATTGTTTACACTTGGGCGCACATTTTTACATGATTATAATCGTAAGTTATTGTTATATAAGGATATTACTATTTTTCCTGAATGGCACTACACATGCACCAGACAGAGTGCCCCGGCCACAGGCTGGGAAAATCTACTAGGGGGAGAACACAAATGAACACGATGCTTCTCAAGCTGTATGTGAAGTTCCAGGACCTGAAGAATCGCGAAGAAGGCCAGGATCTGGTAGAATATGCCCTGATTCTCGCTTTGATCGCCCTGGGCGCAACCGTTGCCATGAAGGCCTTGGCCACCGCCATCAGCACTGAGTTCAATACCATCACCGGCAGTCTGTAAACGGCGACTAACCCCGTCGATAATCAGTCAGGAAAATCCATTGCCATCGCGGGAGAGATGCGTACGACAGAGCTGCCATGAAAGACGCACTCTCTCCGGCAAAGGCTAGGTCAGCCCAACTCGATGAGGCATGTCCGATGCGGTTCAGATTTCGAAGATTCATCTTCAAGTTGCAATGCTTGATGAGGCGGGAGGACGGTCAGGATCTTGTTGAATATGCCCTGATTATCGCTTTGATAGCCTTGGGCGCAGCCGCTTCCATGAAGACTTTGGCCACCGCCATTAGTACTGAGTTCCATACCATCACCGGCAGTTTGTAAACGGCGACTAACCCCTGTCGATAATCAGTCAGGAAAATCCATCGCTTTGCGGGAGAGATGCGTACGACAGAGCTGCCATGAAAGACGCACTCTCTCCGGCAAAGGCCGGGTTAGCCCAACTCGATGAGGCATGTCCGATGCGGCCCAGATATCAAAGACTCATCTTCAAGTTGTATTGCTTGATGAGGCGCGAGGACGGTCAGGATATGTTTGAATATGCACTGCTTCTTGCGCTGATTGTAGCTTTTGTGGTCGCTTCCGTGGGAACTGTGAGCGCCCCTATCGTCGCGATCCTGAACAGAGCAATCGCGGCATTCTAGCAGCTCAGGGTCTGAGCACCGCAATGGATCGCCTTCGTTGCCGCGCGGGAGAGACACGCTGGGCAAATCATTTGCCGGCGTGTTCTCTCCTCTGCTTTTTTGGGCCGTTTCTTGGGATCGAAATCACTCCCCGCGCAGCCAAGGCTCCTGCCCCAAGCTGCCGGGATACTCGAGTAATGAAACTGTACATGAACATGACAAGGACGCGACGGACAGCTCTCTTCCGGCTGCTATTTTGCGGAGGGATATCTGTATTCCTGGGTTATACCGGCGCGTGCATCACGCCCAACGGGATGGGAGATTTCAAAGCGGTCTATTACGCCGCGCGATGCCTGGTTCAACATTTAGATCCTTACAAAGTGGGCGAACCGCTGCGTGTTTATCTGGCGGAAGGGAGAGGCCGAGTAGCTCCCTCAGCCTCGTTCCATGAAGTTCTATCGCTGTATATCTACCCGCCGACCACATTCATGATCACCGCTCCCTTCGCGCTGCTGCCGTTTGGACTTGCGCATATACTGTGGGTGATTCTCACCGCGGGCAGTCTCCTTTTAGCCGCTTTCCTGGTGTGGAACCTCGCCGGCGACTCTTCGCCAGGCGTTTCCCTCTTCCTGATCTGCTTTGTTCTTGCCAACAGCGAAATGCTTTTTGTCTTTGGCAACTCCGCCGGGCTCTCCGTCAGTCTCTGCCTTGTGGCCGTCTGGTGCTTCCTTCAGGACCGGTTTGTGCCCGCGGGCATCTTGTGTCTGGCGGTCAGCCTGGCAATCAAGCCTCATGACGCAGGTTTGGTTTGGCTTTACTTCCTGTTGGCGGGCGGGGTTTATCGGAAGCGGGCGCTGCAAACCCTCGCGATGATCCTTGCTCTGGGTCTGCCGGTTGTTCTGTGGGTCACACACGTTGCGCCGCATTGGCTCTCGGAATTGTCCTCGAATCTGCTGACAGAATCGACGCACGGCTATCTTTCCGATCCCGGCCCCGCTTCCAGCACGGGTCACCAAATCGGAATGCTCATCAATCTGCAATCCATCCTCAGCGTCTTCCGAGACGATCCGCGCTTCTACAATCCGGTCAGCTATCTGATTTGCGGGACACTTCTGCTGATATGGTCGGTTCACACTCTCAGAGCGCGCTTTTCTCAGCCGTCGGCAAAGCTTGCGCTCGCCGCAGTTGCCTCTTTCACCATGCTTGTGGGCTATCACCGCATCATCGACGCCAAGCTGCTGCTGCTGACCGTGCCGGCCTGCGCCATGCTCTGCGCCCAGGGCGGTACGACGCGGAGGATTGCGCTGCTGCTGAACGGCGCGGCGATTGTGCTGACATCCGATTTCCCCTTGGCAATTTTCCTGATTCTCACCAGAAAGCTGAGTCTATCCACAAATGGATTACTCAAACAGATTTTCATGGTCATTTTGCTCAGGCCCATCCCGTTCCTCATGCTGGCGATGGGTATCTTCTATCTGTGGGTGTATCTGCGCAGCGGCGCAGCGCGCGTTGCGGCGGCAAAGACGGGAGAACAGACAGATACGTCTCTTGCGTTCGCGCGGGAGTAATCCAATCCACTGCGAAGACGGCCGCTCTATATCAGCATTCAATTGCGGCGTTTCGTGCCAAGGGAGAAGCGGATCATGACTCAAGCGCGGCTGAATGGCCTCTATCTTCTGCTCTTCGGCAGCATTGTTTTTACTGGGATCGGCATGGTTTCGGAGAAGGATTCCAAAACCCCGATGCTGGATTTCGCGGTCCTTTACAATCCCGCCCGATGCCTTCTTCAGCACAGTGACCCGTACAACGAAAATGAAGTCCTGCGTGTTTATGAGGCTGGGAAAGAGTACCGTCCATTCATTGATCCGAACCAGCACCCGGTGACCAAGCGGTATTTTTACCTTCCAACCGCGTTTTCCTTCACGCTTCCCTTCGCGTTGCTGCCCTGGGGGCCGGCGCACATACTCTGGATGACGCTTACAGTTGGCAGTTTCCTCTTTGCCTCGTTTCTGATCTGGGAGAGCGGGGCGGATTCTGCTCCAATCGTCTGCGGAGTTCTCCTTGCCTTTCTTCTAGTCAACAGCGAAATACTGGTGGTTCTCTGCAATTCGGCGGGAATCTCGATCAGTCTATGCATCGTGGCCGTATGGTGCTTTCTTCGCGGGCGCTTTGCCGCCGCCGGCATTCTCTGTCTTGCCTTCAGCCTCGCCCTCAAGCCCCATGATGCCGGACTGGTCTGGCTGTACTTTCTGCTGGCGGGAGGAGTCTACCGCAAACGCGCGCTGCAAACTCTGCTCGCCGCGGTTCTCTTATGCCTGCCCTCCGTACTATGGGTCTGGCACATTGCGCCGCATTGGATGAGGGAATGGCGCTCCAATCTCCTGTCTTTTTCGGCTCCGGGGGGGATCAATGACCCTGGCCTCGCCGCATTGCGCGCTTACGGACGCTCGGGCGTCGTCAATCTGCAATCGGCGCTGAGCATCTTCTGGGACAATCCGCGCTTCTACAATACGGCCGCCTGGCTGCTTTCCGGCGCGCTGCTGCTTGCCTGGTCGCTTCTGACTCTGCGCGCGCGCTTCATGCCGCTCAGAGCCTGGCTTGCGCTCGCATCCATCGCGGCGATCACCATGCTGCCGGCCGGTCATCACTACTATGACAGCAAGCTGCTGCTGCTCACGGTTCCTGCCTGCGCCATGCTCTGGGCCGAGGGCGGTCCGATCCGCTGGTTTGCCTTTCTGGTGACAGCTGCCGGGCTGGTCTTCACCGGAGATATTCCCCTGGCCATTCTCGCCTCGATTGCCAATGGCCTGCACCTCAACAGCGCGGGATTTCTGGGAAAGATGCTGACCCTTGCGCTGCTCCGGCCAGCCCCGCTCATTTTATTGATGGTAGCCATCTTCTATCTGTGGGCCTATGCGCGGCGCGCGGGAGAGGATGTAAGCACAGGCCATTCGCCGCCGAGTGAACGTCCATTGCTCGATCTGCAATAATGAAAGGCATTCGCATGCTCGATCCATGCTTCCTTGCGATTGTGGATTGGCTGATAATCATTTCGGTGAGAATGAGATGAATGATTTGCCGAATGTGAAAGCCGCCGGATCGGCGCGCTGGGATTGCGTGAGTATGGGTGAGGTCATGCTGCGCCTTGATCCGGGCGATGATCGAATTCATACGGCGCGCATTTTTCGCGCATCGGAGGGCGGAGGCGAATACAACGTAGCTCGCGGGCTGCGCCGCTGCTTCGGCCTGCGCACCGCGATCGCAACGGCGCTGGCCGACAATCCTGTCGGACGCCTGGTGGAAGACCTGATGCTGCAAGGCGGCGTCGATCAGGAGCTGGTCCGCTGGAAGCCCTACGACGGAGTAGGCCGCGCGGTTCGCAATGGCCTGAACTTCACTGAGAGGGGCTTTGGCGTCCGCGCCGCGCTGGGATGCTCGGATCGTGGCAACACCGCGGTCTCGCAACTTGTCTCCGGCGATTATGATTGGCCGCAAATCTTCGGCCCGCAAATGGGTTCACGCTGGCTGCACACCGGCGGAATCTTTGCTGCGCTCTCCGATACCACCCGTATCGTTGCCGCCGAAGCGATGGATGCGGCGCGGGCGGCGGGGACAGTTGTCTCCTACGATTTGAATTACCGCGAGTCGCTGTGGAAGGCGATCGGAGGCAAGGCCAAGGCGCAGGAGGTGAATCGCGAGTTAGTGCGCAAGGTAGATATTCTCTTCGGCAACGAGGAGGATTTTTCCGCTGTGCTGGGAGTGAAGATGGAAGGCGTCAGCGAGAGCTTCGACGAGCTTCCCATCGCGAGTTACGAGAAGATGCTGCGCGAACTCTCCGCCGTTTACCCCAACCTGAAGGTCATTGCATCCACATTGCGCACCGCGCACTCCGCGTCGGAGAACGCATGGGGCGCGATCGCGCTCTATAGCGGCGGCATCGTGCACGTGCCGCAGCGGAATGTGGAGATTCTGGATCGTGTGGGAGGCGGCGACTCTTTTGCTTCCGGACTGATCTACGGCTTGCTGGCCGGCAAGGACATGGAATGGGCGATGAAGTGCGGCGTGGCGCACGGCGCTCTGGCCATGACGACGCCCGGTGATACCAGCACGGCGACTCTTGCCGAAGTGCTCCGCGTGATGGGCGGCGGAGCGGCGCGCATCTCGCGATGATTGCTCAACAGGCGGCATGAGCCATAGTCGCAGAGAATAAAGGAATGACGATGAAGAAGGAAGATGTACTGAAGCGCATACGCGAGATAGGTCTGCTGCCGGTGCTGCGCGCTCACTCGAGTGAAGAAGCGCTGGTTCTTGCTGAGGCCATCGAGGCCGGAGGAGTTACCGCTCTCGAAGTTACGATGACGGTTCCTGGAGCGATTGAAGTGATCCGCCAACTGGTGCAAGAGACCCAGGGGCGCATTCTCATCGGAGCGGGCACGGTCCTGGACCCGGAGACCGCGCGCGCCTGCATGATGGCCGGCGCGGAGTTCATTGTCAGCCCGTCGCTGAATGTGAGAACGATCGAGATCTGCCGCCGCTACAGCGTGCCGGTAATGCCGGGAGCGCTGACGCCGACGGAGGTGGTGACTGCCTGGGAGGCCGGCGCCGATGTAGTTAAGGTCTTTCCGTGCAGCGCGTTGGGCGGGGCAAAGTACCTGAAGGCGTTGAAAGCCCCGCTGCCGCAGATCGAGCTTATTCCCACCGGAGGAGTTTCGCTGGCGACCGCGGCGGAGTTTCTCGCCGCTGGAGCCTTTGCCCTCGGCGTGGGCGGCGACCTGGTCACTCCCCATGCCATTGCCGACGGCAAGCCCGAGCTGATCACCCAGACCGCGCGTGAGTACATGGCGATTATCCGCAACTTTCGCGCCTGAGGAACGAGGCTGACTGAGGTTCGCGTTTCTCAGGTCCCAAACGCGGGACTTGGGCCACCTCGTCATATTATGCAATAGACAAATTGTACTTCTATCGAATATTATTCCTTTTCATGCTATAGCTTTACGGCAATCGGTGGCAGTGATGCGCGCTTCGCTTTTTATCACCTGCTATAACGACACACTCTACCCGGAGACCGGCAGAGCGGTAGTGCGCCTGCTGGAGCGGCTGGGCGTCGATGTGGACTTCCACCCCCAGCAGACCTGCTGCGGACAGATGCACGCCAACACCGGCTTCCGCAGCGAGGCCTTCTCGCAGGCCAAGCGCTTCGTTCGCCTCTACCAAGAGGCCGAGACGGTGGTGATTCCCTCCTCGTCCTGCGTGGCGATGATGCGCGATCAGTACCCCGGCCTGTTTGAGGAGCTGGGCAATGAAGAACTGCGCAGGCAGTACGCGGCGCTGCTGCCCAGGGTCTTCGAGCTGAGCGAGTTTCTCATCGACCGGCTGGGCGTGGAAGATGTAGGCGCATCCTTTCCTCATCGCGTCACCTACCACGCCAGTTGCCACGGCGTGCGCGCGCTGCATCTGGGCGAGCGGCCTTACCGGCTGCTGGCCAAGGTGCGCGGGCTGGCGCTGGCGCCGCTCGCGAACGTTGATCGCTGCTGCGGCTTCGGCGGAACCTTCTCGGTGAAGAATGCAGAGGTCTCGTCGGCGATGCTGGCCGTAAAGCTGCAGGACGTGATCGCGACCGGCGCGGAATACTGCACGGCGCTGGACAACAGTTGCCTGATGCATCTGGGCGGCGCAATGCATCGCCAATATGCGGGGATGAAGACGATTCATCTGGCTGAGATTCTGGCCAGTACGGAAGACGCACCGGCGGAGGCGACGCTATGAGCCAAACGGCCAGCAGCCACGCCGAGCTCGATCCGTGCAAGGCGCTTCCGTTTCCCATGGCTGTCCTGCCGGTGCTGCGCAACCCGCAACTGCGCAAGAACGTGGCCCACGCCATCGACGTGATCCAGGCCAAGCGCGGCAAGTTGGTGGCCGAGAAAACCGATTGGCAGGAGCTGCGCGCGGCAGCCTCGGCGATTCGCGCTCATGCGCTGGAGAATCTGGGCGCGTACCTGGAGCAGTTTGAAGAGCGCTGCACGGTCGCCGGAGGCACGGTACACTGGGCCGCCGATGCGGATGAGGCGCGCCGCATCATCCTCGATCTGCTGCGCCAGGAGAAGGCCAGCGAGGTTATCAAGATCAAGACCATGACCTCGGCAGAGATTCAGTTGAATCCCTTCCTTGAGGCCAACGGGGTGAGCGCCTTCGAGACCGATCTGGCCGAGATCATCCTGCAACTGGGCGAGCAGGAGCCGTCGCACATCGTTGTGCCGGCGCTGCACGTGAATCGCAGCCAGGTGCGCGAGATCTTTGCGCGCCGCATGGGGCTGAAGAACCTCTCCGACGATCCCAAAGAGCTGACCAACGCTGCCCGCACTTACCTGCGGCAGAAGTTTCTTTCCATTCCGACGGCGATCAGCGGAGCGAATTTTTTGATTGCCGAGACCGGCTCTGTAGCCGTGGTCGAATCTGAGGGCAACGGCCGCATGTGCCTTACGCTGCCGCGGACGATGATCACGCTGGCCGGGATCGAGAAGGTGCTGCCGCGCTTCCAGGACCTGGAAGTGATGCTGCAGTTGCTGGCCCGCTCTGCCACTGGCGAGCGCATGAACCCCTACACCTCTCTATGGACGGGCGTCACCGCCGGCGACGGCCCGCAGAGCTTCCATGTGGTGCTGCTGGACAATGGGCGCTCCTCGATCCTCGCCAAACCCAGACAGCGGCAGACGCTCAAGTGCATCCGCTGCGCGGCTTGCATGAACGCCTGCCCGGTCTACCGGCAGACCGGCGGCCATGCCTACGGCTCGGTCTATCCGGGGCCGATCGGCGCGATTCTGACGCCGCAACTGATGCGGATGAAGTATGCGCGGTCGCTGCCCTATGCCTCATCGCTCTGCGGCGCATGCTATGAAGTCTGCCCGGTGAAGATCAACATTCCCGAGGTGCTGCTCGAACTGCGCGCGCAGGTGGTCAACCAGGAGCGCCGGGAGGGAGATCGCCTCTTCGATCCCATGTACATGGGCCTGCGTATCGCCAATCTGCTCTTTTCCAGAGCCTGGCTCTTCCATGCGGCACAGCGGCTGGGGCGCATTGGCCTGGGGCTGTTTACCCGCAAGGACGGATGGATTCATTCGCTGCCCTCTATCGGCGCGAAGTGGACCCAGACGCGCGACCTGCGCGGCCTGCCCGATGAGAGCTTCCATGAGTGGTGGGCAAAGCGCCCCCAGCCGGACGAGGAGGCCCTATGAGCGCTCCTCTCCAATCGCGGCAGCAAATCCTGAAACGTATCCGCGCGGCAACCCTGGATTGCGCCCAGGATCCCGCGATGAGGGCGGAGGCTTATGCGGCGCTGCCCCGCACCTACACATGCCACGGCCAACTCAGCGCCGAAGACCGGCTGCAACTGATGATTCAGCGCCTGCGCGAGTACGACGCCGAGGTAGTCGAGACAACACCGGCGGCGTTGCCGTCCACGATCAAAGCGCAGCTCGCCGCCAGCGGCCGGCACTGCTTCGTAGCGCCGGAAGGGCTGCCCGTCGAGTGGCTGGCCGAGGGCTTCGACTGGAAGATCGACCGTAATCTTGCGACCGCCGAGATCGAGCAGACTGAAGGCGTCGTTACCGCCGCCTCCTGCGGAATCGCCGATTCGGGAACCATTGTGCTGCACCACTCCGCCGACGAGGGCCGTCGCGTGCTTTCGCTGCTGCCCGACTGGCACCTTATCATTCTCCGCGCCAGCCAGGTGGTGGAGACGCTGCCCGAGTACTTTGCCCACTGCCAGCAGCCTCCGGTACTCATCACCTGGATCTCTGGGCCCAGCGCCACGGCGGACATTGAAATGACACGCATCAAGGGCGTCCATGGACCGCGTTTCCTCCAGGTGATCCTGGTGCGCGATGAGAGTTTGACGGCGAAGAACGATGAGGAGATGAATCCAGATCAGAGGCCGGCGGAAACCGGATCGACAAAGGTGAGGTAAACCATCATGGCAGCATCGGAATCAGCGGTTTTCGACCGGGCAGTGCAAGCTCTGGATTCTTTCCAGATCGAGATTCCCTCCTGGGGATTCGCCGACACCGGCACCCGCTTTGGCAAATACACCCAGGCTGCCGCCGCATCCACAATCGAGGAGAAGTTTGCCGATGCCGCCGAGGTCAACCGCCTCACCGGAGTAACGCCCACGATGGCTTTGCACGTCCTGTGGGATCTGCCCAACGGCATCGCGGATGTTCCCGAGGTGCAGGCTCTGGAGAAAACGTACGGCGTGCGCGCCGGCTCCATCAATCCCAACCTCTTTCAGGATCAGGAGTACAAGTTTGGCTCGCTCTGCAATCCCTCGCCGGTCATTCGGGAGCAGGCTATGGGCCACGTGCTCGACTCCATCGAAATCGCCAAGGCGCTCGGCTCCAGCGAGCTCACGCTTTGGCTGCCAGACGGCTCCAACTACCCCGGCACACAGAGCATTCGCTATCGCATCGGCTGGCTGGAAGAGGCTCTGCGCGCTGTTCACGACCACTTGGCGCCGGAGCAGCGGCTGCTGATCGAATACAAGCCCTTCGAGCCGGCCTTTTATCACACCGATATCGCCGACTGGGGAATGTCCTCCCACCTGGCGCGCGTGGCCGGTCCACAGGCCCGCGTGCTGGTCGATACCGGCCACCACCTTCCTGCCCAGAACATCGAACAGATCGTGGCCTGGCTGCTGCACACCGGCCTGCTCGGCGGCTTCCACTTCAACGATCGCCGCTATGCCGACGACGATCTCACCCTGGGTTCCATCGATCCCTACCAGATCTTCCGCATCTTCCACGAGATTCATGTGGCAATTGACGAGGGCCGGGGCGGCAGAATCGCTTTCACGGTCGATCAGAGCCACAATCTGAAGGGCAAAATCGAAGCCACGGTGCAGACCGTGGTCACCGCGCAGGAGCTATGGCTCAAGGCCGCCCTCGTCGATCGCAAGCAACTGGCGCTCTTTCAGCAATCCTGCGAGCTGGTAGAGGCCGAGGAGATCTTCCGCGGCGCATTCTGGAGCGATGTGCGCCCCCTCGCCGCCGCCTGGCGTGAGGCGCGAGGCCTGCCCGCCGATCCGCTGGCCGCGCTGCGCTCCGGCGGCTACGTGGAGTGCGCCGCCCGCGAACGGACCAGCCGCCGTTCGGCCGCTGTCGGTTACGCTTGAAGTGGTAAGTCATATCAGCGACCCTCCTTCTTGCGGCGGGTCATGCGTGGAGATGAAACAGTGCCCAAGGCAAAGATCAAACGGCTCTACCTGATTCCGATTCTCTCCAAGGCCCTCGACGTGATCGAGCTGCTGGAGCAGAACCAATCCCCGGTTTCTCTGGAAGATGTCTTCCAGAAGACGCGGATATCCAAGACCAGCGTCTATCGCATCCTCAAGACGCTGGTGCATCGCGGCTACGTCGCCCAGACGCAGAACGGCCTTTACCGGTTGGTTTCGCGCCCCCGGCGTTTGCGCTTCGGCTTTGCGGCGCAGAGCGCGGAAATGCCCTTCTCGCAAGCCGTGGTGCAGAGCGTCACCGCCGCCGCCGCCGCATCGGGCGTGGAGCTGCTGCTGCTCGATAACCGCTATGATCCCCATGTCGCCATCCAGAACGCTGAAGAGTTTGTCGCCAAGCACGTGGACCTGGCGCTCGAGTTCCAGGTCGAAGAGGCGGCAGCGCCGCTCGTTGCGCATATCTTGAAACGAGCCGACATTCCCCTGGTAGCCATCGACGTGCCCCACCCCAACGCCACCTACTTCGGTGTGGATAACTTCGAGGTGGGTTATGAAGCCGGCTCGGTGCTCGCCCAATTCGCCGTGCGCCAGTGGAAAGGTAATGCGGATTACGTGCTGGGCCTGGGATTCGCAGAGGCCGGCAGCTTTGTCCAGAGCCGCATCACCGGCGCATTCGACGCAATCCGCCAGCGCCTCGATGAGATTCCCCCTGACCGCTTCGTGCAGATCGAGGGCCGGGGCATGCGCGAGCCAAGCCGTCTGGCGGTCGCCGAATTCCTACAGAGTCATCCCCGGGACGAGCGCTTTCTGGTGGCAGCCGCCACCGATTCCAGCGCCCTCGGCGTCCTCGACGCCGTCCGCCAGGCAGGCCGCGAAGAGCACTTCGCCATCGTCGGGCAGGACTGCATTCCTGAGGTGATGGAGGAGATGCGCTCCGGCAAGAGCGCGATAATCGGATCGATCTCGCATGAAGTGGAAAGCTACGGACCGCGCCTCATTCAGATCGGCATTGCCCTGCTGCGAGGCCATGCCGTGCCCCCCTATAACTACGTCCGCCACCGTGTCTTCACTCCGGAGTCCCTTATCGCCGAGTCGGAGGCTGATCTGCGATGAACCGCATCGTGGAAGAGCCCGACGGCCGGCAAGAACCTGCCCGCATTGCCATCGATCTGGGCGCTGAAAGCTGCCGTCTCTCGCTGCTGCGCTGGCAGCGCGGCAAGCCCGCCATCGAACTCATCCATCGCTTTGCCAATGCGCCCGTGCATCGCGGCGCATCGCTCCGCTGGCCTCTGGAAACCATTCCGGCCGGTCTGGAAGAAGGTCTGCGCAAGGCCGCCGCATCTGCCCCAGAAGGCGTTGCCTCCATCGCCGTCGATGGCTGGGCCGTGGATTACGTCCGCCTCGACTCCGGCGGCAAGCCCCTCGCTGATCCCTTCTGTTACCGCGACGAGCGCACCATCGCCGCCAAAGAGGCTGCCGATAAGATCGCCGTGCCCCAGATGCTCTTTCGCCGCACCGGCGCGCAGCCGCTCCGCATCAACACCATTTACCAACTGCTGGCCGACACCGCCTCGGGAATCGACCCTCACGCTCCCTGGCTCCTGCTGCCCGAGTTCATTCTCTACTGGCTGGGTGGCCGCCGCGTCGCCGAGTACACCAACGCCACTCACACCGGCCTGGTGGACATCGAGACTGGCGGTTGGTCGCGCGACCTCTTCGATCTGCTCGGAATCCCCCTCGACGCCGCGCCGCCCATCGTCCCCGCCGGAACCGTTCTGGGCCGCCTGCAAGGGCCGCTGGCCTCACTACCCGCCTTTCGCGAGACGCAGTTGATCGCGCCCGCCTGCCACGACACCGCCTCTGCCATCGCCGGCATTCCTACCCGCCTGCATTCCACCGCCTATATCTGCTCCGGCACCTGGTCTCTGGTCGGCACGCTCCTGCCCGCTCCCATCACCACTTCCGAGGCCTTGAGCGCGCGCTATACCAATCAGGGCGCGGCCGGCGGCGGCTTCTGCTTCCACACCAACGTCAACGGCATGTGGACCCTGAAGCAATGCATGGACGGCTGGAGCGCGCAAGACCGCCCTTGGGAGATCGAAGATCTTATCGCCCAGGCTTCCGCCATCCCGCCACCGCCCGCCGCCATCGACATCGATGCTGAGCCGCTGCTGCTCGACGGCGAGATGCCCAAGCGCATCAACTGCGAGTTACAAGCTCGCGGACTGCCCCTCATTCCGGACGTTGCCGGCAACGAGCCGCTCTTCTCCCGGCTGATCTTCGAGAGCCTGGCCAGCCGCTATGCCCAGGCCCTAGCCCAGCTCGAACAAATGCTGGGTCGCAGGCTCAAAGCTATTCACATTCTGGGAGGCGGCAGCCGTAATCGGCTGCTCACGGAACTCACCGCGCTTCGTACCGGCCTGCCGGTCGAATCCGGCCAGGCCGAAAGCTCCACCATCGGCAATTTTGCTGTGCAGTTAGCCGCCAGCGAGGCCCAAGCTCAACCGCTTGCCCCAAAGGCCATCCGCCGCTGGGCCGCGCTGCTCTGCCAGAGTTCTCATTAGAACAGGAGTATCAATAGTGACAATCCTTGCCGGAATCGGCTGGCACGTCGTTGGCGCGGCCTTTGCCGCTTCCTTCTATGCGCCTATTGGCAAAGTAAAGAAGTGGTCCTGGGAAACCACCTGGGCCGTGGCCGGAATATTTTCCTGGATACTGCTGCCGATTTCCGTGAGTTTTTTGCTTCTGCCAAACGTTCATGACTTTTATGCGATCTTCAGCGCGCATTTGCTTTTGAAAGTAGCTCTTTTCGGAGCCATGTGGGGCATCGGCAATGTGAGTTATGGGCTTACCATGCGCCACTTGGGAATATCTTTAGGCGTCGGCGTCGCCATCGGCGTCACGCTGATGGTGGGCACGTTAATGCCTCCAATTCTTCACGGGCAAGCTGCGGTGTTATTTACAACAAAAAGCGGCCTCTACACCATGGCCGGCGTGTTGGTTGCCCTGATGGGCGTGGCAATTGTCTCCTATGCCGGTCATCAAAAAGAAATTCAACAGCGCGGGGAACTCCAGGAATTCAACTTGAAGCTGGGACTTCTGCTGGCGGGCTTATGCGGAGTGTTTTCCTCCGGCATGTCCTTTGCCATCGACGCGGCCAGGCCCATGGAATCCGCCGCGCTTCATCTGGGCGTGAATCCGCTCTACGCTGCTCTGCCGAGTTATGTGATAATCATGGGCGGCGGCGCGCTGGTGAACCTGAGTTACTGTTTCATCCGCCTGGCCGCGCTCAAGCGGATATCCCTCCGCGACGATCTCTCCCAGGCCGGGGGAACGCTGCTCATCAATGGCGCGCTGGCCGCAACGGGCGGAATCATGTGGTATCTTCAATTCTTCTTTTACGCCTGGGGCGCGGCGAACATTCCCCAGCGTCTCATTTATGTAAACTGGATGCTGCACATGAGTATCTATGTTCTCTGCGCCGGCCTGGTAGGTCTCGTATTGAAGGAGTGGAAAGGCGTGCGGCGAAGGACGATTCTTATTCTTTTGATTGGAATGTTAGTGATCATTGCAGCCGCCAATCTGGTTGGACTAGGAATGGCATCGTAAACTATTGATTTGCAGATTACTTTGGCAATTCAAGGAGGATTATTGATGAAAAACTTCAATGCAATGCGCCGCAATCTTCTTCGTACTGGCGGCATCGGCATGGCGGCGGCCTCTATTCCCGCCCTGACTTATGCGGCTGGCGCCCAGAACTCCGGCGCCGCGCCCGCGTTGGGACTAGGAGTTTTTAACGTTCGCAGCTACGGTGCGACAGGAGACGGTAAGACGCTGGACACCAAAGCTATTAACAACACAATCGAAGCCGCGGCAGCCGCCGGTGGCGGAGTGGTCCATTTCCCGGCGGGAAGCTATCTCTCATTTTCGATCCGCCTGAAGAGTCTGGTCCATCTTCATCTGGAGCAGGGCAGCGCCATCGTGGCCGCCGACTCGCCGCGTGAGAGAGATCAGACCGGATACAACGGAGGCGTCTATGATGCCGCCGAGCCAAATACCGCATGGGACGCATATCAGGATTACGGCCATAACCACTGGCATAACTCGCTGCTCTGGGGAGAAGATATTCACGACATCAGCATCACCGGTCCCGGGCTGATATGGGGCAAGGGGCTCAGCTTCGGAGCGGAACGAGCCCCCCGCGGCAGCTATTCTACCTATAAGGCCGAGCAACCCGGTGTGGGCAACAAGGCTATTGCACTCAAGAATTGCCACAATGTTTTGTTGCGCGAATTTTCCGTACTCAAGGGTGGCCACTTCGCCTTGCTGCTGACCGGCGTCGATAACCTGACCATCGACAACCTCAAGATCGATACCGATCGCGACGGCATGGATCTTGATTGCTGCCAGAATGTGCGTGTTTCCAATTGCACCGTCAACTCGCCTTGGGACGACGGAATCTGCCCCAAGTCGAGTTATGCCCTGGGTTATGCTCGCCCCACCAGAAACCTGACCATTACAAATTGCTGGGTAACTGGAACCTATGAGCTTGGCTCGGTGCTCGACGGAAGTTTCAAGAAGTTTGCGCCGGAGTCTCGCGTTCCGCACACGGGCCGCATCAAATGCGGTACAGAATCCAATGGCGGCTTCATCAATCTCACCATCTCCAACTGCGTTTTTGAAGGCTGCCAGGGCTATGCTTTGGAGACCGTTGATGGCGCGCTCTTCGAAGACATCGCCATCACCAATACAACGATGCGCGATCTGGTTTCCTGCCCAATCTTTATGCGCCTCGGCGCGCGCCTGCGCGGTCCCCAGGAAAAAACTACAGTGGGAACGATGAAGCGCATCCTGATCAGCAACCTATCATGCTTCAATGCGTCGCAAAATGTAAGTTCTATTCTGACCGGCATTCCGGGCTATGCGATTGAGGATGTGAAATTGTCCAACATATATATCGAGACGGTGGGCGGCGCGACGGCCGAGATGGCAAAGATCGAACCTCCGGAGTTAGAGAACAAGTATCCGGAGCCATCGATGTTCGGCGCCATGCCTGCCTCCGGCTTTTTCCTGCGGCATATGCGCAATGTGGAGATGAGTCACGTGGAGATCGCCAACGCCACTCCCGATGCGCGTCCCGCGTTCTATCTGACCGATGTAAAGCGGGCGGATTTCTTTGCCGTCACGGCGCCTCGCGGGGCCGATGGAGCCTTCGCTCTGCGCGGAGTTAAGGACTTGCGCATTGGCTGGAGCAGGGCTGCCGCGGATACTGCGCTGAGCAGCGCCGATAACAAGATGCTGTAACAGTGACTTCTTCAGAAGTTTTCCAAGTCCATCACCCAGGCTTTCACCAAATCCATCTCTTTTCCGCCAACCAGATCCATGCGAACCAGCTCCTCGTAACAGCGAATCAGATTTGCTCCCAGATTCTCCAGCCCTGCTTCCAGCTTCAGCGCATCCAATTGAGTTCCGATTTTGCGGTTGTTCAGATACCCGGAAACCTCATCGGCGAAATCCTTCATCAAGTTATGCTCGTTGCGCTGCTGAAAGACATCCGGCCCTTTGAAGAGCACACTCCATCCGTTCTCCCAGGCAATGCGCTGCGCCACAAAGCTGCGCCAGATATCCGTCATGCGAAAAGAACAGTAAGAAGGCAGATACATCAGCGGATATGCCGCTGGGAACCAGGCCGTATTCTGGCTATTGAATGGGCACCATGTCTCGCGCCCCAGAGCCAGCCGCCGGTCCGTTCTGAAGGAGATCGGGAGCGGCAGCAGCAGCCGGTAAATCGCGTCCACATCCGGGTCTTCGTTCGCCAGTCCCTGCTGAATCGGACAGTCTAACTCTGCTTCTGGCAGCTTATCAAACTCAGGCAGCGGCTTCTTAATCGCGTCCAGGGGCAATCCCCGCGGCCAGATATTGGCTTCGGTAAAGTACCCATAGACGTTTGTCCATCCGTTCGCGGAGAGCACGGGCGCACTCAGCAGCTGCGTTCTCGCGTTCCAGAACTCCGGCAACGGCTGATTGTCGTCATCGGTCTCCAGCAGCATATTAGGCCGCTTTTGGATCGCCAGCAAATAACCGATGTTCTTCCGCGAGTAATGCCGCGTGGGCAGTATTTCAGCTAACTTCGAGCCCGTTGCTCGCTGCCGTTCCAGGCTATAAAATTCGCACCCATCGATAGAGAAATCAGTCGGGCTGGGAACGTCGCCTATCACATAAAACGAAAACCCGCGCGCCTTGCACTGACTGGCTAACTCCCGCATCTCCGAATTCGGAGCGGCGATGGAAGTGACAATAACACTGACGGGGCCTGCAAATGATGAATCCTTCACAGTTGCTCCTTGAGACGAAGTTGAAAGAGGCGCCAGAGCTGCCGGAATGCCTCCTTGAGCGAGGAGGCGCCAAGGCGCGGGCTTGCCGCGCGGTAAGTGATCGGCACCTCGACAAACTTCAGATTCCTGCAATACGTCTTGATCTCGGTCTGAAAGAAGTGCGCCCTGGACTGAATTCCCCGGCCAATGACCATCGTAAGCGTTTTCCGCGAAAATAACTCGAATCCGCTGGTCATGTCCGTCTGCCGCGTGCCTAGCAGCAGGTTCGACAGCGCGGTTCCGCCCCAACTGACGAAGCGGCGCTTGAGCGAACTTTTCTCGAAACGGCCGATGAAGCGGCTACCGAAGACGCAATCCATTCCTTGTTCCATTGCCCCAAAAAACTGCGGAATATCGCTGGGTTGATGGCTGAACCCGGCATCAATTTCCAGAATCCAGTCGCATCCGGCATCCAGCGCTTCTTTGTAGCCGCGCAGGTAGGCGTCCACCACGCAGCGGTTTTCCGGGGCCCATACCACGCGCAGGCGCGGCTCGATCCGCTCAAGTGCGCGCATAAGATCGAGGCTCTCGTCCTTCGTGACACGATCAAAAACCGCGAAGAATGTAACTTTGCGAAAGCCCGAACACTGGTCCAATACCGCCTGGCAAAAGGCGACCGCCTTGTCTCCCTCGTTCGCCATGGGACAAACGATTCCCAGCTCGACCGCGTTGCGCAGGAGCGCCGCCGGCCGCGCGATTTTGCTTTTATTCTGAGCCTGGGCTTGCACAAATCCCAAATCTGCCAAGAAGGCCTCTATTCGTGCTTCAAACTATATCTTGACACGAACAATTCTAAACTACGCAGGGGAACCACTATCTGATTGGAAGAACCCCAGTCTTTGCCGGAGCGGCAGTTGAAGTTTGACATTTACGGGAGTCGCTCCCAGTTTGTTTTACCTTCTTCTCGCAAGAAAGTCTGAAGGGCATGGTGCATGAGCACCGTCCCTCCGGGACTCCGGGTGAATTGTTGGTTGATCCATCCCCACCGTTGAAACGGTGGGCTAATAACCATTGCGCCTACGGCGCGGGCGATGGGCTACGCTCATAGTGCGAGACTTACCTACACGGCATCAACGGCGCGGGGCAACTGGCTGCAGCCGGCATGGAGAGCTCCCAATATAGGCCAAGCGCTCCGCGAATCCACGGCAGCGCGGAGTTACGCCGTGGCGCGATGCTGATCGCGGCCGCCCAGGCGCACGCTGATCACTTTGGAGACGCCCGGCTCCTGCATGGTGACGCCGTAGATCATGTCGGCGGTTTGCATCATGCGCTTGGAGTGGGTGACCAGCAGGAACTGCGTCTCCCGGCTCAGCGAATGCAGCAGATCGGCGAGGCGTCCGACGTTGGTCTCGTCCAGTGCCGCGTCCACTTCGTCGAGCGCGCAGAAGGGGCTGGGCTGGAACTGGAAGATG
>CAZQRX010000001.1:0-110475 GCA_964595845.1 uncultured Occallatibacter sp. | reverse complement strand
CAATTACGATCATTGAGGAGTCGTCCAGAATCGGTGGCAGTCTGGATGCAGCCGGAAATCCGGATGACGGTTACGTGATGAGAGGCGGCCGCATGATCGAAAGCAAGTATCTGTGCACCTTCGATCTCTTCTCATCGATTCCCGCTCTCGATGGGACTCGGACCGTGGCGCGGGAAATCTTTGACTGGAATGAAAAGATGAAGACCGCGTCGAAGTCCCGCCTCTTTCGAGATGGACACAGCATCGATGCGCCCAAGTTCGGCTTGAGCGAGAGTCATATTCTGACGCTGGAGCGTCTGGCGCTTGAACCCGAACAACTTCTTGGGCGAAGCGCTATTTCAGATCAGTTCGATCCGGGGTTCTTTGAGACGGACTTCTGGCACATGTGGTGCACTACATTCGCTTTTCAGCCCTGGCATAGCGCAGTCGAGTTCAAGCGCTACCTCGTCCGCTTCACTCACATGGTCTCCGGCTTCAACACGCTTGCGGGCATCATGCGCACCGTCTACAACCAGTACGATTCAATGGTGCTGCCGCTCCGGAAATGGCTTGATGAACGCGGCGTGAACTTCATGCTGAAGACACGCGTTACCGATCTCAGTCTCTACTATGAGGGTGACAGCTATTACGTTGACGGGATCATCGTCAACGATGGCGCCTGCCTTAAAGAGATAGCCATCGAAAAACAGGACAGAGTCATCATCACGCTAGGCTCGATGACAGAGGCTTCGAGTCTTGGCTCTATGGATTCGCCACTGGCCTTACTCGGAAAACCCGATGGAGGTTCCTGGGCGTTATGGGAAAGGATTGCAGAAGATCGTGCGCAGTTTGGCTGCCCGAAGAACTTTGCCGACCACATCGAGCAATCCAAGTGGATGTCCTTTACGACCACTCTCCATGACCCCACGTTCTTCGAGTTGATCAGGGATTTGACGGGCAACGTCCCCGGAGAAGGCGGGCTTATTACCTTCCCGGAGTCCAGTTGGCTGGCATCGATTGTGTTGCCGCACCAGCCACACTTTATTGAACAGACGGAGAATGTGCAGGTTTTCTGGGGTTATGGCTTGTTCGTCGATGTGCCGGGCAACTTCGTGAAGAAGCCCATGTCGTCATGCACTGGGCGTGAAATCATGACGGAGATCCTCGGCCATTTGCACCTTGAAGCGTATACCGCCCGGATTCTCGATACTGCCAACTGCATTCCGTGCATGATGCCCTTTATCACTAGTCAATTCCTGCCGCGAAGCAAGGGCGATCGTCCCCAGGTGGTGCCTGAGGGTTCGAAGAATCTCGCCTTCATTGGGCAGTATTGCGAACTGCCGGACGATGTAGTATTCACAGTCGAATACTCCATTCGCTCGGCGCAAACCGCTATCTACTCCTTGCTTGGCCTTGAGAAGGAACCACCGCCCGTGTACAAGGGACACTACAATCCGCGAGTTCTGCTGGATGCGTTCATGGCATTGCACGAGATTGGCGTCCAGGCAGTCAGACCTTGACTATGATCTGTCTGGAGCAACTTAACCGGCAATTTACTGTTCATCGAGGACTCAATTCATGGCTTCTCTGTTAGATCCGATTCGAATTGGCGAAATCACACTGTCGAACCGTGTGATCATGTCTCCCCTGACTCGCCTGCGCGGAACGCCTGACCACATTCCGACCGAGCTCATGATCGAATACTACACACAGCGCGCCACTGCCGGCCTGATCATCTCCGAGGGTATTCCGGTTGTGCCGCAAGGCGTTGGTTACGCGAATGTCCCTGGCATCTGGTCGTCGCAGCAAACCGAGGCCTGGAAGCCGGTGACTGATTCCGTGCATCGAGCAGGCGGCCGCATCTTCGCGCAGATATGGCATGTGGGCCGCATCTCGGACCCGCTGTTTCTGGAGGGGCAGCTTCCGGTTGCGCCGAGCGCCATCCGGCCTGCCGGCCATGTAAGCTTGGTACGCCCCATTACTGAGTATGGTACGCCGCGCGCACTGAATAAATCAGAGATTCCGGGCATCGTCGAGGGATTCCGCAAAGGCGCGGAGAACGCGAAGATCGCTGGATTTGACGGAGTGGAGATACATGGCGCCAACGGCTACTTGATCGATCAGTTTCTTCAGGACGGTTCCAATCACCGCACCGATGAATACGGTGGGACGATTGAGAACCGCGCCCGGCTCATGCTTGAAGTGGCCGATGCAGTTGTCTCCGTTTGGGGAGCCAAGCGAGTGGGTATGCATCTGGCGCCGCGCGGCAACAGCCACGATATGCATGATTCAAACCCGCCGGCTACCTTCGGCTACGTGGCGCATGAGCTTGGCAAACGCGAACTTGCCTTTTTGTGCGCCCGCGAGTACTTCGGCCCGGACAGGCTGGGTCCGCAACTCAAGAAGCAATTCGGCGGAGTCTACATCGCAAACGAAAAGTATAATCAAGCGCTGGCTAACCAAGTGATCCAGGACGGCGAAGCGGACGCTGTTGCCTTTGGCCAGCTCTTTATCGCCAACCCCGATCTGCCGGCTCGCTTTGCAAACAATGCGCCGCTCAATACTCCAGACCCCACTACTTACTTCACGTCTGGGCCGCACGGCTACATCGACTATCCTGCTCTGAGTGCGTCACAGGACTTGATGGCTCGTCAGCAAATGAGTTGAGAGGGTTTCCAGCCTGGGGTGAGAGCCTGCACAATCGAGGATGCGCGCCGGATCGTGCGCACATCCAGATACATTTTTTTGCGGGCTTGTTGCGGCCGCGCCTTCCACAGGAAGGAAGTCGCAACGCGCGATGGTCGAGACAAGTCTTCGCCATTTGCATGAAGCGCCAGAGGAACTCCGCTCCATGACAGCCTTCCCGCGGCTTGTTGAGAAGGCGGCTTGATTACTCTATGTATGATGACACATTGGTATCACAACCAGCTTCTCGCCTTCAGATCGAACGGACAACCTGTTGAGCCATCACATCGAGGGGCGTGGGGGCAACGCGCCCCGTTCTTTTGACGCGTCACTCCCCTTGAACCTGACGTAGCATTTCAGCCCGGAGGGGATCGCGAGGTTGGGATTGGGCAATTCCACTCTGACCCCGAAGCTGCCGCTCGCGGCGTTCACCACGCGGTCGACGATCGTGACCATTCCCGTGTACACTCCGCCCACGGGAGACTCCGGCCGGACCTCCGCGTGCATGCCCTTCTTGATGGTTCCGTATTCCGAAACCGGAACGATCACTTCCACGTTGAGAGGATCGATCTGGGCAATGGTCATGATCGGCTTTTCCCCAACGTATTCTCCCGCCGTAAGATCGATCTTCACCACCACGCCGTCAACCGGGCTGCGAATGGTTTTCATCTCCAGCTTCGCGGTCACCTGGTGGAGAATCGCCTCGTCCTTTTTAATCTCAGTCTCTATTTCGTCCTCATCGTTGGCCGAAATGTTTCCCTTGGCGAAGAGTTCGTTGTTGCGGACCAGCTTACGGCGGTTGAAGTCGAGCAGGGCGGTAGCCTGTTCCATGTCCGCCTTTTCAACACCAGCGCGCAGGGTAGCAAGCACCTGCCCCTTGCTGACGACGTCCCCCCGCTGCACCAACACCTCTTCCAGAATGCCGGCAGCCTGGGCGGCCACATTCACCGTGACGTGAGGCTCCATCATGCCCTCGTGGGATTCTGCCCTCTGCGCGGTCGCGCCCCCCGGCACGAAAACCGCAAACACCGTCGCCAACAGCAGCAATGAAGCATCTCTGCGCATCTTACCCCTCATACTCCAGTATATTGTTCGCCGAGCCTATTCGCCCGGACCCGAAAAGGAAAGCAGAGTGTCCATCTTTTCGTCCTGCTTGAGGACCTCGTGCCGGATTCGTGAATGAGCCCGTTCCGTTCTTTTCTGGCTGTGATGGATGGCCGATCGAACCACGGACGCCCACAGGGGGGCGTTTTGGGGACACAACTTCACGGCCCACAGGGCAAGTCCGGCCCGGTTGCCTTCCAGGAGCATGTCCTCGGCCGAATAGTAGAATTCGAAGCTTCCCGGGTCGCCCTGTCTGGCGCATCTTCCGGCGAGCTGCCGGTCGATGCGTCCCGCGTCGTGGGATTCGCTCACGATCACATGAAGACCGCCGGTCTCCGGCACCCCTTCGCCAAGCTTGATATCGGTGCCGCGGCCTGCCATATTGGTGGCAATCGTAACGGCCCGCGCTTTCCCGGCCTCGGCGACAATCGACGCCTCCTCCCGGTCAAATTTCGCGTTCAGCACCTGGTGGGCGACTCCCGCCTCGTTAAAGACCGCGCTGAGACTCTCCGACGCCCCCAGGGAGGGAGTACCGATAAGAACCGGCCTTCCCGTCGCGGTCAGATCCTCGACCCGCTTTAATATCGCCCGGTATTTCCCGTCGCGCGTGGTCAGAACGCGGCCAGGCAGACGCTTTCGTATGAGCGGCCGATTGGTCGGAATCCTCACCACTCGAAGGCCGTAGACCATCCAGAGTTCCCAGCTGATCTCCCACGCTGTTCCCGTCATGCCGCACAGGTGCCGGTATCTCCTGAAAAAACGCTGATAGGTGATCCGCGCCAGCGATTCGTGCTGCCGGGTGACTTCGCACCCCTCCTTGAGTTCAATGAGCTGGTGGATGCCCCGCTCCCACGACCTGTCGGGCATCAGCCTCCCTGTGTACTCGTCGATAATCTGCACCTTTCCGTCTCTTACCAGGTAGTGAACGTCCGGCTTGAAGATGTACAGAGCCGTAAGAGCCTGCCGAACAGCGTCGTTTCGCCGGATGGACCCCGCCCAGGCATGCCCCAGCGAAGCCCCGGCCTCAGCGATCCGTTCCTCGCCCGCCGCCGTGAGTTCGACGGAGTTTTCGTGCCGATCGATGGTGTAGTGTTTGCCCTCGGCGAGCGTCCGGGTAACGGAGAGCACTTCCGCCAGGAAGTTCTCTTCCTTCTCTCCCCCCTCCCCGGTCCCCGAGATGATGAGCGGCGTGCGCGCCTCATCGACGAGAAGGCTGTCGGCTTCGTCGCATATTGCGAAGTGCAACCCCCTCAAAAGGAGTCTCTCCTCTCTCGCCTTCCCCGAGTAAAGGTATTCCGACTGAAGGCGCAGGGAATCGGTGATCCGCCCCAGCGTGAGTTTGTCCCGGAGGTAGTCAAAGACCACTTCCTTGTTGCAGCAGTAGGTGATGTCGCAACCGTAGGCCGCCCTCCGTTCCTCGTTCGTAAGACCGTGCGTTACGCACCCGACCGTCAGCCCGAAAAACCGGTATAAAGGGCCCATCTCTTCGGCATCGCGCTCGGTGAGATAATCATTTACGCAGATCACATGAACAGGAATACCCGCAAGAGCGGCCACACCGGCCGCCAGGGTCGCCGTGAGGGTCTTTCCTTCCCCCGTCTCCATTTCGGGGAGCATCCCCAGCAACAGCGCCCACCCGCCCATGAACTGGCAGTCGAAATGGCGCATTCCAAGCGTGCGGCCCGCGGCCTCGGAGATCACCGCGAACAGAGGGGGCACGTTACCGGCGGACTTGAATCCGGTCCTGCGAATCTCCATCCCCAAACGACGCCCTTCCTTCGCAAGACGAGCATCGTCGAGACCGGAGTATTCCCCGGCCCACTCCCGAATGAGCGGCAAGATCGCGGCCAACCGGCCCGCTGAAACACTCAGACCGAGAAAAGGAACCCGCATGGCCCGGCTCGCCGTGTTCAACAGCGAGCGCTTCCGGTCCTTCTTCTCGGGCCGCAACGAGTAGCTCGGCGGAGGATGGTTGAAATAGCTGGTTTTCATCGGCATCGGCTCAGACGCATTTGCATGTACGGCACAAGAAACCCCGGTAGTAAATGAGCAATTCTTCCCTTCTCCTCATCACACGTTCAGCCGCTTGAGGAGAAGCCGCCGGAAAAACCGTGTCGCCCTGCTGAATAGCGACTCGCGCTTATGGACCAGCCGGATGTAGACGCGCTCTCCGATGCCCCTCGCCCTGGCCCCGTGCAGCTCGACTTCGATATGGAACAGCTTTTCGAACGCCTCCGGCTTGGCGGGGTTTTCTTTCGTGGGATCCAGCGCCACTTTGCCGCCTCCCTGCACGGACAGGGCAAGGCTGGGGATTTCCTTGGAGGCTTCCGGCTCCTCCCGCAGGATTTCAGCAGTGTATGAGGTATCGGGCGACTCGGCGAGCCTCCCTTCGACCCGCTCGGTATCGGACCGGATCTTGTCGATATCCGTCTGGTCCGCGATGACCGAGACGATGGTTCTCGAAAAATCGACCACATAGCCCACCGGGCTTCCCTTGCGAACGCTTCTTCCCGGCCAGTCCTCTTCCGCAGGCAGGATGAAAACGCCATCCGCCGGGCTCCTCACCGTCATATCGGAGGCCCGTTCCCGCGCTCTTTCGAGCTTGGCGCTCACCCTCCCCAGTTCGTCCCTGATCGTCCCGGTCTGCATCGGATCGATGGCCTGGGCGGCCCGCAACCGGGCCTGCACCTCGTTGACGCCCGCCATGAGCACCTTGATTTCCGCCTGGAGGTCAGGAGAGTCGCAGTAGAGAAGCGGGTCGCCCTTTTTCACGTGAGTTCCCGAGGGAGTGAGCACCTTGACGACGAACCCGTCTGCGCCTGCATAGACTCGCCCTTCCTCCGGCACTGTGACGACTCCCTCCGTCACGGTAAAGGAGGGAAAGGGCAAAAAGAGGAGAACGGCCAGCAGGACCGCACAGGCCAAACAGACCGCAAAGGCGAATTCCCTCTGTTTTTTCTTCATCCCCGAGATCTCGTTCATCGTCCGGCGCAAAGATAGGATCGGCGGGAGCACGAGGATCGATATGCCTGCCCAGATGGCCAGGACGATGCCGATAATGAAGAAGCGGCCCGCAATGAAGAAGATAATGCCGAATGCGATGAAAATCCGGTAGAGAAATGCCAAAACGGCATAGACCGCAAGCCAGGGCTTTTCGCCGGGGGAGTATTGCTGGACAGTCAGGTTCTTGATTCGGAGCAGGTGGCGCTTCACGGCGTCGGCGAGAAACCGGCTGGACCGGTCGGCAAGGTTCGGGATCTCCAGCCAGTCGGCCAGCACGTAGTAGGCATCGAAGCGGATGAGCGGGTTTCCGTTGAGAAACAGCGTGGAGAGTCCGCAGATGAAGAGCACGTTATAAGCAATCACCTGCACGGTCCCCGGCTCCGCCAGCACCCAGACGATCATGCCCAGGGAGGCGAGGAAGACGTCCACGAAAATCCCCGCCGCGCCGACCATCATCCGGCTTCGGCGGGAAGGAAAGGCCGAGGACCAGGAGGCGTCCACATAGGGCATGGGGAAGAACACCACAAGCATGATGCCCATTTCATGGACTTCTCCCCCCCAGCGCTTGACGGCGTAGGCGTGCCCCAGTTCGTGAAGGAGCCGCGACACCGGATAAATGAGGGCCAGCAGCACCAGGTTTTCCGTGCTGAGAATCCGGTCGGTGACGTTGGAGGCAAGCTCCCCCCAATGAAGGCCAAGAAACGTCACGGCGCAAAGGACCGTCAGGCACCAGAAAAAAGCGCCCGTTCGGCTGAAAAGCAGCCGGGCGACCCAAGATGTACGGTTCAGGAAACTGTCGGGGTCCCAAAGCCCGAAAGTCAGCGCGGCGGGGGAGCGGAGGCGGGCGAGCCATTTTTGCCTCTTCTCCCGCTTATTTCTTCCCCCCAGGTCGGAAATATCCGGCGGTATGTCGGACTGCAGGATGTCTGCCTGGTGCAGATAGGAGAGGAGGCTGATGACTTCGTCCTGGGTGGCCATATCGTCTCCGAGCAGTTCGCAGGCCGCGCCCCAGATTTCCGCCATGGTTCTTTCGCCGTTCATCATGCCGATGATCAGGTAGGTTTCTTTCGAAAAGCGGTGAAACTGCCCGGAGGAGTAGTCCTGGAGGACATACCAGTCGCTTCCCCGGTAGACGTGGTGGTGAAACTGAATGTGGCCGCGCAGGCGCGGCTTAATTTCGGCTACGCGGTACCAGGACTGGCCGAAAAGGGATTGGGGATACTCGGATGTTTTATTCAAGGCAGCCATGCCCACATCTTCAAGCGAATCCACTCGCGAAGTTTGATGGTCCAGATGGAAATAAGCTTGCCTCTCCTGATGTTGATCTTGCTTATGCCTTCCATTCCGGGCCGGAAAATTCCGGGTGCGCCTTCGAGGGACGCTTCCACCCGGAAGCAGTTGACTCCTTCGATGGCCGCCGTGACCGGCGTGATCTTGTTCACGACGATGGAAAACCTTCCGGGGAGGGCCGAAAGCACAAGCTCACCCCGCTGCCCCGGATGGATGTAGGAAATATCGCTCTCATCCACCATGAGAATCAGCCGATAGGCCGAAAGCGGGCTGATTTCAAACAGCGGGTCTCCCTGTTCCACCGCGGAGCCGATTTTCTGGCTGAGGTCTCCATTCACGAGGATGCCGTCGAAGGGAGCCTTGATGGTCGTGCGGTCGAGCTTGACCCCGTTCAGGTCGATTTGCGCCATCACCTGGTCGAGTTGGGCCTTGACGACGTTAGCCTTCGCCCAATCATGATCCGCCACGGCCTGCTGTTGCTGCCGAAGCATCTGGCTTTCCTGGCCGAGAAGGTCGGTCCTTTCAAGACGAAGGTCCCGCTCGTCGAGCCTGCACAGCGTTTCTCCCTCTGTAACAGTGTCCCCCGGTCGAACGAACGCTTCCTTGATGTAGCCCCTGAAAGGCGCGGCTATCGTCCTTTTTACCATCCCTTCGAGGGTCGTTCGGGCGGTCACTTTCTGCTCGCCCTGGGCGAAGGTGAAGAAAATCGCCACCGCGCACACGGCCGCGGCCGCGGCTTTCCAGTCGAGATGTCCCGGTCCGAAGAGCTTGCGCGCCGTTTTTTTGAGGGCCTCCCAGCCGTGGCGCGCGAGGGTGTAATCCTGGACCTTCTTTGCCTCTAAAATGGGAGCGACGAGAGCAAAGACGCTCTTGCAGAGGGAGACTTCTTCCGCGCAAAACGGCTTATTTTCGCTTCGTTCGAGGGTGAGAGCGCCGAAATAGCGCTCCCGGCCATACAAGGGAACAGTAAGGAGGGACTGCGCTCCGAAGCGATTGCAGAGGTCCTCGTGGTTCCGAGTGATCAGAAGGCCACTCGCCGGGGGCTGGGGATAGAGGATTTCCCGCTTCTGCAGGACTGCCTCGTCCATGGCCATGCTCAACGCATGGATGAAGTTCATCCGCTTGTCAAAGTTGGCGCTGTGCGAAATGGCCTGGATGTGGATGGACTCGCCGCGCACCAGCCCGAGGCTCACCCGGTCGCATTGCAGCAGGGTCGCGACGCCGGCCACGAAGGTCATGCAGGTTTCCACGTAGTCCTCTTCGGAAAGCACCGACGCCAGCAGGTCGACAGAGGACCGCAACCGCGAAAGCACCACCGACTCTTCCCGCGCCCGAAACCTGCGGAAGATGAGTTCGAGCGTCAGCATCCCCCACTGGAGCTGCTTCATCGCCGAGCGCAGTTCACCTTCCCGTGCCGCCTCGATTTCCACGGCGACTACGCCGCTCAGTTCATCGTCGATGATGAGCGGGTAGGCGATGCCGCAGCGGCGGGATTGCGCGGAGGCAGGGGTGTTGCCTTCAGGAGTGGGGAGCTCGGTGAGAAGGCCGATCCGCTCCCCCATCGACCGTTCGCAGACGTCGGCGAGCCTTTCCGGATCTTGGACGCCCTCCTGCGGCCACTTGGCAACCGGCGCAAAGGAGCCCCCAGAGCCGTCCCTGAGGATCAATACGCCCTGGGTGACGTGGGCTATGAACGATACCAGCAGGGCAAGCCAGGACGGAGCACATTCCTCCGCACTTTGGAAACCGGCAAGATTCGCCCAAAAAACAGAGCGATCGAAGCCCGTCGAATTGCCGCGACCGTCTCTGACTTCCAAAAGCGTTACCTCTCCTTGGTCCTCACGCAACCCACCTCACGGCGGGCCGTCTTCCCAATCGAACATGTATGAAAGAACCGGGGAGGCCCCGGTTCTTAACAGCCCACAGCCTGGCCCACTCACGAGAATACCAGCCGCTTCATGGTAGCGGGGATCTATCGGCCGGATTCTCATTTGAGATCCCAAGGAACCAAGGCCCCGTGCTTCCGTCATCTTCGCGCCCCTGATCCATATAGGAGAGGAAGCGGTCATTGTCGCCCTTGTTCCTGAACCGTTTGAACCCATCTCTGCTGAGCAGGCCGGAGGACTCCTTCGCCGCGCCCGAAGCCATGGCGCCCCACCCGGCCAGGCCCGCCACGGCGACGGAAAGGTCGCTGAATTTCGCGCCCTGTTCGAGTCCCCGCGGGGCAGCCTGATTTTGTCGAGGCCAGTTGGAATCGGTGATCCGAATCGTTCTGCCCTGTCTCGGTGCTTCCGAATTCGCCGGGGTTGCGGTCTTCTTATTTCCTTTGTCCGGCTTTGCGGGCGTGCCGTCGTGGCGCTCGCCCGTGTGCTTGATCGGATGATCTTCTGCGGGGGCCGCATTCTTTTCCGGAACCTGCGCCTGAACGTCGTAGGAACCGGGATGGCTTGACTGCGCCTGTTGCAACCTCTGCAATTCGTCCGAACCGTGCTCCGGCTCGACAGCAACGGCCGCGTTGAAGTTCCGGCTTTCGGCCGCAGCGGCGCTTTCGCCTGTATATGCATAGACGCCCACTTTGGGGTATATTTCGGGCACCGCCTCAGTTTCCCGGGCCTGGAGGAAACTCTGGCCGTTCTGGCCCGTCTCCGGGCTGTAGAGGCTGCTGAGCGCCTTGGCGATTGCATCGTCCGCGAACCACCAGCACGAGGCGGTCACGAGCCGATCCCCGATGAATTCGAGGTAGGCGAACTGGCCAATCATCACGTCGCTGGCAAAGTTGCCGGTGAACTGGTTCGGGCCGAGTCCGCCTATCATAATGGCATTGCCCGACGTTCCCGCAAACAGCTGGTTGCTGCCTCCCATGCGGATATCGAGGCTTTGGACGGTAAGGTGGTCACCGGGTCCATAAGTGACCATGCCGCCGTTGCCGAATAGGATGTCAAAGCCACCGGCACTGGCGCCCCCACCGTAGAGGATGTTGTTTCCCGCCCCGCCGATGAGGATGTCATTTCCGGTCCCGCTCCTCAGCGTACTGTTCCCGCCTAAATTGTCGGCGATTGAATAGATGTTATTGCGGCTTCCGTCGGCGTTGAAGATGACCGTCCCGCTATGGCCGATCAGAACGTTGCCGCCGTTTCCAGCGGTGATGGTGTTGGAACCGAAACCGCCGATGACGTAGTTCGCCCCGTTGCCGGCGGTGATCGTGTCATCGCCGCCGGCGCCGGGGTCGACCGACATCATTTGGCTGACTCTGCCGTTTGCGAAGGAAATCCATCCGCTGGCGCCAAAAACGAAGTTCGAGCCATTCCCGGCGGTGATGGTGTTGGAGCCGAAGCCGCCGAAGACGTAGTTGGTTCCGTTGCCGACGATGATAGTGTCGCCCGATCCTACCCAGGAATCGAGTGTCGTAGCCAGGCTGACCACTCCGTTTGTAAAACTGACCGAACCGTTGTGGCCGATGACGTAGTTGGTCCCATTGCCGGCCGTGATGCTGCTGGAGCCGGAGCCGCCGAAGATGTAGTCGTTTCCGTTGCCGGCCGTGATCTTGTCGGTCGAGCCGGTGGAGGAATCAACTGTGGCCAACGATGTAAACTCCCCGTTGGCAGCGATGTTGACCGATCCGTTGCCGCCGAAGATGACGTCGTTTCCGTTGCCGGCCGTAATGCTGTTGGAGCTGGGGCCGCCGAATACATAGTCGGTCCCGTCTCCGACGATGATCTTGTTGCCTGAACCAATCGTGGGCTCGACCGTTTCCGCAAGGGTCACCGCGCCGTTGCTGAAAGTTACCGATCCGTCGTTGCCGAAGACGACGTCATTTCCGTTGCCAGCCGTGATACTGTTGGAGCCGGAGCCGCCGAAGATGTAGTCGTTTCCGTTGCCTGCCGTGATCATGTCGGTCGAGCCGACGGAGGAATCAATGGTGGCCAACGATGTAAACTCCCCGTTGGCAGCGATGTTGACCGATCCGTTGCCGCCGAAGACAACGTCGTTTCCCTTGCCGGCCGTGATGCTGTTGGAGCCGTATCCGCCGAAGACAGTGTCGGTCCCGTCTCCAACGATGATCGTGTTGCCTGAACCAATCGTGGGCTCGACCGTTTCCGCAAGAGTCACCGCTCCGTTACTGAAAGTGAGTGATCCGTCGTTTCCGAAGACGTAGTCGTTTCCGCTGCCGGCCGTGATGCTGTTGGAGCCGGAGCCGCCGAAAATGTAGTCGTTTCCGTTGCCGGTCGTGATCGTATCCGTCGAACTGGTGGAGGAATCAACGGTGGCCAACGATGTAAACTCCCCGTTGGCGGCAATGTTGACCGATCCGTTGCCGCCGAAGACAACGTCGTTTCCCTTGCCGGCCGTGATGCTGTTGGAGCCGTACCCGCCGAAGACAGTGTCGGTCCCGTCTCCAACGATGATCTTGTTGCCTGAACCAATCAAGGGTTCGACCGTTTCCGCAAGGGTCACCGCACCGTTGCTGAAAGTCACCGATCCGTCGTTGCCGAAGACGAAGTTATTTCCGTTGCCGGCCGTGATGCTGTTGGAGCCGGAGCCGCCGAAGATGTAGTCGTTTCCGTTGCCGGCCGTGATCGTGTCGGTCGAGCCGATGAAGGAATCAACGGTGGCCAACGATGTAAACTCCCCGTTGGCGGCAATGTTGATCGATCCGTTGCCGCCGAAGACAACGTCGTTCCCGTTGCCGGCCGTGATATTGTTGGAGCCGTATCCGCCGAAGACATAGCTGGTCCCGTCTCCGACGTTGATCGTGTTGCCTAAACCAATCGTTGGATCGACCGTTTCCGCAAGGACTACCGCTCCACCGCTGAAAGTTACCGATCCGTTGTTGCCGAAGACGTAGTTGGTTCCGCTGCCGGCCGTGATGCTGTTGGAGCCGTATCCGCCGAAGACATAATTGGTCCCGTCTCCGACGTTGATCGTATTGTTTGAGCCAATCGCGGAATCGACCGTTTCTGCAAGGATCATCTCGTCGCCGCTGAAACTCACCAATCCATCGTCACCGAAGACGTAGTTGGTCCCGTTGCCGGGGGTAACACGGTCGGAAGCGTATCCGGCGGTGATATGATCGGCTCCGGATCCGCCGAAGATGTAGTTATTGCCCGTTCCAACAAAAATCGTATTGTCTGAACCAATCAAGGAATCGACCGTTTCCGCAAGGACCACCGCTCCGCCACTGAAAGATACCGATCCGTTGTTGCCGAAGACGAAGTTGGTCCCGCTGCCGGCCGTGATGCTGTTGGGGCCGTACCCGCCGAAGACATAGTTGGTCCCGTCTCCGACGTTGATTGTATTGCCTAAACCAATCGTGGGATCGACCGTTTCCGCAAGGGTCACCGCGCCGTTGCTGAAAGTGACCGATCCATTGCTGCCGAAGACGTAGTTAGTCCCGTTGCCGGCCGTGATGCTGTTGGAGCCGAAGCCGCCGAAGACATAGTTGGTCCCGTCTCCGACGTTGATTGTATTGCCTAAACCAATCGTGGGATCGACCGTTTCCGCTAGGCTCACCTCTCCGTTGCTGAAAGTTACCGATCCGTTGTTGCCGAAGACGTAGTTGGTTCCGCTGCCGGCCGTGATGCTGTTGGAGCCGTATCCGCCGAAGACATAATTGGTCCCGTCTCCGACGTTGATCGTATTGTCTGAACCAATCGCGGAATCGATCGTTTCCGCAAGGGTCACCGCGCCGTTGCTAAAACTTACCGATCCGTCGTCGCCGAAGACGTAATTGGTCCCGTTGCCGGCCGTAACATGGTCGGAAGCGTATCCGGCGGTGATATGATCGGCTCCGGATCCGCCGAAGACGTAGTTCGTGCCCGTTCCGACAAAAATCGTATTGTCTGAACCAATCAAGGAATCGACCGTTTCCGCAAGGGTCACCGCTCCGTTGCTGAAAGTTACCGATCCGTTGTTGCCGAAGACGAAGTTGGTCCCGTCGCCGGCCGTGATGCTGTTGGGGCCGAAGCCGCCGAAGACATAGTTTGTCCCATCTCCGACCGTGATCGTGTTGCCTGAACCAATCGAGGAATCGACCGTTTCCGCGAGGCTCACCGCGCCGTCGCTGAAAGTGATCGATCCGTTGCTGCCGAAGACGTAGTTGGTCCCGTTGCCGGCCGTGATGTTGTTGTTTCCGTATCCGCCGAAGACATAGTCGGCCCCGTCTCCGACGTTGATCATGTCGCCTGAACCAATCGAGGGATCGACCGTTTCAGCAAGGCTCACCGCGCCGTTGCTGTAAGTTACCGATCCGTTGTTGCCGAAGACGTAGTTGGTCCCGTTGCCGGCCGTGATGCTGTCGGCTCCAAAGCCGCCGAAGATGTAGTTGTTTCCGTTGCCGGCTGTGATCGTGTCGGTCGAGCCGATGGAGGAATCAACGGTGGCCACCGATGTAAACTCCCCGTTGGCGGCGATGTTGACCAATCCATTGGCGCCGAAGACGACGTTGTTGCCATCTCCGACCGTGATGCTGTTGGCTCCTGAGCCGCCCATGACGATGTTGTTGCCCGGCAAGTCCACGATGGTGTTGTTCCCGCCCGATCCCGTAGCGGCGCCGTAGGCGACAATGCTGTCGCTGAAGCTGCCGTCGGTCTGCCAGTAAGGTGGGGTCACGGCATTGCTCCCGGTTTCACTGTGACCGAGTATGTTCAGCTCGTCCAATGGGACTCCGAGCTGCGTCACCAGCGTGCCATCGGCGTTGTAATAGTCGACCTGGGCGGGGCCGCCGAAGATCATGTCGTTGCCCTGGCCGCCGGTTATGGTATTGCTGCCGTCTCCGCCAATGATGACCATCCCGACCGTGGAGGCGGAAGCATCAACCACATTGTTGCCATTTCCGGCGTCGAGGGTGAGGAACCCGTCGCTGGGGTTATTCAGCGTAACCGTTACGTTGTTGTTGCCGTCGCCCGTGTCCACCATGGTGACCTCGCGGAAGTCGGAACGCGACATGGTCCCCTCGATATTGACGGTGTTCCCCTGATCTCCCAGGAAAACTTGCATAACTTCGAGGTTGTTGTAATTGATCGTCGCCGTGGCAGTGCCGGCGGTGACGGTAAGCGAATTCGCTGTAAGGGTCGCGGTGTCGGAGACGGGACTGTTCTGGTCGAAGACCGTGAGGAAATTGACCTGCGCGTTCTCGTTCACGAAGAAGCTGCCGGAGAGGTGCGTGACCCCGTAGGAATCCCCCGCCGCCGGGGGAGTCGTCACATCGTACTGCGTCGGCCGCTGCAGGGTAAGGATGGTCTGAGTCGGGTCCGTCGGGGAGACGGTCAGACTCGTGATCTGCCAAATACAGCCGGCGGCGCCCCCGCTGGTCATGCTGATCGTGTACAACGTTAGGTTATCGAGCAACAACTGGGTGGTGGCGCCCGTGAATCCCTGAGTATCAGCCACCGATACGAGGACCGACGTGGAGACCGTCATGGTGTCCGGCCCGCCGTTTGCGCCCTGCGTGAAGGAGATGACCTGTCCACTCGATACCGCGTAATTCGACTCTCCAGGCAGCATCACCGGTTTGTCCAGGGTGGTTGGCAAGTTGCTCGAAGAGCCGCCGTTCACCACGATGGTGCCCTGCATGGCGGCCAGATCGCCGAAACCAACGGCCGGCGCGGGAGGCGTGGTGTAGATGACGTTGCCCTGCGCGTCGCGCAGGCCCGCGTCAACCGCTGGAGCCACTCCGCCGATTATGAACTGGGCGCTGCCGATGCCGCCCCAGAGTGTGAGGGTCTCGCCAGGGGCTGTGCCCGTAACATAGAACAGGTCATTCCCCTCGTTGCCGTCAATGATGACATTTGTAATGGAGCCGAATTGGACCTCCCTGCCAAGCCCGTAAATCCCATCGGCCGTAATGTCGAAGGTATCGTCGAACTCCGTGCCTAGGAACACGAGCGTATCGTTTCCAGTGCCTCCGTCGATGCTGATGTCCGCGTTCGCCACGTATTCAATAGTGTCCGTTCCGCTCCCGGCATGAATGGCGGTTTGCGACGAATTCGAGGCAAAAGCCCTGATGATGAACGTATCGTTCCCGGTCTGTCCGTCCAGGTCGAGCCGGCCTACATTTCTGTAAACGTCGAAGGTATCGTTTCCGGAGCCGCCCAGTATCGTGGTCTCGTAGCTCACTCCGTTGCTCAGGTAACCCTCGGTAGTGAGGGTGGTCGCGAAGACATCATCTGCGGCCACCCCGGCGTTGGCGTCACGCTGCGACTGGAATATCTGCCCGACCTGGAAGGTGTCGTTGCCTCCGCCGCCCTGGACCAATGTATAGGTCCAGTTGTCGTCCATCGTCACGCTGTCGTTGCCGCTGCCCGTATTCAGGATGAGGTCGTCGATCGAAGCGGTGTAATTGATCCTCTCCATAGCCGTGCTGCTGTTGAGAAGGGCGACAAATGCCGTGCCCGACGGATTGCTGCTCGCCCTCATCAGGATGTTTTCATTGCCGCTCGTCCCATTGATAGTAAGGGAGCTTTCATTCGCGGGCTGTGTGGCGGAAAGCTGGATATCGTTCGCATCGACCACGATCACGTAGTAGGTGGCGCCGTTGGTCAATCCACCGATGGGGGTATTGTTCACGCCGCCGTCGTTGTAAACAACCCGCTCGCCATTGAGGTAGCCGTTGCCAGGAATGTTGATCGTGCCCGCCGAGGTGCTCGTCGCGGTGGTCACGGTGGTGGCGGCGTTGAACGTCACCTGCTCCACCGGGGCCTCAAGGGTTTGCGTGCCTGACCCCGGGGTCAAGGCAATGGTATTCCCCTCAAAGGCGTCGCTCAGCGTCGCGGCCAGACTGATGGTGTTCGCACTATCGACGACCACGTAATAGAGTTCGCCGTTATTGAGCCCGCCAACGTTATCGGCATCGGTCGCGCTGCCGTGATCGTACCGGACGACGTCGCCGGTTTGGTACTGCTGACCCTGAATGGTGATCTCGTTATTCGATACGTCCGCACTCGCGTCGAACGAATTGTCGGGCGCCGCGGGGCTCAAGGTCTGGTTGATGCCGGAGCCCGCCGAGGTCAACTGCACGGGAGTGGGCGCCGCGCCGGTGTCGTCAACGTTGATGAGGTAGTTGCCGGAGCCCGAGTAGGTGACGTTATATGCCGTGTTGCCGGTACCGCTGTTTCCGTTGTTGCCGCCCTTACCGTCGAGCGTGATGGTATTGCCGGCGGTGCTGTTCAGGACGTTCACGGTGATGTCGTCGTTCCCGCCGTCTCCATACACAAAGCCCGTGCCCGTGATGGTAGCGCCCTGCAGCAGGATGGTGTCGTTATAGGGACCGCCCTGGATGGTGGTCGACACGGCCAAAAGCGTCCCGTAAATGTCGATGGTGCTGCCCGTGTTGGACGGTGTCGGGATCGACTGATACGAACCGTCGATTTCGATGCTCGTTGGCGACGAGATGATCGAAGTTGCGCCGATTGTGACGTTGCCGCCCGCCAGAACCTCGATGTCTCCCGTGGAAATGGATTCCAGGGTCGAGCCGGCAACACCGGCGGCATTGCTTGAATCGATCGAGACGTTGCCGTATGCCAGGAGCTGGATGTTGCCCTCGGCGCTTGCATCCAGGATCGTCCCGGCTGTGCTGGAGCCGGTATTCTCCGAATTGATCGTCAGATTGCCGGATGCCGTGATCCCGATATTGCCGCCAGCAGCGGTTTCCAGCAGAGAGTTGGTAATGCCCGAACCGGCATTCCATGAATCGATCCAGACATTGTCGCCCGCCGTGATCTGGATATTGCCATCGGAACCGGTTTCCAGAATTGTCCCGGTAGTGTTTGTGCCGGTATTCTCTGAATTGATTAAGACATCGCCGGATTCCGTGATCGTGATGTTGCCACCACCGGTGGTTTCAAGTAGCGAGTTGGTAACGCCCGAACGGAGATTAATAAAACTATCGATATCTACCCAGCCCGCCGCGATCTGGATGTTGCCACCATTCATAGTTTCAAGGATCGTCCCGGTCGCATTGGAGACGGAATTCTCTGAATTAATCAGCACATCGTCGAATGCCGTGATTCCGATGCTGCCACCATCGGTGGTTTCCAGCAGCGAGGTGGCAACACCCGAGACGGTATTCCCCGAATCGATGAGGACGCCTGCGGTTGCCGTGATCTGGATGTTCCCACCTTTCCTGGTTTCCAGGTTTGAACTGGTAATAGTTACATCGCTGGTGGTGGGAATGTTGCCCGCCGTGATCTGGATGTTGCCGCCACCGTTGGTGACCAGGGTCGAGCCGGCAATTACTGCGCCGGCGATAGTATTGCCCGCCGTGATCTGGATGCTGCCACCACTGGCGCCACTGCCATCGGCGGTCAGGGTCGAACCGGTAATCATCACCTGGGCCACGGAATCGATGGTGATGGAGCCGGTGGCTTCCAGGATTGTGCCGGTAGTGTTTGAGCCGGTATTCGCTGAATTGATCAGGACGTTGCCGCCGTTTGCCGTGACTCCGATGTTGCCATTGGTGGTTTTCAGGGTCGGGCCGGTAGTCTCTGAGCCGGTATTCTCTGAATTGATCAGGATGGCGTCAGATGCCGTGATCCCAATGCCTCCGGAGGCGGTTTCCAGGGTCGTGCCGGTAACACTGACGGCATTCATTGAACCGATCAGGACGTTACCGCCGTTCGCCGTGATCTGGATGTTGCCACTACTGAGGACTTCCAAGGTCGAGCCGGCAACACCGGCGGAATTATTCGAATCGATCATGACGCCGCCGGCGGATGCCAGAAGCTGGATGCTGCCGCCATTGGCTTCCAGCATCGAGCCGGTAGTGTCTGAGCCGGTATTCTCTGAATTGATTAAAATCTCGCCGGAGGCCGTGACCCCGATGCCTCCGGAGGTGGTTTCCAGGGTCGTGCCGGTAACACCGACGGCATTCATTGAACCGATCAGCACGCCGCCGCCGTTTGCCGTGATCTGGATTCCGCCACTGGCGGTTTCAAAGAGCGAGCCGGTAACGCCTGTAACGGTATTCTCTGAATCGATGATGACGTTGCCGTATGCCGTGACCTGGATATTGCCGCCTTTCGTGGTTTCCAGAGTCGAGTTGGTAATCGTTGTATTGCCCGTGTAGAGAGTGCTTCCCGCCGTGACCTGGATGCCGCCGCCAGTGGCTTCCAGGATTGAGCCGATGATACTTGTATCGCCCGTAACACCTGTACCGCCCATCAAGTTATAGCTGCCCGCCGTGATCTGGATGCCGCCGCCAGTGGTGATCAGGGTCGAGCCGGTAATCGACACCTGGGCCACGGAATCGATGGTGATGGCTCCGTTGGTTGCGGTCAGGCTGCTCCCGCTGATTGTGATGGAGTTACTCTGGCCCGCGTCGTAGCTGTTTGCGTAGGTGATGCTGCCCTGCGCCAGGACTACGCCCGTCACTGTGATGGGGCAGTTCGATTGAACGTCGATTGAACCGTCCGCGTTCATCGAGTCTCCCGAGCCGGTAAATGAATCAACGGCCAGGCCGCCGGTGTTGATCAGGTAAATGCCGCCGCCTTGCGACAATCCCTGTACCTGGGCTGGCGCCGTTCCGCCCGGTGTCGCGGAGGTGATGGGACTGCTCGAGGTGCCGATACCCCCGGACGCGAACAGGTAGGTCATCCCGGAAGTGATGTTCGCCCCGCTCGAAAGGCCGTTGAGTATGCTTCCACCCGGAGCGCTGATGAAGGCCGTGTATCCATCGCCCAGTTCGTTCCCATTCCAGGTTCCGGTCGCGATCGTACCGAGTGCAAGATCCCCGCTCTCTTCAATGATGTACATGTTGGTGCCGCTGGAGGCGCTGAACGTGCCGTGGTCGCTCGCATTCGCGCTCAGGTTCGGGTCGGTATTGATGTTGATTGGGTTCGAGCCTGCGCCGATGGCTGCGCTGGCAGTGAGCGAGACGCTATCGCCGGAGACGTCCGTGCTTGTCGGCGAGGAGGAGGTCCGCAGGATCGACCCTCCATCGGCGGTCAGTTGCACGTCGCCTTTGTTCGATGTAATCGAGTCGATGTTGATGCCGCCCGAAGCGTCGAGATTAATATCCCCGGCAGCAATCGCATAAACAGTGCCGGTTGCGGTGATTTGAACGGGGTTATCCGTGATGGCCGAACCAATCCAGCCAATGGTCCCGGTCTCCGCGGTCAGATAGAGATTATCCGCCTGGATTTGGGGCATGGTTGACAGGATGTTGTTGGTGGAGTACGCGTCGAGGATCGACTGCGCCGCGACCAGGTATACGTCGCCTGGTGTGTAAATGTCCGCGACGTTGATGTTGTAGGTTGTCTCCGTGATGTAGATGTTGTCGCTGGCCAGCGCGGTGATGGAGCCGTCCGGCAGTTCGGTCAGAAGCGGAGCGGAGGCTGACCCGATCCCCCCATCCTGTCCGCCTTCGATGATGAGGTCGCCGTTTACATCGGGTGGATTGGATGCATTGGATGGATTGTATGTATTGATGATGTTGGGGGTTGTGCCGTTGCCGGCGTTCGTGATCCCGGCATTGCCGTTGATTGTGATCTGGTAGGCTGCGAGCACCTGGTCGATGTTGATCGTCTGTTGGGAGCCGACATCGACCGTCCCGTTGAGCGCCGAGAAATAGACCGTGCCCGTGGCCGAGGTCTTGAATTCCACGTTCCAGTTCTGTTCAATCGCGATCGATTGGTAGCCGGTCGGTTGGAGGTTGGGAGTCCCGGTGAGGGTCGCCACATTCGCGAGCGTGATCGCCGCCCCACCCTGGGTCTGGGAGAGCGAAACGCCGGAGCTTGTGTCCGCAACCACGTAATAAGTCCCGCCGTCCGTCAGTCCGGTGATGTTGCTTCCTTCGCTGGTAAAGACGACCTTCTGCCCCGCGGTGAATCCTGGATTGCTCGCAAATTGCAAATTCCCGCCGCTCACTCCCGATACCGGGTAGTAGTCGAGGTTGATGACGTTGCCGGTCGGCAGGCCGTTCACCAGAGGGCCGCTGTAAAAAGTGATGTCCTGGCGCTGGGCCGCCGCGATGGCAATCTCATCGGTGGTGGTCAGGTTCTCCAGGGGAAGATTGAAATAGAGGTATCCGTCATTGGACCCGATGTCGCCCCCGGACGCGATGACGGCGATATTGTTCGCCGTGATGACCGGGTTCTGGATATATGCCTGCGTGGAGGAGACGTCCTTGGGCGCGAGGATGTTGACGTTGATGCTGTTCTGCAACTGCGCGGCGCTCCAGGCCGCATCCTTGGAGAACACATCTCCGTCCGAGAACCAGTTGTTCCCGGTCAGCGCACCTGTTACACCTAGGGTGATCGGCGTCCCGCCGGACGTAGCGGATAGTGCAATCCAGCCGGAGTTGGTGCTGCCGGTTAGCTGGATTCCGGGAGTTCCGGTCAGAGTCGTCACGTTTGCAAGATTGATCGCCGCCCCGCCTAGGGTCTGGGAGAGCGAAACGCCGGAGCTTGTGTCCGCAACCACGTAATAAGTCCCGCCGTCCGTCAGTCCGGTTATGTTGCTTCCGCCGCTGTTAAAGACGACCTCTTGTCCGGAAGAAAACCCGGGATCGCTGGCAAACAAAAGGTCCCCGCCGCTCACACCCGTTACCGCTTGATTGACGGCCGTGGCGCTGATGGGGATCTCGATCGCATAGTAGGTCGATCCGCTCGTGAGACCGCTAAGCTCTCCACTCTGATCGGTGTTAAAGACGACCGCCTGGCCGTTGGTGAAAGCATTCGTCCCAATGTAAATTGCCTGTCCGGCGGCGTAAGTGGTCGTGCCCACGGTGATCGAACTGGTGTTGACTTGGGTGGCGCTCTGGTGGAGCCGCGGGTCGTTCACTGTGGACGAAACAAAGTAGTTGTCCGTTCCGGTGATTGCGCCGAGGGTGACCACGCCCGTCGAATTGGACAGGGCAATCCAGCCGGCGTTTCCGTTAAGCACGAGGCCGGGGGTTCCGGTCAGGGTTGTCACATTCGCAAGCGTAATCGCCGCCCCGCCTTTGGTCTGGGAGAGCGAAACGCCGGAGCCTGTGTCCGCAACCACGTAATAAGTCTGGCCGTCCGTCAGTCCGGTTATGTTGCTTCCGCCGCTGTTAAAGACGACCTCCTGTCCGGCAGAAAATCCGGGATCGCTCGCAAACTGCAGATCCCCGCCGCTCACTCCCGTTACCGCATGATTGACGGCCGTGGCGCTGGCGGGTATCTCGGTCACATAATAGGTCGATCCGCTTGTCAGACCGGAGATCCCGCCACCCGTGACGCTCGTGTCGGCGTTGAAGACAACCGCTTGCCCGGTCGTGAAGACATTGGTGCCTACGTAAACCGCCTGGCTGGCGGCGTAAGTGGTCGTGCCCACGGTGATCGGGCTGGTGTTGACTTCAAGGGCGACCTGCTGGATTTGCGTGGTGCTGGCGCTGTAAGAGAAGTTCGGATCGTAGATGTCCGCGTTATATTGCGTCAGCACGCCATTAACTTCCGGCGAACTGTTGATGTTGCCCACCGCGCCCCAAACTGCGTTGAGGGTGTGGTACTCCTGCGTGTTCTGGGCTTCGATCGTGGCGATAGCACTCTGAATATACGCGGTCAGAGAGGCGCTGTTGGCGGCTAGCTGGAGCCCAGGGGCCCCGGTGAGTGTCGTCGCTCCGTTCGCGAGCGTAAGCGATATCGCCGGCGCGGTCGCGGACGTGGAGAGCGCCACGGCGTAACTTCCATTCGCAACGCCGTTGACCAGGACAGGCTGGTCCGAAACGACGCAGTAAGTTGTGTTTTCGTTCAACCCGGCAATGTTGCTTCCGCCGCTGGTAAAAGTAACCTCATCTCCCGTATTGAATCCGGGATTGCTCGCAAACTGCAAGTTCCCGCCGCTCACGCCCGTAACCGGGCTGTATTCGGCCACGGAAGTGTAGTACTGGGTGTAGGCCGTCTGTTGCGCGGCCGACAGGGTCACCGGGGTGTTCGGGTCGTAGGGCACCAGGCGGTCGAAGGTTACCTGCTGGCCGCTGGTGAGACCGCTGGCGCTCGCAACGGTGATTTCGTTTGGGGTGGCGCTGTTGGGAGCGCTGACACCCGTCACTCCATCGAACTCAACAGAACTCGACGTGTTGCCAATGTAGAGCAGTTGTGTCGCCCCCTCCGTGTTCGAAGGCGTCAGGGCGATGGCCGGCCCGCCTAAGGTGGTCGACAGGGAGATCTGCATAGTGCCGGAACTGGCATTGGTGCTGACCACATTTACGTAGTAAGTCCCGCCCTGGGTCAGACCGCCCACGGAGTCGCCATTGGCCTGCTGATTCCGGTAGGACCAGTAGGTCTGGTAATCGCTGGTCTGGGAGGCGTCATAGGCCAGCACGGTTTGCGCGACGCTCTGCCCGGCCGTGGACTGAGTCGCCTCCATCTGGTTGAACATGTCGAGCAACTGGGTCGCGGTGCGGGGGTCCGTCTGCACGGTGGTGTTCGCGTCCACCAGGGTTCCATTGCCTAGCACCACTCGAACATCTCCACTGGGAGTGCCTGGATTGGTGAGAGTGGTTCCAACGACCGACGAAATGTTGTTGACATAGAGATCGCCAGTTGACTGATAGAGGTTAATGTCTCCGGTCGCAGTGGCGTTGAGAATGTCCCGCGATGAGGCGTCGGTGAGGAAGGAAGGGCCGGTGGCAATATTCAGCGCCGACGCGTTCGCGCCGGGCGTCTCCGCGGTCCCGCTTGTGCCCAGACTGCCGATGGAGCCGTTCTGGGCGTCCAGCGTAATCGCTCCTCCCTCGACGAGAGAGGACGAGCTCGCCGCCAGGATCGACCCGTACGCGGTCAGCGTGACGTCTCCCGTGGTGGCGGCGCCCGAGGAGTTCGTGCCCGGCGCGGTCGTGATCTGGACGACGTTCAGGTTCCCAGTGGTCTCGTCGAGATCGATGTCTCCCGTGACTGACGTGGCCGTGATCGTGCCCGTCCCGCCAGGCGTGATGCTGGTGTTGACGGCGCCGTTGGCGCCGATGCCGGCGGTGGCTTGGAGGACGATGCTTTGCCCCTCGATCGTCGCTAGCCCGGAGGCCGAAATGCTCGCCCCCGATGTCCCGCCGGAACCGGCCACGATCGTCGTGCTGCCGCCGTCATTCTGGATGTTGCCGTCGACGATCACACTCCCTTCCGACTGGATGTCGACGGTCCCGCTGCCCGACTCATAGCCGATAAAGCCGATTTTTATAGGCTGGTCGGCCAGGATGCTGCTGTGGTAGTAATCCGTGATGGAGCTCTCATCTGTCGTCGTCTGGTAGTAAGTGGTTAAACCGTACCAAGTCGACGAACTCGTAACAGGGCTCACCTGCGTGGTCGATGATGTGGTAACGCTGGTCTCGTTGTACGAGTATTCGCTGGTGTCGGACGAATAGCCTATGTATTCGCCACTGGCGAGCAGTTGCGGTGTGCCTATGTCGGTCGTGGTCGGCCCATTGGTGATATTGCTCGGATCGTCGAGGTTGATGCCTACCCAGCTGGAAGCGGAGTAGTTCGTTACGGTCTCGGTTTCGGTCCCCTGGGCCGTGACCCAGTAATACCGCTGTCCCTCCGCGGGCTGATAGCTCATGACCCCGTTGGAAACGCTCCCGGGGAGACTTTCCGTCACGCCTGTTGCTGTCACGTAGGATGAAACGTAGGTGATCGCGCTGCCTACCTTCGCCGGCTGATAGTAGGCGTCCGTTGTCGTAGTCCCGTTTTCATAGTCGAACTCGGTAACCAGAGGCTGGCCATACGTGGCATCGCTCTTGTTGGTATCCGTGTATGCGGTGTCGGTGATCTTTAGATAACCTACAGCATCGCCCGTATTGATCGTGCTGGTCACCAGGGTGTAGGGGGTATCGTTGGTGATCTGTACTTTGCCATAGCCATTGAAAACGTTGATCTGACCACTCCCCGTGCTCGCGATCTGGCCGTACAGTTCCATGTGGCCGCCCTGGATCGTGATCGGATTCAGATCGATCTGGCCGGTTGCCGAATTGTAATCGACGGTGATATTGGGGTAGCTCGCGTTGATCGCGAGCTGGTACATTCCATCGCCTTCCGATATCACCTGTTCGGCATTGAGCACGGCCTGCGTGAAGATATTCGGCGATTGAATATAAGAATTGATTGCCTGGATCTCGGTCGTAACATTGCTGCCGAGGGTGATCACCTGATCCGGTTCCCCGCTTTGGATGGTACCGCAGATATTGAGGTACTCGCCCGCGATGAAAACGTTCCCGGCGATGATGATGTTCCCTGTCGTGGAGGGGGTGGCCATAGCCGTAGTGATGTCCGCCCCGATTCCACTCGTGCCGGCGCTGTAGTCCCCGTTACCCAGTAAAACGGCATCGGCGGTGACCTGGGCCCATGCTGTCGAGGCGGCGGGGTCATCTCCCTCGTTGCTAAGCGTGGCCGTGTAGGCCTGCATGAAACTCCCGCCCGCGGTGATGTTGAGGGTGTTGGCGTCGATGTTCCCTCCCGCATTGATGTTCCCGCTGCCGTTGACCTTTACCGACCCGAGCACGTTGGTGATGGTCCCATTCAAGTCGATCTCGGGCGTCAAGGAATTCGCATCCTGGGTAGGGTTCCCCAGCGCGCCCGCAACGAAAGTACTGGTGATGTTGATCGACGGTCCGCTCCCGGATGGGCCCGCCACAATTGACCCCGTGCCCGACACGCCCGTCGTGCCCATCAGGCTGGTGATCTTGCCGTAATTGAAGGTGACATCGCCACCGGCCTCGGCCGAGATGTCGATGTTGTTGATCTGCAAGTCGTAGGGGCTGTCATTACTGATATTTATCTGGATATTTCCATTCGTCTCCATGGTGCCGTTCATCACCAGGCTGGAGCCCACGACGCTGATGACCCCCTCCTGCGCGGAGATGTTGTTCACCGTAATAAACTGGGCGTTGTAAGTAGTCGTGTATGCGACTTTCCCGTTCGATGCGGTTTGGGAGAGCCCCATGGCGGACATCTCCGCCTCAAGGTAGTCGAGCTGACTCTGGTAGGCGTCGTAGACCGTTGTGTCGCCCTGAAACGCATTCATGGTCGCGGTCAGGGACTGCCACTCGTTCTCGAGGTTGGAGGCCAGGTTTTCGGTTGCGATCGTGTAGGAGATGTTCCCCGATTCCGAGACCGTGCCGTCCGGATTCATCGTGATATTCAGGGTTTGGGTATTGTCAATCCCGGTTTCAATCAAGCTGTTTTGGCCCACGGTGACCGTGCCCGAGGCGTTATTTTCGCCGGAGCCGCCTTGCATCGTGGCCGGTATGGTGTTGCCGGTCAAGCTGTTGATGGCGCCCGAGATGGCGGAGAGCCAGTCCTTGCCCTCGCCGTAGGCAGTTAGGATCGCATTGCCCTGGAGCTGCGAGACCAGGTTGGCGTCCTCCCCTGTATAAAGGTTGCTATTCTTGCCGATGGTGACATTGGCAAGCTGGTCAATCTCCCCGTACGACTTCAGTTCATCGATCGGAATCGCGGAGCCGTTCAGTTCGTCGCCGAAGGAAGTGACGCTGATGTCGTTCCTTTGGTTGGTGACTGTCTGCCCGGCGTACAAGTTCAGGTTGCCCTGCGCCGTGATTTTGTCGTTGTTGCCTACGGTAGTTTCGTCGTCGCAGCTGAAGACCGCCTTGGCATCGACGGAGGCGGCGGAGGCGAGTCCGTAGGTATGGACCTGCGGCGCCACGTTGACGGTGCCCGTGGCGACCGTCTCGAGATCGAAATCACCGGTGGTGGTGATGTTGTCATTGTCTCCGACGGCCGCGGTCGCGTCGTTCGTGCTGGCATTGATATGGTCGGTGGCGCCCGCGCCCTCGAGGACTCCACCGGCATCCAGGCGCACCGAGTCCACGGCGTCCACGTCGTTGTATGCGCCGACGACAATGTTCCCCTGTCCCGCCGCAGAATTGCCCGTCACATTAATCGTGTCGTGGTTGCCGATGGTCGCATTCGTGTAGTTGGCGATGTCGGTCTCGCTGTCCACAGCGGTACCATTTATCACGCCGCCGGAACCTGCCTGAACGTTATATCCGCTCACCAGATTCTTATTGGTGAAGTTCTCTGCGGTCACGTACAGGTCTTGCGTGGAAACCGTCACATTGTCGCCGATGGTCGCATCCGCGGTCGAGCTGATCTCATTGGTGGCCCAGGAGCCGCTGGCCCCCAGCGCCGCAGCCTGCAGGGAGTTGGTCTGGCTGTCGAAGTTTTCCGTGTGAACGGCATTGATCGAGAGGAGCTGGACGTTGAGATTCGCGCCATCTCCCACGTAGGCGTTGGTGGTCGCCGTGACGTTCACGTTGGCCACCGCGGCCGACCCGGCCACCAGCCCGCCGCTTCCGGCCGTTGACTGCGCAAAGGTGGTATCCGTGCCGGTTGCCGAAATGTTCAGGACGGGACCGGAGGGCTGCCCGTAGATCACGGCATCGCCGATGGTGAGTCCGCTGTTCGGCCCTACATTGAGATAACCTGTTGCTTGATCGAGAGCCGTGGCGGGATTGAAAGTCACCGTCGAACCCGAATATGCATTGACGGGAGTGAGGGTGTGACTGATGCCGCCGACCGCCGGCTGGGTCAGTTGGATAAGGTCAGCCGGCGCACCCGACATGGCGTCCTCGAAGCTGGAGTCAAGCGCGATCAGCCGCGGATCGACGATGGTGAACGAGCTGGTCCCGCTCGTCCCGGAAGCTGTCAGAGTCACGGGCGTGTCGTATTTACCGTTGGCCAAATCCAATGCTTGGAGGCTGATCTCATTGGGGTTCGAGGCATTGACCGTCACCTGATAGGTCGTGTTGTTGGTAAGACCCACGCTGTCCCCCGTCCCTTGGCGATAGGTGACCAGATCCCCGCTCTGGAGGCCGGATTCGCCGTCCAAAGTGATCGAATTGTTGGAGATTTCCGAGGGGTCGAAATTCACAGTGGCGATCGGCACGACGTAATAGATACCGCCGTTGGTAAGAACGCCGTTGTTGAGGACGCCGATGGGCGAGCCGCCGGTGACGGTGACTCCCGTTCCGAGGTAGGAAAGGGTGGTGACGTCGTTATTGACGGTCGACACGTTTCCGCCCGCCGCCACCAGGCCGCCGTAGTAGCTGGTCGCGTTGGAATTCTGGGAACCGCTGCCGGCGGCGGTGACGTTGACCGTATTGCCCACCGAGAGCGTGGCGCCGTCCGCCACGTAGCTTTGCACCTTCCCGCCGCTGCTGGCGGTGGCCTCCGTGGCGTCCACGGCGATCAGACCTCCCACCGAACCGGTGGCGTTGGCATTTGCCGAATACCCGCCGCTCGGCGTGATCCGCGCGGCCGAGATCGAAAGGCTGCCCGCCATGATCGTGCTGGAATCGCCGCCCGCATAGGCGGAGATAACAGGAGAAGCCTCCGCGTAGGAGGTGGACGACCCGACCGCCAATCCGGCAGCTGACACGCCGTAGGCGTCCGCTTCCGCGTCTGGGGTGGCCATGGCCTCCACCGACACAGCCCCGGTTACGGTAACGTTTGAATTGCCGATGTAGGCCTGGACCTGGGTATCAATCACGGAAGAGGAGGCGTTGACCCCACCCGCCACGATGCCGCCCGCGAGACCCCAGACGTCGGATGTATCTGTGCCTGTGAAGGACGCCTCGACCGTGAGAGCGCCCACCGTCATGCCCGCTTCTTGCCCGATCTCCGCGTAATCGCCGACGTAAGCGCTGAGACTCCCGTCTATGTTCGTGGTGACCACCGATGCGCCGGCGGCAACGGCCCCGGCGGTCGCGCCCAGGGCGAGGCCGTTGGTCGTCACCGTGTCGTAGGCCTCGATGGTCGCCTGGCCGGCATTTTCGATATTCGCCATGTGCAAAGCGTCGGTCCCATCCACATAGGCTGAAGTCGTATCGCCATAGGTGGTAGTGACGGCACTGCCGCCCGCGCCAAACCCAAGGGAAGCGGCCAGACTGAGCGTCAGAGCGTCCACTGTGACCGTATCGGAGGCCTTCACATCGAGGTTCCCACCCGCGTAGATAGTGGACGCCCCGCTGATATCGGCGGTCGTTGTCGACTGCATGGTGTCGCTGACGACCGAGGCGTTCAGAGACGCATACCCGGCAATGCTAAAGCCCGCGGCAACGCCCACCGCTACCGATGTGGACTCGGCGAAGACAGTAAGGTTGGAGCCGGCCGTGACGGTGGAATCGGCGATCTCGGCCTTCACCTGGTTTTCAATGGTATTGGCCACGACCGCCGCGCCCGCCGCAACCCCATAAGCTCCCGCGATATCGCCTGAGAAAGCAACGATGTTGGCGTTGGAAAGGAACTTTTTCGAGCCGATCTCGCCTTGTACGTTGATGGTTACGGCGTTGGACGGGGTCGTGACCGATCCGGGCGGCGTGTCGTAGGCGTGCAGGCTGATGCTGCCCGTCGCGCTCACCGTCGAGTTGCTGCTGATCGTCGCGCCGATCACGTCGGCGATCGTGTTGTCCGTCGTGGACGCAGCCACGGCCAGGCCGCCCGCCAGGGAGACGCCGGCGGCAAAAGCGCCGATCTCCGGAGTGGAACCGGACAAAAGGCTGATATTTCCGCCCGCTATGGCGGTAGAACCCGTGATCGCCGCATTCACGTGGTTCGCCACGGTGTTCACGGACGCCGCCGCGCCGAGCGCCCCCACGCCTGCAATCGAAACGGCGAGCGCGAGGGATTGAACCGATGAGTTGTCCTGCGCGGTCAGGTCGATGTCGCCACCGGAATGGACGGTGGCGCCATTGAGGATCGAGGCATCCACAGTGTTGTGGATATCGCTGCTGGCGAACGAAAGACCGGCCGCTCCCAGCACCGCGCCCGCAACGCCTCCGACAAAGCTGTTGATCGAGGCCCCGGAGATGGCTGAGAGCTGGATCGCTCCAGTCGTGCTCGTCACATTCGAATCGTTGATGTCAGCCGAAAGAGTGTTGCCGATATCGTTGACCGCGATAAGGGCCTCCCCGGCAAAGCCGCCCGCTCCCGCAAAACTGAGTCCGAAGGAGTTAACGGTGGATTTGTCCTCCGCCTCTTGGTTGATCCCCGTGTCGGCCTTCACGGTCGATCCTCCCAGAATCGAGGCTTCGATGGTATCCGCGATGACGTTGCCCACTCCAGTCAAATTGAGCGCAATACCGCCGGAGCCGGCGACCCCAGCCGTGAGGGCGGCGATCGAGGATGTGCAATAACCTTGCAGGTCGATCTCTCCCGCCGTGGAGGTCACTTTCGATCCTATGATGTCGGCCTTCGCGTGGTCGGTAATGACGTTCCCCACCATTACCGCGTTGTAGGCCGAGCTGCCCCCTACGCCTACTCCGATCACGACCGAAAAAAGGTTGGTCGAACTCAATAGACCGGGCTGACCGTTCTGATCGAATAGGGTCTGGTTGTTGGGCAAGCTCGAAGTGTCGGTCGACAGCAGGCCGTTTTGGGCTGACGTCGTCTCCGGCTCCGCTATGGACGAGGGCCTGCCGTCCGTGGCCGTGACTTTGATGTCACCCGTAGCCGTGACAATCGAACCGCCGATAATATCCGCCGTGACATGGTTCGTGATCACGTTACCGACCGCCGTGATCTGCGCCGCCTCACCACCCGAGAGAGCGACTCCAACGGTGATGGAACGGATCACCGCATCTTCCTCGCCGCACACCGTCAGGCTTGAATCGCCGGTGAAGGTCGAGCCGTTGATTTCGGCCGTGGTGGTGTTGGCGATGACGTTGGTGGAAATCGCGGCTCCGTAGGAACCCCCGCCGCTCCCCGAAATGCCGAAAGCGATCGCATCGATGGTGGAGGAATCCTCGGCCGTCACGCTCGCGGCGCCCGCTGAGATGACGTCGGAGGCGTCTCCGCTAACCGTATCCGTGGTGACCAGGGCTTCGATGGTGTTGGTGATCGTGTTTGCGGAAAGCGACAGTACGCCTGCCGCGCCGCCTGCTCCGGCTACTCCAGCCGTAAATCCCAGGATGGTCGAATCCGACTCGGCATCGACAGTGAAGGTCGAGTAGCTCTGGACGGAGGAACCCTCAAGCTCAGCCACAATCGTATTCGTGATGACATTCACTCCGAAGAGCGCCCCGACGGCGACCGCGCCCGTTGCGGCGAAGCTGATGCCAAACGAGCCGATCTGCGACTGGTCGGTAGCCGATGTATCGAAGGCTCCGCTCGTCGCGACGGTCGAATCATCGATGATCGCCTCGACGGTATTGGCGATTGCGTTTCCAAACCCGGTCACATTGACCGCGACGATCCCCGAGCCGGCCACGCCGACTGTAAGGGCCATGATGGAGCTGCTGGTGTTGGTCGTTACGGACAGCCCTGCGCCCGAATTCGAGTTCGTGTAATTGCCTTTCGTGCCCGTCACGCCCGCCAGGACCGTGGAGTTGACGACGGTGGCCTTCACCGTATCGGCGATCACGTTTCCGGAGACCACTCCGTTGACCGCGACAATTCCCGTTCCCGAGATGTTCGCCATCATGGCCAGAATATTCGCGTTTATGTTGATGGGCGCAGCCGAACTGCTGGAGGACGTGGTGTTGTTGAATTCGGTTTCCTCGTTGCCCGTGCCCGGGTTCAGGGGGAGAATCGACGCCGGCGCCTTTTCCTCCGCATCTACGGAAATGTTGCCCGCCGCCGCACCCACGGTGCTCACGGTCGAGCCGGAGATCTCCGCCGTGACGGTGTTGGCGATTGAGTTGCCCATGACCGAGACCCCAACTGCCACGATGCCCGATCCCGCAACGCTGAAGGAGAAGCCGCGAATGACAGATTCCGAAATGGCTTGAACATCCAGCGTAGAGCCGGAGGTGACGGTCGAGCCGCCCTCGATTCCCGCGTGGATGGTATTGGCGATCACGTTTGTCGAGAGGCCCACGCCCACCGCGACAATGCCGGTTGCGGAAACGCCGAAGGCAAGGGCGTCGATGGTGGACTGGTCGGTGGCGGAAACGGTAAGTTCGCCCGTCGTGGTCACATTGGACGCCGTCGAGCCGTCGTTCAGGATCTCCGCCTCGGTGGTGTTGGTGATCAGGTTCACCGCGAAGGATGCCAGGACTGAGACCACCCCGCTGCCCGCGACTCCGCCCGTAAAGCCGTAGATAGTTGATTTGTTGAGGGCCGTCAGATCCAGGGCACTGCCCGAAACTACCGTCGATCCGGCGATTTCGGCCGCGACGGTATTGGTGATGATGTTAGCCGCGATGATGGCATCGACGGCAACCACTCCAGAGCCCGCGATGCTCAATCCAACAGAGCTGATCGACGAATGGTCGGTTGCACTCTGTGTCATCTGCCCGCCCGAGCGAACCGTGGAGCCGGTAATCGTGGACGTGATGGAGGAGGTGATCACGTTTCCGAAAAGAAGCGCGCTCACGGCAACCACGCCCGAGGCCCCGACCCCCGCCGAGATGGAGGCGATCTCGTCTGTCGATTGGGAGGCGAGCGTGACTCCGGCGTTCGGGTTCGTGGTCGTGTAGGTGCCGTCCTTATTGTCCTTCACGCCCGCAAGGACCGTGGAATCCGTAATCTCTGCCGCGATCTTGTTGGTAATCACGTTGCCCGTAACGGCTGCCGCGACCGCGACCACCCCCGAACCGGCAATCTCCACGTTGACGGCCAGGATATTGCCGGTAAGGCTTATCGGCGAATCGCTGGTGGCGCTGTCTACCGCGGTCAAATCAGACGAAGGAACGATCCAGGCGGGAATCGCCGACGGCGCATCTTCCTCCGCCTTGACGGAAATGTTGCCCGCCGCGCTCACAGTCGAACCGGTGATGTCCGCCGTGACGGTGTTGGCGATCGCGTTGCCCATGGCCCCAACCTGGACTGCCACGACGCCCGATGCCGAAACGCCGAGGGCGATGCCGCAAATGATGGGTTCCGAAAGGGCTTGAATATCTATCGTAGAGCCGGAGGTGACGGTCGAGCCCTCGATTCCAGCGTGGATGGTATTGGCGATCACGTTCGCCGAGATGCCCACGCCCACCGCGACCGTGCCGCTTGCGGCAACGCTGAAGGCAAATGCGTCGATGGTGGACTGGTCGGTAGCATGAATAGTGAGCGCGCCCGTCCCCAACGTGGTCACAGTCGAATCCGTCGCGTCGTTCAGGATTTCCGCATCCGTGGTGTTGGCGATCACGTTCGCCGCGAAGATCACCCCGACGGAAACCACCCCGCTTGCCGATATTTGAGTCGTAAAGCTGTAGATGGTCGAATCGTTGAGGGCCGTCATATCCAGGGAACTGCCCGATGTTACCGTCGATCCGACTATTTCGGTTGCGACGGTGTTGGTGACGACGTTGGCCGCCACAATGGCCCCGACCGCAACCGTTCCAGAGGCCGCGATGCCCAATCCAACCGAGCGGATCGACGAATCGTCGGATGCCTCTAATAGCATCTGCCCGCCCGAGTAAACCGTGGAGTCGGTAATCGTGGACTTGATGGATGAGGTAATCACGTTTCCGAAGAGAAGTGCGCTCACGCCAACCGTACCCGAAGCCCCGACGCCTGCCGTGATGGAGATGATCTTGTCTTCCGATTGGGAGGTGAGAGATATCCCGGCGCTCGCATTCGTGATTGTGTAGGTGCCGTTCTTATTGTCCTTCACGCCCGCTAGGACCGTGGAGTCCGTAATGTCCGCCGTGATCGTATTGTGGATCACGTTGCCCGTTACGGCCGCCGCGACCGCAACCGTCCCCGAACCGGCAACACTCACGTTGACGGCCAGAATGTCGGCGGTAAGGTCTATCGGCGAATCGTTGAGTGCGCTCTGTGCACTCGAAGGCGGGGTCCAGAGGGGAACGACCCGCGGAGCCGTCTCGCTTGCCGTGATGGTTGCGTTCCCGCCCGAGGTGACGGTCGATCCGCCGGTGATCAGCGCGCTTATCTTGTTGGCTACGGCGTTTCCAAGCGCCGACACGCTTACCGCCACGCTCCCCGACCCCGACGCGCCGATGCCCACCGCGCGAATGATGGCCGTTGTCTCCGCGTCCAGTTCGAATGTCGTTCCCGCGCTCACCGTCGAGTCGTCGATATCGCTCTTGATCGTGTTGGCGATCACGTTCACCGCGATCGCCCCGCCCACGGCCACATTGCCCGCCCCGGCTGCGCCGAGGGCAAGCGTGTTGATGGTGGATTGGTCGTAGGCCCCGACGAGTACGGCGTCGTCGGCAGTCACCGTGGAGCCGTCCTGTACGAGCGCCTCCACTGTGTTGGTGACGGTATTCACCGTAATGGCCAGTCCCACCGCTACCTTCCCGGCGCCCGACCCGCCCACGGACAGATCGTAGATCTGTGAAGAGTCAACGTCGGGGAGCGTGAAGGGGATATTCGTCGTATTGACGCCAGACAACGAGCTGCTTCCCGATTGGCTGCTCGTGGAGGGGATGAAACCCGCGGTCACGCTGACGCTGCCAAGGTCACTGGTGATGTTGGAGTCGTCGACCACGGCTTCCGTGGTGTTCAACACGACGGTGGTCGAGGCCGAGATGCCGACAGCCGCCGTATTGGAGCCTGCGAAGCCGCCTGACACGGTGACCACCGTGGTGTCGTCGGAAGCCGCAATCATAGCGGAATATTCATGATTGGCAAAATCAGGGTCTGCTTGAGTCGCTTCGATCGTTGACCCACCCACGACCTCGGCGGTAATCGAACCATCCGCCACGCTCACCGCCACCGAACCGCCCAGCGCGAACTTGTCCCCGCCGCCGCCGCCAAGAGCGGCGGTCACCATGATCTCCCCGGACGTGGCCGTCACGCTCACGCTGCTTCCATCCACCGTCGAGTCAGTAGCGCCTGAATTCTCGATCTCTGCGTTCACCGTGTTGAGGTCGAGGTTGACTGCAACGGCCGCGCCGATCCCGGCTGTTCCGGTCGAGATGGCCACTCCCCCGCTGCCGGCGGCGGCCACCTCCTCCTCCTCGGCGTTAAGAGAAAAAGCCCCGGCCGAGATGATGGTGCTGCCCACAACCGTCGCATCGATGTCGCTGTCCAGGAAATTGAAAGCGATGGAGCCGGCGATGGCGACCTTTGACGAACCCGCGCCGCCCACCACGCCTGTGACCATCATGCCGCCCTCCGTGGCCTGCGAGCTGAAGGAGGCGGCGTTGATCGTCGATCCGGAGACAGTTGAAGTGACGGTGTCGAAAAGCAGGTTGACCCCGATGGCCGCGCCGAGGCCCAGGTTCTTCCCGATCGAAAGCGCGCCGGCAAACGAATAGATCGAGTCGTTATTGGTTGCCGCCATGTCCAGTGTGCCCGTGTTCAGGAACGATTGATCCACGGCGGCGGAAATCGTGTTGCTGGTGTAATTGACGCTGACCGTCCCGGCACCGGCATACCCGGATCCACCCGAACCCGTCGCGATGCCCGCCGAACCTGTCGCGTCGATCAGCAGTTCGTTGTTGGCGGCGTGAAGGTCCATCTCGCCCATCGAAGTGGAAAAGGGGGTCGTCGATTTCCCAACATTGGAAACGGTGGAAGTCGTCGTGGTCGCCTCGTAGGTAAAGCCGATCCCCACCCCTACCCCGGCCTTGCCGCCAAAACCGCCGGCGCCCCCGACCGCAACCAGCAACGAATCGTCCTCCGCGTCTATCGAAACCGCGGGGCCTGAACTTGACAAAAGCTTGGAGCCAACCGTTCCGTTGGTGTTCTCCAGCTCGGTCGTGGTCGTGTAGGTAAGGATGTTCACGCCCACCGAGCCTCCGACCGCGTAGCTGTTCTTACCCACCGCGGCGGAGAGGCCCGCCGCCGCCGAAACCACCCACCCGTTGCGCTTGGAGTCGATATTCAATGCCCCGTCAACAGCGAGGCCCGCGGCCCCTATGATCGAGGCGTCGGTCGAGCCCTCCAGATAATTCAAGGCAAACGCCCCGGACGCCGCCACGGCGGTGTTGTCCCCCGAGGCTTTCGCAATTGCCACCGCTCCGGCGGCCGTAATGACGTTCGTATTGTTCTCGGCCGAAAGGGAAAGTGAGCCGCCAATATTGAGCTTGGGAGCGTTGGTGATCCATGCGTCCGTGGTATCGAGCAGCACGTTGACCCCGGCTGAGCCGGAGATGCCGATGCCCGCCTGGGATTTGGAAGTGCCCCCCGAGCTGGCATCGCTCGATAGGCTCGCGACTTTGCCCTCCACCGGCGTTTCTTTAACCATCTGGTTTAGAACAGCATTTTGTTTCGACTGCCAGCCTGCCAGGTCGGCGTTGCCGGTGCTCGAGCCGTCCGAGCCCTGTGTGCCGCCTGTCCCAGGGTTTTTGCTTAGACCGCTTCCCGAGTTATCGGCGGGCTTCGGGTTCGCTAAGCTTCCCGTCACGGCGAAAACGACGGCATAGCCATTGTTGTCGGCGTTGACCCACACATCGCCGCCCGAAGTGAAGGAACCTGTCGAGGCGCCTGTGTCCGAAAGGTCGCCGATCACTGCCTGGGTGTTCCGATCGAAGATATTAAGGCCGGCCGACGCCCCAACCGCGGTCGCCTGCGAACTTTTGTTCATGTTCAACTTCAAATCGGCTTCGAGCACGCCGTCGACCGTGAAGACATAGTCGGTGTCGATCGAGTTGACCACAACCGAGCCGTCCTGCGACGGCGAATTAATCGGCAGGGGTAGTGTGCCGGTGGAGTCGAGGTCGCTGTTGACCGCTTTGCAGGCCGCTTGGGCGGAGCCGCCGAGCACGTCGATGACCGCGCCGCTCTGAATCTGGGCCAGCGTCGTGTCGTTTACGTAATTGGCAGACGCGGTTCCGGTGATGCCCACGTTGCCGGCCGATCCGCCGGAGAGGCCTATGCCCACGCCCAGCACGTTGTTCTCCGCGTCCACGTAAAGACTGTCCGCATTTACTGCCGCGCCACTCTGAATCACCGCCTCGGTGTCATCCCCGTAGAGGGAAAAGAGCAGGGATGCCCCCACCGCGTTATTCCCCGACGTGCCGGGGCTGAGTATGCCCGAGAGTGATTTCCCAAAATCCGCTTTGGTTGTGGCAGTTATGTCTATGCTGGGCAGATTGATATTGCCGATAAAGTTGACGCTCTGATTGGCGCCCAGCGCCTGGACGATCACACTTCCCGGTGGAGTCACAGTTCCCGATGGATTGGTGAAGAAAGAAGTGTCCTGGTTGATCTGCGCCCCGCTCATGATGGTCGCCTTCGACGTGTTCAGCACGCCGAGGAAGGTGACCGCTCCGGCGAGCGAGAGAGATTTTTCGCTTTCGCCGGTGGCCGTTGCCTGGCTCATGGTGCTGAACAGAACCTCGCCGACCCCAAAGTCCCCCGTGAGGTAGTTCGTAAAAATTTGGGTGAGGGTGTCCGTGGCTCTCTGCTCGGCCGGGCTCGTCGCGGTCCAGTTCGGGTTGGTGGCGTAGTCGATGGTGTCAAGGTCTGTACTCCCCGAGGGGACCGTCCCCTGGGGGGTGTAGGTGTACCACATCCCCGGGGTCCCGCCATTGAGGTATCCAGATTCAACCTCGACGATGTTCCCGGCAACCAATGGTTCCGGTTCAGTTCCCGGTGCACTCGCGGTAGACGTGGTCTGGTAGGTGGCCTGTTCATCGACAGTGTTCTCGATGGCCTTGTAGAAGGCGGTGTATTGGTTCAGTGCCTGGGACTGGACCGTAATATCCCCGATGGCGTCCACCTGCGCACCCGTATTGATGTACGCTTCCGCATCGTTGTCGATGTAGCCAAACGATACCCCGACCGATCCGGAGAAGGTGCTCGGGCTTGCTCCTTTTTCGGCTTTCGTACTGTTGGAAACCGAGGAACTGGCGGTGACGGACGGCGCGTACGAGACGTTGCTCAAGACGTTGACGTAGCCTTGGGCTTCCACTTTATTGCCCGGACTCCCGTCCCCAATGCGGGCCGTGGCCGAATCCAGGTCAACGGCCACGCCGAATGCGGCCCCAACATCGAACGTGTTACTTAAATCGGCGGGCTCTGACGGTCCGTCCGTGGGTGCTTTTGCGGTCACCTTTCCCTGGACAGCTGAATAGAGCTTTTGCACGACCCCGGCCGCCCCTGTGATCATCTTCGACTGGGCGTCGTCGAGAACATTTCCCTTCGATGCGCTCCCCACGCCCGCCTGGGCAGAGGTGCCGCTGGAGAGGGTAGGCAGCACAAAGAGTTCCTTGGTCGGGATGCCATTGCCCTGCGACATATTTGCCGTGACATTGATGTCGCCCGCCGCCGTGGCAGTGCCGTCCAGGTAGGAGTTTGTCTGGGTGTCTTCGAAGTCGACGGCCGCCGCGATGCCCACGGTGCCGTTATCGCCTGCCGTGGAGCGAGCCATCACGCGGGTGTCGTCCGTGGTACTGGTGACTACGCTGATGCCCCCGCCCGCGCCCGTGACCGATATTTTGGCCGTGTCCTCCACGTCCGCAGTCGCGTTGGAAACCAGCACACCTACCGCAATGGCGCCGGAGACGCCATTGTATCCGCTTGTATCGGCCTCTACGTTCACTGTGTTGTTCAAGGATGCCTGGATCGTCACACTGGTGACCGCTTGAATCGTGCCACCCACTTCGACGGTGGCTTTGTTGTCCGCGATGCCCACCGCTACGCCTCCTCCGACCGAGGCCGTAACGCCTCCCCCGACCTCGGAGGTGGGAGCGGAGGTCGCGGTGCCGACCGTTGAGGAGATGGCGCTGAAAGCACTGGAGGAGGTGATCGACGAACCGGCAGCGATGTTGATGTCCGCCGACGCCATCTCGAAGGAGACCGGGGCCACAATGTTATAGAGATCCTTGAGCACATTGAGCGCATCGGTTCCGGCGGAGCCGAGGTCTGTCTGCAGCGTGTCCAACGCCGATGAGCCGGGACTTGAGCCTGGAGTATAGAAGATGTTGTTGGTGCCCGAAGTTATATTGTTGGCGTACGCCGTGGCTGAGATGGCAATGGTTCCGCCGTTGATCGTGGCGCCGCCGTTGCTGACGCCTTTGCTGACGCCATTGCCGTCTATGTCAACAAAGACGTCCGCTACGTTCACATCGATAAGCGGGGTGTAAAGGGCAACGTTTTCCACGGCGCTGATGGTGATCGAGCCGTCACCGCTGATATTCGGTTGGGTCGATACCCCTGTCGCGGTAAGCGCCGCGCTGCTGTCGAGCGTGATGTTCTGGCCCGTGAGGGTGATATACCCGGCCGCACCTGTGGTGGAACTGGTGCTGACCGTGCCGGAGACTTCGATGGTGTCGGCCTGGGCCGTCAGGGATTTGCCCGGAAGGATGAGATTGCCTGCAATCGTAATGGAGCTGCCGCTGCTCTCATACGAGTCGAGGCTCCCCGCGTTCAGGGTGAGGTTGGCGCCCAGGGTGAGGTCGGTCCCCGTCGTGCCCACGGTGATGGACGATCCAGGACTACCGATATAGTTGCCCGCGTTTATCGTAACCGCCAGCAAGTTCGTTTCCGAGACACTGGTGGATGTGGAGTTGTCTTGAATCGTTAGTGTCGTGCCGGAGCCGGTTACAGTAATTGCATTGGCAACGCCCGGCACTCCGTTGAAAATATAGTTTTGTACGCTGGGACCGTTGAAGGTCAGCGTTTCATCCGCGAAGACTGTAAGTTGAGTGAATGTCGCGCTCCCGTTCAGGGTCACGGTGCTGTTGAGCCCGCCATCGAAGGTCAGCGCGCTATTGAACGTGTTGGTAACGCTGGAGTTGACGATGCTGGAGTCGACGATAATATTTTCGCCGCCGGCTCCGATGATCGCCAAGGACTGGATACCTGTGTCCATGGTGATCGTGTCGCCGCCATCCGTCACGGTGTAATTGCTGCCCGATGCGGCCAGGGTGAGGGTGTCGTTGAGGCCGCCGTTCACCACCACGTTGTCGGGACTCGCAATATTGGAATAGCTGATGGTACTCGTGTAATTAACGGCATTGACAGTAGCATCAAAAGTAAGCGTGCCCGAAGCGCAGGAAATGGTCTGGCTGCTGGCCCCCGTTTCCACGGAGCAGATGATCTGATTGCTCTGATTGATTCCGCCGCCGCCAATGATGGAGACGGCGCCCGGCAGGTACGGCAGCGCGGTCTGGTCCACCTGGAAGATGTCGTTGCCCGATCCCCCGTTGAGAGTCAAACTAGTCGACGGAGTGGCGAAGCTGATTGTGGAGAAACTCCCGTTGAGGCTGGTGAGGAGCAGGTTTCCTGTATTGTTTGTGTCATTGGTAAGGCTGAGCTGGACGGACTGTGGACTGCTGGTATTCGGCAGGTCAATCTCGCAGGTGACGGAGTGGTCGTAGGTGACGGTGGTGCCAGATGTGATGGAGGGGGGCGTGAAATTGATGGTGCTCGGATTCGCCGCTCCCGTGACCAGCATCATGTCGCCGCGGACGTTCGCCTCCAGGCCGTTGCCGCTTTGCTGAATGTTAGCGGCAAGCTGGGTCAGGACATCTTCCGGGGTCTGATTCGCCCCCACCGTGGCGGAATAACTGGTTCCGTCGATGCCGACCATCCACGTATCGCCCAGCACCGTAGTCCCGGCAAAGGTCAGCGCCGCCGTGTCGTTCGTATCGTAGGAGTAACTTCTCGCCGCCGCCGTGGAATTGTCGAAGATGGTATCGATGCCCGAGTAATTGATCACGTTGGGACCGAGTTCGATCGTGCCCGTATCCGTCCCCGAGATGATGTACTGCGCCGTGCTTTCGCTGATGCCGCTCGCGATATTCAGGGTAGACGTTCCGGCATAGGGTCCGTAGGGACGCCCGCTGATCGAGCCGCTCACCGAACCACCGCTCTTGATAGTGAAAACGCTGTTGCTGTCCGGCGTCCCGCTCAGGTATTCGAAGTTTTGGAAGGTGACGGAATGGGTAAACCCGGAAGAAATACTATAAGAAGAAGAACCGCCGCTATCAGTATATGCACCTGTGAGCGTTCCCGAATTCTGGCCGACTATATCCCATGTGTTCGTGGTATTTACGGTACTCTCTCCGTCCTCAACGTCGTAGCCCGTAAGGGTGTTGGCGGCCGATGTTCCTCCGATGACCGCGGTGATCCCATTGATCCCCTGCACGCCCGTGCCGCTGCCCACCCCTACATTGGGGGTCAGCACATTGTTGACCAACACATTCGATGAGATGTCCATATCGCCCAGGCTGACGGCCACGGCGGTCTTGTATTGGGAATAGTCAAGGATGTTCGCTTGCGCGGTCTGATTCGTCGGCCCCGAGATATATCCGTTCAGGGTGCCCTGGTCCTGGAATGTGTAGGTGTTGATTCCCGTGCCGCCGATAATGTTCTCGATGCCCGCCGATTCGTTGAGCGTGCCGCCCGCGGACGTGACCGACACGGAGCCGTTCGCGTAGATGGTGAAATTGAGGTTCTGCGTGACGTTGGAAAAATCGAGCGTGTCCGTCTTGGGGTTGCTGGACTCGTTGATCGTCACATTTCCCCAATTGTTGTAGAAGGTATAGTAGTCGTCTCCGGAGCCTCCATTGATGGCAACGACGCCGTTGCCGCTCGCAAGACTGAGCGATCCGGTTGTGATAAGTAATCCCGTCGTCGTCGAAACCTGTTGTTCTGTGACGGAAATCGCATTATTTGTACTCGTTGCCCCGGGACTGCCCAGGGTAATGCTCAGGGGGCCGGTGGCGGCCGAAAAATCAAGGGTGTCACTGGTGGGTGACGGGGCTTCATTAATAGTTGTATTGCTTCCCCAATTGTCTGCAAGGCCGAAGGTCTCGTTTTGCGTGCCGTTGATCGTGTAGGGCACCGCGCCCCCGATGACCTCCGTGATATGGGATACATCGGAGGTCGAGAAGTTGATATTCGGCGCGATCTGACTGCCCAGGTTTACAACCAGCGGATTGCTAGTCGTGTAGGCGCTGTTGGTAGCGTTAAAGAGCGAGTAATCGAGGGTGCCCACCGGGGGGGGGCCGGACGTGGGTACTGTCTCGGTGATCGTGTCGAGCGCGCTCGACGCCGGATTCATGACAAACCTGTCCGTGCCGCTGCCCTCGAGCGTATCGGTTCCAGTGCCTGCGTACAGGACGTTGTTTCCAGTGCCTCCGATCAGTATGTCGCCATTATTATTGTCCGCAGTAAGCACGTTGCCGCCCGAACCGCCGATGACTTCCTGGAAACCACTGATGCCGGTCGTCCCCGTCGCTGCGCCGGTGGCCAGATTGACCGTCACGCCAGTCGTGTAGGCGGAGTAGTCAAGGGTATTGGTCCCTCCGGAGCCGCCCTCGAGTGTCCCGCCAAAAGTCGCCCCCACGGCGAAGGTAAACGTGTTAGTGCCCGATCCGCCGATGATGTTCTGGATATTGTCGAACACGGGCGCATTGTCGGAAAAAGTCGAACTGTCGGACGAAACGATCGTGTTGTTCGGATTGGTGGTGTCCGCGACCGTAACCGTGCCGTCGGCATTGATGGTCACCTTGAGATTGTCGGAGACGGCTGAGAGATCGAGAGTGTTCGGCGGCAATGCCAGGGTGTTCTCTGTTCCCGTGACCGCGCCCAAAGGGATCGCCGTCCCGTTGGGGGTATTCGACAGCGTGATCCATCCTGTATCGTTGCCGCTGCCGTCGACTATTTCCGTCACGTAATATGTCGATCCATTCGTCAGTCCGCCGATCCCTCCACTCGGGTCGGCGCTGAAAACTACCGTCTGCCCGCTCTGAAAGCCATTCGTGCCCACGTACAACTCGGTACTGCTGGCCGGCTCACTCGTCACCTGCTGGACTTGTGTGGTGGCGGACGCAATAAAATAATTATTCGTTCCGCTGATCGAAGTGATGGTTATCGGCGTCCCGCCGGCCGTGGTGGAGAGGGTGATCCAGCCTGTGTCGTAACCATTGCTGTCAACTACCTGATTAATGTAGTAATTCGCTCCACTGGTGAGATTGCCGATTCCTCCGTTCGGGTCAGCCTGGAAGGTGACCTCCTGGTTGGGAGCGAAATTATTCGTGCCCAAATTTATTTCGTTGTTGTTGTTGATGGTGGTCCCGGTGACCACCTGTATGGTTTGCAGGATATTCTGAGTCCCGGTGAACGCGCCAAGGTTGAGCGCCGATCCACCCAATGAACTCGACAGCGTAATCCATCCAGTTTGGTTGCCGCTGCCGTCGACCAACTCAGTCACGTAATAGGTCGATCCACTCGTCAGATTGCCGATCCCTCCGCTCGGGTCGGCGCTGAAAAGCACCGTCTGGCCGGTTGTGAAATCGTTTGCGCCAACGTAGATCTCGTTGTTGCCCACCGCCGTTGCCGTCGACTGGCCCGTGGTCCCCGGTTCGTTGACGGTGACCGCGCCCCAGTTGTTCGAGAGCTTGAATGAGTCGCCGTCGCCCTGGCCGGTGAAGGTGTCGCTGTTTCCGTCCCCGATGAACGTATTGGCCCCGGCGCCGCCGATGACGTTCTGAATATTGGAGAAGCTGCCTGTAATGGTGGTTCCTGCGGCATTCGTGGCTGTCCCCGTGGCCAGATTGACCGTCACGCCGGTCGCGTATGCCGAATAGTCGAGGGTGTTGTTCGTTCCGGAGCCGCCGTCAATCGTCCCGCCGAAGGTGGCGCCGTTTTGAAAGACGAATGTGTTGAAGCCCGATCCGCCGGTTATTTGCTCGATATTGCCGTTCGTCGTGAGCTGACTCGTCCCGTCCGTGGCCGTAATCGTTCCGTTTGTTTGAATGGTGAACGTGATATTCGAAGTGACCCCCGAAAAGTCGAGTATCCCCTCGTTTCCGGACGTGGTCGATTCGTTGACTGTATCTGTGCCCCAGCTGTTCGCGAAGACGTAGGTGTCGGTTCCGTTCCCCGTCAACGTGTCGTTGGCCGCATTCGCGGTAAATGTATTGGCGCCCGAGCCGCCCACAACATTGGCGATCTCGCTTACGCCCTGCGTCCCAGTCGCCGTCCCAGAGGCCAGGTCCACATTCACGCCGGTCGTGTAGGCGGAATAGTCAAGGGTGTTCGTCCCCCCAACGCCGCCTTCAATCGTCCCGCCGAACGTGGCGCCTTTATCGAATTTGAACGTGTTGTTGCCCGAGCCGCCGATGATTTGCGACGTGCCGGCGCCTGCGGTAATAGTGTTTGTCCCGTCCGTTGTCGTAACGGAACCGTCGGTATTGACGGTCATGGTGAGAGCGGCAGTAAGGGCCGAGAAATCGAGTACGCCCCCCGTATCGGAAACATTCTCCTTGTTCCCGTTCTCCATGAAAACAACTTTGCCGATGCCGATGACACCCTGTGTCCCGGTCGCCGTCCCAGTGGCCAGGTCTACAGTAACGCCGGTCGTGTAGGCGGAATAGTCGAGAGTGTTCGTCCCCCCGCTGCCGCCGATGATGGTCCCGCCGAACGTGGCGCCGTTTTGAAAGACGAACGTGTTGTTGCCGGACCCGCCGATCAGTTCCTGCATGTTGGCGGTCGCCGAAAGCGTATCCGTGCCGTCCGTCACCGAGACCTTGCCGTTGGCATAAATGGTGAAAGTGAGGTTCGCCGTGACGCCGGAAAAATCGAGGACGTTCACATCGCCGGTCCCGGTCCCGGTGTCCGTCACGGTGTCGCTGCCCCAATTATTGGTGAAAACAAACCGGTCGTTGCCGCTTGTGCCGGTCAGGTTCATATTGGGCGAGGTGGTGGTGTAGTCGGCGAGCAGGTAAGAGTATCCGGTCGTAACGCTCGAACCGAGGAGCGCCGATGCGGCGATCGGACCCGTCGCGTACCCAAGCGTCCAGCTTCCCCCCTCGGCGGCCGAACCGACGTCCTGTGTGGCGGCGGCCACGTTCGCCCCCGTGAGCGCGGCCAGTTGCTGGACGAATTGCGTCCCCTGGACGCTCCCCGCGACGTCGCAGCCGTAGAGAACGATGGACGCGTTGGGGGAAAGCGAGGCCTTCCACTGGGAAATCTCTGGCGCCATTTGCGCCAGATCTTCATAGCTCAGTTGGGTCGTGCCCACGGTAATCAGGCCGGCCGCGCCGTGCGAGACAATGTCGACCGAACTGACATTCTGGAATTGCGAAAGGGTCTGGGTGATCTGATCCACGCCGTTCTTCAGCGGATCGAGAGTGACCACCACCAGACCGTTGTTCACCGCATCGGCCTGTCCGGCGCCCTGCTGGCTCAGATTGATGACCGTCATGCTCTGACCGGTTTGCTCTGCCGACTGGACCAGATTTTGGACCAGTTGGGAGGAGTCGTTCACGCTCGGGTCAACGAAAACGATCTTGGTCCCGGACGAGGACTGGGACTGGGTCGAAGACGCAAGCGCGACATTGGGGGTCGCGGAAACAGCCGACTTTGCCTGCGCCCCGCCGCTCGCGGCAGGCGTGGCGGCCGAGGAGGAAGAGGGGTTGACGCTCAAATTAGGAGACAGTCCTCCATTGGCGTCCGCGCCCTGGAAAGCGAGAGTGGCCGGATTTTGAGCATTCTGTTGAGCCTGCGTGCCGGACTGGACCTGGAACGACATGAGAAAATTCTGGCCCGGCGGGGCGACAACCGCGTGTAGGGGAGGGACAAACACGTTTGCCGACGGCAGAATGCGCTTTTCCAGCATTTCGAAGCGCATCGCGCGCCGTGCGCGCTTTACCTGCCGATTGGCAGGCTTCTTTGCACGGAAGATTTCCATCAGACTCATTGACATGGGCTGCACCCTCGCATTCGGCGGGACCGGTGTTGCACTACTTGGCAAGCCAACCGTTGATTACGATAAGATCGTCCTCGGACAGCGTACCCACCGCTTTTTTCAGTTCCAGGGTATTCATGATGTAGTCGTACCGGCTCAGGGAAAGATCGCGCCGGTAAAGGTAGAGATCCCTGGCCGCGTCCAGGACCGCGAGGCTGGTGTAAACGCCCGATCTGTAGCCCAGTTCCTTCGCGTTGTAGAGTTCCGACTGTGCATCGATCGACTTCTTCAAGGCCTCGGCCCTGCTGATGGCCGTCTTCACTCCGGAAAAAGCTGTACTCACCTGCATAACCACGTCGCGTTTCTGCTGTTCCAATGCCTGGAGGCTCTCCATGTAGCGGTATCTCGCCTCACGTGTCTTCGACTTGGTGGCGAAACCGTCGAAGATCGGCACGTCGATGTTGATCGCCACATCCCCTGTGTTGACCGTGGCCCCGCCGCCGTAAAGAGACCCGCCCATATTGTTCTGGTTGAACTGCCCCACCACGTTGACGGTCGGCAGGTAGGCGGACTTCTCGAGGTTGATCTCCTGGCGGGCCGTTTCCGATTCAAACCGCCGGCTCTTCATCTGAAGGCTTTTTTCAAGCCCCGCGTTTGTCCATTCCTCCACCCCCGACGGATCGGGCATGACGAGAGGGAGGTCTTCCTTGAATCGATTGGCACTCAAAATTGGCTGTCCGGTCATGATGGCAAGGGCCTGGAGCGCGTTCTGGTACTCATTTTCAGTTTTCACGAGGTTCGCTTCGACGGCAGCCAGCCGCGCCTTAGCGTCATAGAGGTCCGTATTGGGAGCGAGGCCGCTTTGGTAACGCGTTTCAGCCCGCGAGACGAAGGCCTCCACGTCCCTTTTCTCCTCCTGCACGTAGGCAACGTTGTCGGCGGCCGTCAGGGCTGCCATGTAAGCCTTGGCCAGGCGAATCATGAGGTCCTGCTTGGCGAGTTCGAAATCCACGTCCGCCTGCTTGAATATCTGTTTTTTCTGGCGCAGTTGCACGAGCAGAGGGAACCGGAAAAGCGGCACGCTGAGCGTCGGACCGAATGTGGTCGACAGGTAATTGGACGTCCCGCTGACGAAAACCTGGTTTTGGCTGTTGACGACATCCTGGCGTGTCTCCGTTATGTTCGATTCGAAGTCCACGTTGGGGTAGAAAGCGGCAAGCGCCTGTTTGAGGCCTTCCTTTTGAGCCAGCCGCTCGAACGCGGCGCCCTTATACTGCGGGTCCTTGTCGATCGCAAGCTGGTACAACTGGATCAGATCCTCTGCCCTGGCGACGGCAGGATGAAAGACAATTGCCGATGAGAGCATGGCGAACGTCGTGCAAAAGATCCAAAAGCCTCCGAATGCCTTCTTCATAAAAACTCCTTTCAACGAGGACTCGCTCCCCAGGACGCCCGGGAATGAGATTATCCGCCACGGCCAAAGCCTGTTCGCGGTATTTCCGCCCATCCAGCTCAGTACTCCTTGAACAGGAAATGAGGGCAGCAGAACGACAGAGTGGTTGGGGAGGGTTCGTATCCGGGCCTCCCACGGATTGGATCTCGGCGGAACGAACCGCCCGACAACGACAGCAAGGAGCAACTTCTACGGCGTAACAAAAGTAACGGTGTATGCGCCGCTCTAGCTCGCGATCGAGTTCGTCGAGCACGAGGTTCGCTAGCAGCGGCGAGAGTAGGCCTCCTTGCGGAGTACCTTCCACGCTGGAACGGACCAGTCCGTTCTCCATCACACCGGCGTTCAGAAATGCCCGGATTAGTTTCAACAGCCGCTTGTACTCACCGTCGGCCCCGCTCTTTCATATTCCGCGTTGTTGAAAAGCGATTGCCCGGTTACGATTTTTTGAGTAATGGAATTGTCCAATATTAGGGAGTGAATTTGCAAGCGAAAACTGCATCCGGGAAAGTGGAGTAATTCTCTCCTATTGCTGTAGAAGGGAAATCCAGCGGACCCTGTTGAGTTGAGGTGATTTAGAACTCGACATACATATAACCCTTTGCTAGAGTAAAAGAACGCGGAAGTGGAAATTTAGGCCGCGCCATCTGTTATTGTCGGGAGCCGGTTGTATTACTACCATTTACGTTAGGAGACTTTTGTGACCGAGAACACATCGCAACAGTTAAAGGTTCGTTGGGAAAACGCTAACATACCGAGCGTTTACTCAAACGTTTGCAATGTCGCGGGAACTCGCGAGGAGATCGTTCTTCTCTTTGGCATGAACCAGGCGTTCAACGCGACGGAAAACGAAATGACCATCCAGCTTTCGAACCGGATCATCGTAAGCCCGTTTGTCGCCAAGCGGCTCGCGCTGCTTCTTAACAACGTCGTGGCCGACTACGAAAGCAAGTACGGAAGCCTGGAAAAGTAGGAAATCGCGAGGTGGCCGGGCGCGCGCTTACGAAATTCCGGGGCAATGCTGTTGAATTCAGCCGAACGCTGAGGGGTGGGGCATACAACCCGCCCAGCGCTAGAAATCTGTATTTAAAAATGCTTCTCACCTTCGGGTGGCTTTTACCCCGGTTATCCCTCGTTTTACCCTAAGACTCCCCACAAAATCCCCCACAATATCTTCTACGTCTTCTTGCATTAGCTCTGTAGAGGAATCCTTTGCTTAAGGCCAGAAGCTCGTTGCCTGATACCTCCATGAACATCTAGAATCCCCAACGGGGTATACCCCGATAACAGAGCCGGTTTTCCCTGAATGTTTGGGAGCTGCTTTTGACGGGTGGATATTCTCTATCTCAACTCTGCACAATTGCAAGGAGATGCTTGATTACCATTGGTTTACCCACCCCCATGCGCTGTGTTATTCTCCTTCCACTATTGCTCACGAGCCTGCGCGGCGCAGCTATTTGCGCCCGATCGAGTTGGGAGGCGGATGAAAACTGTCTGGAACACTTCCGGAGGGCGCACCTCCCGTTCGGACGGGGTCAATGTCCTGGTGACCAGGCCGGAGGTGACTCTCGACTTTTGTCTTTCCGAAGAAGCCGGCGACGCGCCGGGCGCGGATTCCGCTTCCGTCGTTGCGCGCATTGTGATGAATCCTCACATGGCCAAACGCCTGGCGGGGACGCTCGCCGAGGTCGTCGGGAAACATGAAAGCATCTACGGCTCAATCGACGAGGAAGCCCTGGCGGGGGGAAAGCTTCTGCTCAGCCTCGTTCGCGACCTTGGCGTTCCCCACGCGTTCGAATATTCCTTCAAGATGTGCGAGGGACTTCTTCTTGCCAATCGTTTTCTGATCACCATGGGGAAGGAATCACTCGGCAAGGACTACCAGCGGAGGTTCATTGAGCTTTGTACGAAGCTCCGCGCGCCTGCTTCGTTCCTGGAAGCGATAGATCGTTCGATCTCCGAGGCCCACATGCTGCACATCGGCTTCGAGGCGTCGAAAAAGGGAGGCATGCACAAGGCCTACCTGGAGTTTCCCCTGCCGGCGCCCACCGAACCCACCCTGGTCCATACCAGCTACAAATGGGATCCGCTCCGTCCGGAAAGACGTACGATCGGCAGATACGTCCGATACCCCCTGCTGTCCTACCAGGAAACGGCCGAGAGGGTGCGGGATCTGCTCGCGGGATGCCGCAAGCCTGGGGCCTTCGAAATCGCGGACGAATTCCTTCGGCTCGCCATGCCCCGCCTCAAGAAAAGCTTCCACTATCTGGAAGTCACGGAAGAGGGCACCCCGCGAATATCCTTCGACGTGAATCTCTACAGCGGATCTCTCACCATAGGTGACATCCGCCCGCTGCTTCTGCGCCTGGCGGCGCGCTATTTCCTCTCCATCGAGGATTTCAGCGCGCGTCTCGAATCCGTTCACAAGTCGAAGTTCGGCCATCTTACGGGCGGGATCGACCGCGAGGGGAGGGATTTTTTCACCATCCACTTTGGCGTCAACCCGCGCCGCCGATGAGGGAGAAGGAGTTCTCTGATGCTCAATCCAGGCGCGGCTTCGGGAAGGATCGACTTTTCCACCTACGCGGTCATCCCCCTCTGGTACGGATGCAATAGCGTTTGCGTCATCTGCATGCTCTCGTCTCTGGAAGAGAGGCTCCCGGCGGTCCCATTCGACCAATTCCGGGCGCTGGTCGTGAAGCTCGTAAACGACGGTAGGCGGCGGAACCTCATCCTTTCGGGGGGAGAAGTCACAACCTTCGAGCACCTCGAACGGTACGTCGAATTTGCCGCCTCCTTTTCGTGGTTTTCGCGCATACAGATCCAGACCAACGGGAGACGGCTTGCCGATCCCAACTACTTGCGCCGCCTTATCGACGCCGGGGTAAACGAATTTTTTATCAGCCTGCACGGACCGGAGGAAGTTCACGACGCAATCAACCGCCGTCCGGGCGCATACCGCGAGGTCATGGCGGGCCTGGAAAATCTCTCGCGCCACGAAGGCATCGGCATCATCACGAACACGGTCTGGACGCGGCTCAACAGCGGCTGCGCCGCCTCGCTTTTCTCGCAAATCGCACGGCTGCCCTTCATTCGTGAAATGCACCTTTGGAATCTCTTCCCGATGGAAGACAAATCCCGAATGCTTGTCGAATCTCTCCCGGAGCTTCTGAAACGGTTGCCGGAGATGGCCGAGGGCCCGGTTTCCAACGGGAAATGGTTCGTGCTGAAGGCGTTTCCCCAGTGTCTGCCCGTTCCGTCCGGGGTTTTCAATGACAACGAATTCCCTTTGACTATCATCCCCGATGTTTTCTGGCGCACCCTGGGAAAGTGCGGTTTCGGCCAGTGCCTTCACAGGGACCGGTGCGAGGACGAAAAATGCTGGGGACTTTCCAATGCGTACCGGGAAAGGTACGGAGAGGAGCCCGATCTGCTGCATCCGCTCACGGTCCTGAGGAGGTCAGAATGAGACGGATGGGATTCAATCCGGAATATGCCGCGGAAGAGGACAAGTTCTTCAATTACGCGCTCTGGCCTTACACGCCCGCTCAATCGCTCGAAAACCGTCTCAAGCCGTCGAACCTTCTTTACGAGTCGTTCGACGCAGCGGGGGTTGACCGCCGATTTTTCAATCTAATTCCGCTTTTGCGGCAGGCCATTGGGGAGTTCCACACGGTTTTCGGGGTCAAGCAGCAGGGGGACCGGACGTGGTGGGAGTTCTACTTCTACGACTATCGGAGGCGGGAGCGGGTCAGGTCTCTTTCGCGCGTCCTTGAAGCGATCCGGCCGCTTGCGCCCTCTACCCTCCTGCCGAACGAAAACATCTTCTATTTCATGTTTTCCATCGACATCACCGAAGACATCTTCACGCGCGGAATCGAGGAAGTTCATCTTTATATCGGCAACCCCGGCAGTTCCCTATCCTCCGGCATCTGCTACTCGCTCACCCCCGCGCGGACGAAGCTTGAAAACTTCTATTTCTTTTTCGACGCCCGGACGCAGATGCGGGACACGGCCGCAAAGATCGCCTGCTCGGCCCACATCGACACGAAAAAGATCGACCTGGACGAATTATTGCGCCCCGAGCTGCGCGACTGCAGGACCATTTGCGTGGCCAACAAGCAGGAAAACGACTGCGTCTACTTCGCGGGCATCCGCTTCGACCAGTTTCTCTTCTTTTTGAAAGCGATGCGCTACCGCGCCGGCCTGATCGCTTTCCTTGAAGAGAACCGATCGAAGCTGGACCACCTGGAGTTCGATGTCGGCATCGACTACCGCATGGAGGGAGACAAGCTTATGGTGCTCAAGAGCGGGTACTATGGCACTTTCTGAGTCCCTCGATTATCTACGCGCGGAACGGTTCATGGCGGATGCGGCGAAGGGCCGCGCCCTCGCCTCCGCCTTCGAACTCGGCCTGATCGATTGCCTTGCGGCGGGCGGACCGGTGACTTTTTCCGCGCTGCGATTGAAGCTCGGATGCGACGAAAAAGGGCTGAGGATGCTCCTTCGTTTGCTTCGAGCCAACGAAGTGATCGAGCAACGGGACGATCTCATCCGGCTTATCCCCCTCTTCCATGCCGCTCTGCGCTACCGGGACTATATCGAAATGAAGCTCTTCCTGAGCGATTTCGTCCTCCATGATCTTGGCGATCACTTCACCACCCTGGTTTCCGCCCCGGCGGCTTTCCACCGCCGCGCCCGGTTGTTCCACCTCTTTTCCTACGACGGATCCCTCCAGGATTCGGCGGAAACCCGCGCAGCGGCAAGACGCTGGATGAAGATCACAACGTGCCTCACCCGGTACGAAGCACCCGTGTGCCTGGATCACTACGATTTTTCGATCCATCGCCGGATGCTCGATATTGGGGGAAACAGCGGGGAATTCGCCCGCCGGGTTTGCATGCGACACCCGGAAATTTCCGCCCTCGTGATGGACCTTCCCGTGGTGTGCCGTGTGGGAGCAGAACACATGGCGGAAAAACCTGAGGCGGGCAGGGTCCGGTTCCTGGAGGGAAACGCGTTGGTCGATCCGATTCCCCATGGGTTCGACCTGATTTCCTTCAAATCCATGCTTCACGATTGGCCCGAGCGGGAGACGATGCGGTTTCTTTCCAGGGCCGTGGAAGCGCTCGAACCCGGCGGCATCGTGCTCATCTTCGAAAGGTCCCCGCTCGAATCGGACGAAGCTGACATTTCCTTTTCGACGCTCCCCTTCCTGCTCTTTTTCCGCTCCTTCCGGGATTCGTCGTGGTACGAAAGCCGGCTGAAAGCGCTCGGCCTCGCGGATGTCGCGACCACGACGCTCCGGCTGGACACCCCGTTCCACATCATCACCGGCCGAAAGAAGTGACGCAAACCACTTCCATAATTGGGTGACAAAGAGTGGGATCGAACTGCCGTCTTACGGGTTATAAAAATGCATATAAGTAATACAATTCACTACTTACACGTCTTCCAGGGCCTTAGTTCAGCACACGTGTACAACGGGCCAATCACGGTGGGGAATCACGTGTGGACGTTTACTGCGCTGTGCGACGGCCTGGTGACAGGGAGTGTTGTCCCAAGAGAGGATAGCCTGGCGGAGACGGAGATCAGCAGCGCCATGATGAGATTGGCGAAGCCGTCCTTCTGCGCCGCTGATGCACGATCGGCGTGACGTCGGAAAGCCGAGCGCCAGTCCCAAAAGCCAATCAGCCCTGCCAGGTCGCATTTTTTACTTTGAGGTAATTGGCGTCGAGTTCCGGCTGGAGCAGGTAGAGGGCGGTCAGCCGTCGCGCCATCGATTGCACCTCGTCCACTTCGGCCAGTGTGAGCGGGCGATTCAGAAAGCTGTACTCGCGGTAACTGAGCCACTTTTTCATCACCTGATAGCCGCCGATATACAGTTCCCAAACTTTTTCCGGCACGTTCGCCCAGGCGTAACGGTCATTCAGATACACATCCACCACGGCGAAGCCAAGGCGGACCAGCGCCGTGTCTTCCGTCAGGCCCAGCGCGGCAATCCCTTGTGCCAATTCCGCGCTCTCTTTCGCTGTCCGCTCCCGGCGGATGAGCTTGCCGCGCCCCGGCATGGTTACGCCGCCCTTGCCGGCGTGACCCCAACCCGCCGTGAGACGTAAGTCCAACTTCGATTCTTCCTGGTCGGAATCTCCGGACTGGTCCTTGTCATTCTTGTTATCGTCAACGCCCATGCGAGTGAGAGCGGCAATCCCGCGCAACTCAGGCCGGAGCGCGCCCGCCGTCACGCCGGGGACGGGCTGCTCCGTATCCAGCAATTCCGCCACGCGCCGCCCCAATGCGGCGGAGGCCGTGAACTGCTCCAGAGACGACGGAAGCGGAATCCGCGGCCAATCCTGCCGGATTCCATCGGCGTTTTCTTCCAGGTAGGCAGGGCTATACCCAATGGCGAGCGCATGGAGCCAAAATCTTGCGGCGCTCTCCGGCGAAGAATTCGTACTCAGCGATTGCAGAAACGCTGTTGCAGTTTCGAGAGATTGCCTTCGCTTGCGGTCTGCTGAATAGTTGCGCGTGAGAGCCGAGAGAAGCCGCGCCTTTCTTCGTCGGTAGCGCGTGTTGCAGAAGGAATGGAAGCGCAACAGGATCCGGCGTGAAATAGTGGTCACCCTGCTCACCAAAACGCTCACCGGGTATTTGGCAACGCGACGCACCCAGGTGGGCCATCGCGCCCGCCTTCGCGCTGGTCTCACGCTCGTTGCCCACGGCGAATTCGCCATTGTGATCGCCGGCCTGGGAGGTGCGCTCGAACCGCGAATCGGCCCGTTCTCCGCTGCCTACGTGCTGCTGACGGCTGTCCTTGGACCGATCGCCGTGCGCCTCGCTGGCAAAGATGGAATTCATCAACCAAATACTATCAGCGGTTGAGAAGCGTCTTCCGGGATTGGTCCCGGCAGGTCGGCCAGTGTCCGCTTATCTGTCTGCGTATGATCCTCGGTTATCTCACTGTAAACGCCAACTGAAATTTTTGGATGGGCAAATCGGTGAACGCAGGCCGGCTTGCGGGACTGATCCAGATTCAAGGCTGCAAGCGACGAACTCGAATTAGAGAAGCCGTCCCGCTGGTTGCCATGCCAGGCTGCAGGGAGTAAACTCGCTTGCAATCCTCTTATGCCGACCGCAACACGCACATTCCGAGTCTTTGTCAGCTCGACCTTTGAAGACTTGAAGGCCGAGCGTGACGCATTGCAGCGCGAGGTCTTTCCCCGGCTGCGCAAGCTGTGCGAAGCGAACAACGCGCGCTTCCAGGCTATCGACCTGCGCTGGGGTGTGCGCGACGAGGCGGCGCTCGACCAGCAGACCATGGAGATCTGCCTGCGCGAGATTGAGCGCTGCCAGCAGACCGGCATCAAGCCGAACTTCATTGTGCTGCTCGGCGAACGCTACGGCTGGCGTCCGCTGCCGGCGCGCATCGTGGCCGGAGAGTTCAATAAGGTTCGAGGTCGAGTCGTAGACGCCGATAAATCGCTGATCGACGACTGGTATGAGCGCGACGACAACGCCGTGCCGCCAGAGTTTCTGCTCAAGCCGCGCGAAGGCGAGTTCGCCGATAAAGATCGTTGGGGAGAGGTGGAGCAGAGGCTCCATCGCATTCTTCGAGAGGCCGCGCGGGCGGCCGGACTGCCCTCGGAATCGCTCATCAAGTACGAGGCCTCGGCCACGCACCAGGAGATTCTGAAGGGCTTGGGCCAGAGCGAGGAAGACCGCAAGCATGTCTATGCCTTTTTCCGCAAGCCTGCTGAAGGCGCAACGGAAGATCCGGAGCTTGCAACGCTTAAGCAGGAGCTGCGGCAAAAGCTCCCTGCGGGAAATGTCCGCCCATTCTCCGCCTCAAGACTTGCCAGACTCTGCGTGGATGTCAAGAGACAACTCAGCGCGGTGATTCTGGCCGAGACAGGCCGGTTCACCTCGCGCGATGCAGTTGATTTGGAGATAGAGGCGCATGAGAAGTTTGCGCTTCATCGTGTCCGCCACTTCACGGGCAGGCAGAGCGTTCTCGATGCGATTGGCGAGCATATTCGCAGTGGCGAGAGCCGTCCGTTGGTGGTACATGGCGCTTCCGGCTGCGGCAAGTCGGCGATCATGGCCAAGGCCGCGGAACTGGCCAAGGAGGCCGTGCCGGGCGCGGTGTTCGTTCAGCGCTTCAGCGGCGTGACGCCCGATGCGTCGGGCGGCGTTTCGCTGTTGAGCAGCCTTTGCCAGCAGCTCTCGCACGAGTACGGCATCAGCGAAGAGACGCCGATCGGCTTCCAGCAGCTTGTTGAGGCCTTCCACGAGCGGATGGCGCGGGCGACGGCTGAGCAGCCTCTTGTTATCTTCCTCGATGCGCTTGATCAGTTGCGTTCCGACGACGAGGCGCGCTCCTTTACCTGGCTGCATCAGAACTTGCCGCCATATGTCTCGCTCATCGTCTCCACCACGGAGATTCCGTCCGGGCTCAAGGGCGTGGCGGAGGTTCTGGTTGAAGACTTTCCCGCTGATGAGGCGGAAGAGGTGCTCACAGCTTGGCTCACGGATGCAAAACGCGAGCTGCGAACAGAGCACCGGCGGAAGGTGCTCAGCGGCTTCGCGCAATCCGGGTTGCCGCTGTATCTGAAGCTGGCATTTGAAGAGGCGCGGCGCTGGCGGTCCTTCGACGCGGCGGACAAATGCGTGCTGGGCGGCGATGTGGGCGGCATGATTGACGTGCTCTTCGACCGGCTCTCCGCGGAGGCCAATCACGGCCCGATCCTGGTCAATCGCAGCCTGGGCTACCTGGCGGCCGCACGCTATGGATTGACGGAAGACGAGATGCTCGATGTGCTGGCGGCGGACGACGCCGTCTGGGGCGATTTCAACCAACGCAAGCACCACGAGGTCAGCGAGCGCCGCTTGCCGGTGGTGGTATGGTCACGGCTATCGCTGGATCTGGAACCTTACCTCACCGAGCGCGCCGCGCCGGGCGGCAACGTGATTTCCTTCTTCCATCGCCAACTGGCGGAAGGGGTCGCGAGCAAATACCTTGAGGGAGATGAGACGCAGGCTCGACACCGCGACCTGGCCCGGTACTTCTCCAAAAAGCCTGCATGGCTGGATGAAGGGCACAAGACGCCCGACGCACGCAGAGCCGCCGAGTTGGTCTTGCAGCAGCGGGGAGCGCGGCTTTGGCAGGAGGCTGAGGCAACACTCTTCGATTGCCAATTCTTGTTTACCAAGGTCGCCGCCGGCATGGTCCTGGATCTGGATGACGACTACCAGGCGCTCCTTCAGGATGCTCCGCAGAGCGAGCTGCCCCGCTGCGACACCTTGCGATTGATTCAAGGCACACTGCGGCTCTCCCTGCATGTGGTGACAAAGGACCCCCGCCAGTTCGCCTCGCAGATGAGAGGGCGGTTACTGGCTCATCAAGCCAAACCAGAAATTGCGGGTTTCCTGGAGGATATCGATGCCTGCACCCCGCGTCCGCGGCTGCGGCCCTTGTGGCCGACGCTTGAAGCGGCTGGCGGCCCAATGCTGAGGATTCTGGAAGGCCACACGGCTTCCGTCAAAGCGGTGGCACTATCGGCAGATGGAAAGCGCGCTGTCTCCGGGTCTCACGACAAGACGCTGCGAGTCTGGGATCTGGAAAACAACCGGCCGCCCCGCATCCTGGAAGGCCACACAGGTTCGGTCAACGCCGTAGCGCTCTCGGCTGACGGTAAGTACGCCGTCTCTGGTTCAGATGACCATACTCTACGAGTCTGGGATCTGGAGGGCAACCAGCCACCTCGCGTGCTGGAGGGCCACACGAGTAATGTCTATGCAGTTGCGCTTTCGGCGGATGGCAAGTACGCCGTGTCCGGTTCGGGCGACCGTACCGTGCGGATTTGGAATTTGAACGGCAACCAACAGATGCGGATTCTTGGGAAGCATAGTGATGATGTCAAAGCCGTGGCTGTGTCGGCGGATGGCAGACGCGCCGTATCCAGTTCATACGAAGGTCGCAGGCTGTACGTCTGGGATCTGGAGGGTGACCAGCCGTTGTATTTAATAGACGGACTGTTTTGGGCATTATCGTTGCTCCTTCACGAATTGAAGGATATGAATACCAATAGACTTGGCAAATCTTGGATGCGATTGGTCGGCCTATTGAGCGCTAGGCGATGCCGCATATTGAAAGGCGACCTCTCTGGAGTCAAAACCGTGGCCGTATCGTCAGATGGCAAGCTTGTCGTCTGCGACTCAACCCGCAACTCCCTTCACGTATGGAATCTGGAGGAGAACCAGCCTCCCCGGGAACTCGGAAGCCATACGAGTCGAGTCAACGCCGTGGCGCTGTTAGCAGATGGCAAGCGCGCCGTCTCTGGTTCTCAAGACTCCACTTTGCAAGTTTGGGATTTGGAAAGCAACCAGCCGCCTCGGGTACTCGTAGGCCATACGTGGCCGGTCGATGCCGTGGCTGTATCGGTAGATGGCAAACGCGCCGTCTCAGGCTCATGGGACAATACCGTGCGGGTTTGGGATCTGGAGACAGATGAGTCTCCTCTTCTCCTGAAGGGCCACACGAATCGGGTCAATGCTGTGGCGCTGTCGGCGGATGGCAAGTGCGCCGTCTCAGGCTCAGGCGTTCATGGCCGCTGTAGCGACTGCACTGTACAAGTCTGGGATCTGCAGGACAACCGGCCACCTCGGATCCTCGGACGCCATTGGGGTTCGGTCGATGCCGTGGCTGTGTCGGCGGATGGCAAGCGCGCTGTCTCTGGATCACTCGACCAAACAGTGCGAGTCTGGGATCTGGAGGGTAACCAGGCGCCCCGCGTCCTAGAAGGACACGCGGGTTCGGTCATGGCTGTTGCGCTGTCGGGCGATGGTCGGCGCATTGTCTCCGGCTCGTGGGACAACGCCATGCGGGTTTGGGATCTTGACGGCAACCGGCCGCCCCGCGTACTGGAAGGCCATACGGGTAAAGTCATAGCTGTCGCGCTGTCGAGCGATGGTCTACGTGCCGTCTCCGCCTCACACGACGGATCCTTGCGGGTCTGGGATTTGATGGGAAGCCAACCACCGCGTGTTTTGGAAGGCACAAAGGCTTCGGTGATGGCACTGTCGTGGGATGGTTATCGTACCGTCTACGTGTCTAATCAGTACTACGCGACCAAGCGGAGAACTCTGCGGGTCTGGGACATTGAAGGAGACCAACCGCCCCGTGCCCTTGAAGGCCACAAGGATTGGACTGTTGACCATTACCTCGAAAATGTCTGGCAAAATGTCTGGGTCACGGGCGTGGCGTTGTCGGGAGATGGCAAGCGCGCAGTTTCCAGCTGGAAAGACCATACATTGCAGGTTTGGAATCTGGAGTCTGGTAACTGCATGACTGAATTCATCTGCGACACAGAAGTCTGGTGCTGCGCCTGGGCCCGGGACCGGATTGTGGCCGGAGACGAAAGCGGCCGAGTTCACCTTTTCGCCTGGGAGGAGTGAAGGCCTGTGCCGCGCGAGCGGAAGGCCGCGAGCTTCACGCCCAGGGTCCAGTTTTTTCAACCAAGGCATAGGTTGATTGAGCGCAAGGGAAATCGTCCTCCTGCGAATCATCAACGGAGCGCGCCAGCGGCCTGGTCCTGACATGCATTCCGGAAGCGTCCATCCGTAGAGCGGATCAGTGCTGATAATTACCATTGTGTTCAGGAGAGATTCCAGGAAGAAACAAGCGTGGACCGGGAGGTCCACGCTACAGCCGGCCGGGAGGCCAGCGCTACAGTTTCATGCCTTTGCGGGTGAGCAACGCCGGTAGGGAACTGACAAGAAGCAAATCCTCTAGCCAATGCGGCATGGCGATAAGATAGGAGGCGGAGGCAGCTTCGATGCTCATTGTCCACGTGCATATACGCGTCAAGCCCGAGTCGGTGGAGGAGTTCAGCCGCGCTACCGTCGAAAACGCCCGCGCCAGTCTTCAGGAGCCCGGTATTGCGCGCTTCGACGTGATGCGGCAGCAGGACGACGCGACACGCTTCGTGCTGATCGAAATCTACCGCGATGCGGAGGCGGCGGCCACGCATAAACTGACCGCTCACTACGCCAAGTGGCGCGACGCGGTTGCGCCCATGATGGCCGAGCCGCGCTCGAGTGTGCGGTACAACGCTGTCTTCCCCGATTTACAAGACTGAACAAGACTGAACAAGGCTGAAACTATGCGCTTCGAGTTTGCTACCGCAACCCGCATCGTCTTCGGCGAGGGTACAGCCGCCACTCTGCCCGAGCTGGCTCGCAGTTTCGGCGCTCGCCCGTTCGTGGTCACCGGCTCTTCACGCGAGCGCGCGGCGTGGCTTGTTTCGGCGCTCTCGGCGGAAGTCCTTGCCGTTCCCGGCGAGCCGACGGTCGATCTGGTCCGCGACGGCGCCCGGCGCGTGCGGGAAGCTGCTTGCGATGTCGTGGTTGCGCTGGGCGGCGGCAGCGCGATCGACGCCGGAAAAGCGATTGCCTGCATCGCAACCAACGGCGGCGAGCCGCTGGAGTTTCTTGAAGTGGTGGGAAAGGGGCGCGCGCTGTCGACCGCACCGCTGCCCTTTATCGCGGCGCCGACCACAGCCGGGACCGGCAGCGAGGTCACGCGCAATGCCGTGCTCGCATCCCCGGAGCATCGCGTGAAGGCGAGCTTGCGGAGCCCCAAGATGCTGCCAAGAGTCGCACTGGTCGATCCAGAGCTGACGTACGAGCTGCCGCCCGTGATCACAGCCTACACGGGACTGGACGCGCTGACGCAGTTGATCGAGCCGTATGTGAGCGCGCGCGTTAATCCGATAACTGACGCGCTTTGCGTGGAGGGGATCGGGCGCGCCGCCGGGGCGCTGGGCCGCGCCTATCGCGACGGCGCGGACAGTGAGGCGCGCCGCAAGATGGCGCTGGCAAGCTTGTTCGGAGGCCTGGCACTGGCCAACGCCGGACTGGGCGTGGTGCACGGCCTTGCCGCGCCGCTGGGAGGTGAGTGGAATGCTCCGCATGGAGCGCTCTGCGCGGCGCTGCTGCCCCATGGCATGGCCGCCAACGTAGCCGCCTTGCGGGCCCGCGCGCCGCTCCATCCATCGTTGGAACGCTACGCCGCTATCGCGCGCCTGCTGACCGGCCGCAAGGAAGCAACCGCGGAGGACGGCGTCGCATGGGTACACGCGCTTTGCGCCGATCTCAACGTTCCCGCGCTGCGCGCCTGGGGAATCGCGCAAGCCGATCTGCCCACCGTGGTGGAGAAGGCAGCCCGCGCCAGCAGCATGCAGGCCAACCCGCTTCCGCTCACGGGCGAGGAGCTAATGGCAGTGCTCTCGGCAGCGTGGTAAACGCCGGAGTTGGCGAACAACACTGGAGCGGGCCTTCGTCGAACCGAAAGCAGCGCACGAGGCACCTGAAATCCGCCCGATGCAACTGAAAAGGAACAAGGCAGAACCCTGGGGCGTTATTGGGGGGATTCAACAACGAAGCGCAACGGCAACTCCGGTGGCAGGTGGATGGGATGGGGTAGCATTCAGTAAGCCTTCTTAACCCGTTGCAAGCCTACTTGAATCAATAATTTGTAGGACTCTTGGTGCCGAAGAAGGGACTCGAACCCCCACACCCTTGCGAGTACGTGGACCTGAACCACGCGCGTCTGCCAATTCCGCCACTTCGGCACAGTACGCAAGTCCAGCATTTCGCTGAACAAGCAGCAGTTCTGAGTCTCGCAAATGCGGCTCCCGGTGTCAAATTTCGGCGCACGAAAATGGGCCGGGAAAGCCGGAGCTTTCGGCCCCGGCCACGGCGTTTGAGTTCCGCTTACACCAGCTTAGCGTCCAACAGGATTTCCGTGTTGTTGGCGAAGAGCTTGGAGATGGGGCAGCCGCCCTTGGCGTCAGCGGCGGCCTTGGCAAAAACCTCCTGCGAGGCGCCGGGAACGCTGGCCGTGGTGGTCAGCGCGATGCGGGTGATAGCGAAGCCGTCGCCGACCTTGCCCAGCGTGACTGACGCGTGGGTTTCGATCTTGGCAGGCGTCAGCCCCGCGCCGCCCAACTGCGCGCCCAGCGCCATCGAGAAGCAACTGGCGTGTGCCGCCGCAATCAGCTCTTCGGGCGTGGTGCCCGAAGCCGCGCCTTCAAAACGTGTGGCGAATGAGTAGTTTGCGTTGCTCAGCACGCCCGTCGCCGTCGAGATCGTGCCCTTGCCTTCCTTCAGTGAACCTGTCCAAACCGCGCTTGCCTTGCTTGCCATTGTGCCTCCTTGGGGGTTGAATTATTTTTTGATTGCGTAATGCGTTGCCGGATGCGCCGCTGCCGGGGAAATATCCAACTGCGTCTGCAAAATGCAGGACGCCCGTTTGATGCGTCGCAAGCCTGTCAGGATGCGAGAGAAAGCGCGTAGGCGCGCCTCAATTTGAGCGTCAGAGTTCCTCGCCGTCCTGCAGTGCCACGGGATCCAGCGGCGCGGAGGCCAGCAGATGCGCGCGGGCGAGCACCTTGCGGGTCAGGCCGGTCAGCGCCATCCCCTCCGCATCCTGCAGCGGAACCCAGCGCAGCTCGCCGCCGGGAACGGTCAGCGCCGCCACATCGTCTTCAAAGACTGTGCGGATACGCACATAGTAGTTCACCTGCATGATGGCGTGGCGCAAGGTCATCTTCAGCGCCTCATTGGGGACGGCTGACTCCCGCAGCGTGGGCAGCTCCCACAGCCCCGGCATCACGGTCAGCGAGGCCGGCCGCTGCTCCAACAGCACCTCCCGATGCGCCTGGCCGGGGATCAGTCCGCTGCGCACCGAGAGCGCGTAGGCCACCTCGCGGCTCTGCATCCGCGGGCGCGGCGCGGTATTGTGCTCCCCCCGCGTCTTGCAATCGGCGGCCAGCGGGCAGACCAGGCACTGCGGATTGCGCGGCAGGCAGAGGGTCGCGCCCAGCTCCATCAGCGCCTGGTTGAAATCTCCGGGCCGGAGCGGGTCCACCAGCCGGGCGGCCAGTTCCTCGATTCCGCGCCGGACAGCACTGCCGCCGCCCGCGCGGCTGCCTGCCTTCCAGCCTTCTATCCGGCAAAGCACCCGCTCCACATTGCCGTCCACCACGGCCACCGGCTCGCCGTAAGCGATGCTGGCCACGGCTGCCGCAGTGTAGGCTCCGATGCCGGGCAGAAGGCGCAGTTCCTCCGCCGTCCGCGGCAGGTTGCCCTGATCATGGCCAGCCACAAACTGGGCCGCCTTGTGCAGCATCCGCGCGCGGTTATAGTAGCCCAGGCCGCTCCACGCGGCCAACACCTCCTGCTCGGTGGCCAGCGCCAGCGCGAGCAGCGTGGGAAAGCGTGCCATGAAGTCCTGGTAGCGCTCCGCCACCACCGCCACGCGGGTCTGCTGCAGCATGATCTCGGAGACCCAGATAGCGTAGGGATTCAGGCTGCGCCGCCAGGGCAGATCGCGCCGACAGCTCTCATACCACGCCAACAAACGCCCCCGCACCCGCGCGATCTTCTCCGCCTCCCAGCCCCGCTTGCCCATGCGCTCAGATTAACAGGCGCAAGGAAAGGCTATCGGCTTTGAATGGGCGTGGCATCTGCGCGTGCATTCAAATCTTTACCCCTGCCCTATACACCCGTGTCGGGTGTAAACTTCTTCTTCGCGCAGAAACCACCATTTCCCCGCGCGAACAGGAAAAAACCATGCGCAAAATCACGATTTGTCTCTCACTCGCACTCGCCTTCGTCCTCACCTCGTTTTGCCCAGCCCAAACCGCACCCGGCAAGCGCCCCATGACCTTCGAGGATCTGATGAAGATGAAGCGGCTGGGCGACACCGCCGTCTCGCCCGACGGCAAGTGGCTGGCCTACGGCGTAATCACCGTCAACCTCGACCAAAACACCAAAACAGCGGAGCTGTGGATTCAGGCGATTGCCGGCGGCGAGCCGAAGAAGCTCGCCGTGGCGCAGCCGGGCGACTCGGGGATTCAATTTGCCTCGGACGGGCGCTCCGTGCTCTTTCTTTCCGGTCGAGAGGGTGGCCAACAGGTCTGGAAGGCTGACTTCGATGCGGCCACCGGCGCAACCGCCAACCCCAAAAAGCTAACGGCGATCTCGACCGAAGCCGGCGACGCGATCTGGTCGCCGGACGGGCACTCCGTTCTCTTTACTTCGGCGGTGTATCCGGACTGTCCGGTGATCACTCCAGCCGATGCAGCCACCGGCGATAAATGCAACGCCGACCGCGACACGGCTGCTGCTGCCAGCAAGGTCAAGGCGCAGATTTTTACGCATCTTTTGTATCGCCACTGGGACCACTACACCGGCGAGAAGCGCAGCCACCTCTTTCTACTGACGGTTGCGACGGGCGCGCTGCGCGACCTGACGCCCAACGATCCGCATGACCTTCCGCCCTTCTCGCTCGATGGCGGCGGCTGCGGCTGCGCCTTTGCGCCCGACTCGAAGGAGCTGGCCTTCACCGAGAACCTCGACCCGGAACCGGCGATCAGCGTGAGCGCGAAGATTTTTACCCTCGACCTGACCAACCCGGCGGCAAAGCCTGTGGCGATCAGCACCTCGGCGGGTGGCAACTTCAACCCCGCCTACTCGCCCGACGGCAAGTACATTGCGTGGCGCTCGGAGGCGCGGGCAGGGTACGAGAGCGACAAGTTCCGGCTCTTCGTCTACAACCGCACGACCAAGCAAGAAAAAAACCTGCTGCCGGATTATGATGCTTGGATCGATGAATTCGCATGGGCGTTGGACTCGAAGTCAACCTACTTTATTTCTAATGGATCGGTAAACGGCCCAATCGAACAAAGGAGGATTCTGAACGGCCCGCCATTCATAAGTTATCCCTCTTCCTCTCATCTTTTTCAGACAGATACGACGGACCGAAATGTCCAGTCCATCGGATCCTTAGATCACATTTACCGGGGTGAGTGCAGTGATCTGCATATACTACCGGACGCAAAAACTATTCTTATCACAAGAATGGGCGTTCAACGCCCCTCAGAGATCTACTCGATTCAGAACAGGCAACCTGACTTCGTCAATCGCATTTCGGAAACTAGCGAGGGGATTCGATTTGGCAGTCGCCCAATGTTAGGTATCAATGATTCACAGTTAACTCATCTCAATGACGGTCTCCTTGCCCAGTTGGACTTGGCCGAGCTAGAACCTTTTGTGTTTTCGACAAACGACAATACTTATCTGCAAGGCTTCATCATCCGTCCTCCTGGCTTTGATCCGGCGAAGAAGTATCCGCTCAAGTTCCTCATCCACGGCGGCCCGCAAGGAGCGTGGGGCGATTCGTGGAGCTATCGCTGGAACGCGGAACTCTTTGCCGCCAACGGCTACGTGGTGGTAATGATCAATCCGCGCGGCTCGACCGGCTACGGGCAGGCGATTGTCGATGGCGTCAACGGCGACTGGGGCGGCAAGCCCTTCACCGACCTGATGCAGGGGCTGGACTACGCCGAGCAGCACTATCCCTTCATCGACAAGACGCGCGAGTGCGCGCTGGGCGCTAGTTACGGCGGCTACATGGCCAACTGGATTCTCGGCCATACCGACCGCTTCAAGTGCATCGTCAGCCACGACGGAATGTTCAACCCCGAATCGGCCTACGGGTCCACGGAAGAGCTGTGGTTCAACGAGTGGGAATTCAAGGGCAAGCCATGGGATTACTATGGCAAACCGGACGCCGAGAATCCCTACCGCAAGTGGTCTCCGGCGATGTCGGCCAAAAACTTCAAGACCCCCACGCTGGTGATTCACAGCCAGCTCGACTACCGCCTCGACGTCAGCGAGGGCTTCCAGCTCTTCACCACCTTGCAGCGGCTCAAGGTGCCCAGCAAGATGCTCTACTTCCCCGATGAGGGCCACTGGGTGCTGAAGCCGCAGAACTCGCGCCTCTGGTACAAGACGGTGAACGACTGGGTCGATGAGTGGACGAAGTGACTGAGAACAGGGAATAGGGAACAGGGAACAGGGAAAAGGCAGGTTCGCGCTCGTGCGAGTGCCAAGTTGGGGAACAGTGGACTCCATTCCGCGAATGTGATCTGGAGTAAATTCACGAACCGTTGTACTATCAACCGCATGGCGATGACTTATCGAGTATCCGCGACTCTTGACACCAAGTCCGAGGTAGCGCCGTCCCGCATCATGAAGCGCACAGGTTGGACTAAGTCGCAGGCATTGCGCGAGGCGATTTGGGCAGCAGCAGAAAGCCAAGGCTTGGCGAAGAGACCCGCGCCCAGTCGCTGTTCCGCCAAGAAAGTGAAAGTCAAGAGCTGACATTGCCCTTTCAACGCAAATCCGGCAAGCCCCGCCCCTTCCTCAACGAAGCCGGGCTCTACGACTACGCCGTCAAGACGCTGGGGCGGGCGATGCGCTCGGAAGCCGAGCTGCGGCAGCTGATGCAGAGGCGCGTCGAGCCGGGAGAACGCGGGGAGGCGGCAATCGCGGCTGCACTGGCCCGCCTGCGCGAGCACGGCTACCTGGACGATGCCGCCTTTGCCGAGACCTACGCCCGCCTACGCCAGGAGAACGAGAAGCTGGGCAAGCGCCGCGTTCGCCGGGACTTGCAGCAGAAGGGCGTCGGCAGCGAGCTGATCGCAGAGACCCTGGAAGCCCGCTATGGCCAGACCAGCGAAGAGGCGCTGGCCCGCGCGCACCTGGAACGCAAGCACCTGCTCAAGCCGGAGAGCGAGAAGGAGACCGCGCGCATCATGCGCCGCCTGGTCGCCGCCGGTTTTTCTCCCGGTGTCATCTACAAGATTCTCCGCCAGTGGGATGTGCCCGACGAAGCTCTGACCGCGCTGGATAACCTCGACGACGAGCCTCACGAAGAGTAAAAGCAGTGAGTCGAATCCGGCATTAATCTGGTCCGCTGGCTGCTTTCACCCGGAAGAATCCAAAGTACGATATGCTGGTAATGCGCGCCCGTAGCTCAGCTGGATAGAGCGAACGCCTCCGGAGCGTTAGGTCGGGAGTTCGAATCTCTCCGGGCGCACCATACTTAGTAGGCAATATGTGATCGGATCGGATCACTATTCAGGCTCAGTTGAAGTTGGAACGCAAGTCGGCGGCCATTGCCTCCGCCTCGCGTTCCTGTCTGACTAGAACCCGGCCTGGGCCGCGCTCACTTCCACCTGGGCAACTTGCATTGCCGCCTGGTTCACCGGCTCTCCGTAGTGGACTGCCACCAGCTCGGCTGCCCTGCCTTCATCCAAATACGGCCGGACCTGAGCCAGCTTGATCGTCGATTGCGAGGCCATGCGCGCCACGGCGCCCTTGCTGGAGATGGACATAACCAGCGCCAGCATTGCGCTGACCACAGTCGCCACCGCGTTGATCGCGTTCAGTACCTGCTGCTGGCTGGCGGGGTTGGCAATCCTGGCCGCTTGCAGCAGCGCCGCGTTCACCTGCTGCTGGAAGGCCACCACGGCGGTTTGCAGTTGCTGGAGGACAGGGGCCGTCGGATTGGCCAGGTACGCTTTGGCCTGCGCCACCAGCAGGTTGGAGGCCGCGTCGAAGCCCACCGTGGCCGCGGTAAAGATCGGCGCATCCGCCGGAGCCAGCAGCGTCGCGGTCGAATCCACCGTGGCCACGGCGGATTGCAGCGCCGGCGTCCAGTTCACAATGTTCTGAGCCACACTTGTGCCCGAGCAACCGGCCGTGAAAAGCAGCAGCAGGGCAATCAGCGCCCAGACTCCGAGCTTGGCGGTAGAGTTGGTGGAGTTGACCTTGGATGGGGCTGGATCGCGGGCCAGCAGGCCCAACAGCGCGGTGGCCAGGCCGCTCACCAGCGTAACCATGGTGCCGCTGCCGGCCGTGCCCAGCGTGATGCCCTGCTGCGAAAACACGCTGGCGATGGTGATGACCCCAATCAGCAGTCCGGTGGCCGAGGTCTTTGGGTGGTTCCAGATATTCGAAATGGGATTCATTCGGAAAGCTCCTCGCAAAGAAAAAGGCGGCCTCAGCCGCCTTGGTTACCAGAAATATGACGCACGGGAGTGGCTCAACCGCTCCCGCGCAAAAACCAAATCGAGACCAGCGGCGGGCAGTGTTGCGTGCCGGCCGCTGGTCTCGATTTGTCGCATCTCCCCGATTTCGAGCGCCACCGTGGTTGCGGCTCAAGCTCGCGGCGGAGAGCCGCTGGAGGGAAGACCAGAGACGGCCCCAAGCCCCGGAACCATCCGCTGGGGGAGGGCGTACACATTCGCCGGGCTCGGCACTTCCGTCTCTGGTCTGGCTACTTCTTAGCCTAGGCGCTCTTTACATAATTTTCGGCAAAAATGGAAAAAACTTTAATCTGAATTATTTTTCAGAATTCGTCTTCCTACATTGGCTGTTTCTCAGAGATTTCTTTTCCTGCTTTGGTCGTTGTGGCCATGGAAATGCCGGACTCGCCGCGGTGATCAGTCATGGCCGCTCGCGGCGCGGAAAGCAAATCCGCGCAGCCAGCAGAGCCGGCGCCAGATTCACCGCCGCTGAAAGCCACGCAGTCCGCCAGAATCCGAAGACCGGGATGAGGTAGGCGCTCAGCAGCAGAGCGCCCGCGCAGCCGCCAAGCAGATCGACGGCGTAGAGCCAGCCCAGCCCTCGCCCTCCGCTTTCGCCGTAGAGTTGCGTCGCCTGGGGGAACTGAAGGCCGCCCAGGATGCCCGAGAGCGTGGCCAGCGCCGGGAAGGCGCACTGCGCGGCCAGCCAGATTGCCGTCGTCCCGGAGAGCTTGGCGAGCAGGCTGATCACGAGCATCAGCAGAGGCGCGGCGAGCGCGAGCACAAATTGCGTGATCGCGACGGCGCGGCCGGGCGGACGGCCGTCGCGGCGAATGTGGCGCAACCCAAGCCAGCTTCCAACCGCCATGCCCGCCATGAATAGAGCAATCAGAATGGCGAGTTGACGGTAAAGGAAGCCGTAGAGGGATTGGAAAGCGAGCAGCAGAATAATTTCCAGCGCCATCAGCGTGAAGCCGGTCGCGGCCATCGCGCCGGCAGCGGTGAAGCGGGCTCGGCATTCGCGAGTGGTCGCAAACGCGAGCAGCGCTGCCACGGATAACAGAACGATGAGAGAGACGTCGAGCACGGCGGAGAAGCGCGCGCGCGCGGCCGAACGCAGCCAGTTGGCATAGTCGGGCTTGAACTGCGCGCTCCAAAGAACCGTATTGAAGTAGTAGGCGATGGGCGAGAAGTCGCGATTGACTTGTGTCGCGGCCAGCGGCTGCAGTTCGCCGCGCGCCTGCTCCATGCGATCGGGCATCATGCGGAAGGGAATGAAGTATTCGCGCACGTAACGCGTCTGCAAATGGCGCGCGAGCAGCCGCGCGACCAGCACTCGCGGATCGTCGGTAAGAAGACCGGGGCGCGTTGCGGCGAAGAAGTGAATCGTATCACCGGGAATCGCGACAACGTCGGGAAAGACCTCATGCAGCGTGCGATTGATGCAGCGCAGGAAGTCCGCCAGATCGGGGCTGATGGCTTCCTCCGACGAGCGAAGTTGCAAGGCGAGCAAGCCGTCCGGCGCAAGATGATCGCGCGCGGAGCGAAAGAAGTCGGCGGTGTAGAAGCGGTTCAACTGCGCGGTCTGCGGGTCAGGAAGGCTGACAATGATTACATCGAAGCGGTCGCGCGTCGCATTGAGATACGCGCGGCCATCGGCATAGTGCAGATGCACGCGTGGATCGGCAGGCGCGGAGTCGGATGGAAGATAATCACGCGCCATGCGAATCAGCGCGGGGTCCAGCTCGACCAGGTCGATGCGTTCGACAGTGGGATGCTTGAGCGCCTGCGGGACGCTGCCGACGGCGCCGCCGCCGATGAGCAGAATCCTGTGCGGCGCGGGATGCTCCAGCAGCGCGTAGTGCACCGATTCTTCGGCTGCGCTCTCGTCCGGCGTGCTGGCCAGAATCAGGCCGTTTTCATAAAGGCTGCGATTGTTGCCGGTTGCAATAACCGTCAAGTTGCCGTAGATTGAATCGCGCGAGGCGAGCAGATGAAAGCCGCGCCACTCCTGCGCCTGCGCCAGCCTATCCATGCGCGGCGCAACTTCGATAAGAAGAAAAACAGCGATCAGCGTCGCAGTCGCAACCGCGGCCGCAATCTCTTTGCGGCTCATGCGCAACCAGAGGACGCTTGCCATCAGCAGGTTCATAAGAAGCACGAGGCCGGCAATCTGGAAGGGCGAGAGAAAGCGCAGAAGCACCAGGCTGGCGACGATTCCTCCCACGGCAGAGCCGGCCGCTTCCAGCAGGTACGCCGCGCTGCTGGCACGTCGCGCGTCTACCGCGGATTCGATGCTCATCATGCGCGCAGCGGATACAAAAAGCGCGCCCGCGATCACGCAGAAGAGGCTCAGGCAGATGAGCGATGCAAGCAGCACCGGAAGCGGGCCGACCAGTTCGCCGGGCACGGTTTGAAAGAGGCTCTTGCTCCAGCGCAATGCCCAGACGGTGAGCGGCAGGCTGATTCCCAGCAGACATTCGAGCGTGGCCACCGCGCGGCGAGCATTGTCTTCATGCTGCGCGAGAGCACTGCACACGAAGCTGCCGATCGCGGTCCAGAAGAGCCATGTGGCCAGCAGAATGCCCAGCGAGATTTCGTTGCCGTTGAAGACGGCCATCAGTTCGCGCATGAGGACGATCTGGCCGAGGACGGCGCTGCATCCGATCAGCATCAGAGCCGTCTTGACGGCCGTTGAAGAGCCTTCCGGCTTGCCTTTCGCGACGGATTTGATCTGTGTTCTCATCCGAGCGCAATTATTCATCCGGCTGCTGCGGAATGCAAATCGACATTGCTTACAGTACTTACAATCACTAGGATCGGATGAGTTTAAAGTTTCTTACGCTAGTCGCAAAAACAAGAATGCGGCATGGTGGGGTACCTGGTTTCATTCCCCTGGTCAGAGGCCGTACCATGGAGATGCAGCCAATGAAATGCGTTTTTTAGAAGTGACGCGCGTCACTGCCGGGCACCCTTGCGAAGACGAGAATGATTTGGGTTTTGGGGAAGATCCTTTGTAGAGAACTGCGAAGCGCAGTTGTCAGCGCAAGAGCATAGTGGAGTCTATAAATGAACTGGCGCGAGGAGTATCGGAGCAAGTGCATGGAGGGCGCACAGGCGCTCAAGTTGGTTCGCTCCGGCGACCGCGTATGGGTCCAGTCCGGGTGCGGCACGCCTTCCGTGCTGCTGGACGCGTTGGTCGAGCGCGCTCCCGAATTGCGCAATGTCGAAATCGTTCACATGAAGACACTGGGCGAGGCGGTGTATACCAGGCCGGAGTACGAAGGAATCTTTCGTCATCGCGCATTGTTTTTAGGAGACAATGTGCGCGAGGCGGCGGCCGCCGGACGCGCCGACTACACCCCCATCTTCCTCAGCGAGATTGAAGGCTTGTTCGCCAGCGGCGCTCTGCCGCTGGATGTTACGCTGATGCAGGTTTCGCCCCCGGATGAACACGGATTTGTGACCTTGGGGACGACGGCGGATTGCACGTTGAATGCGGCTCGCGCCTCCAAGACGGTGATTGCCGAAGTGAATGAGCGGATGCCGCGCACGCATGGAGACACGTCCTTTCATGTGAGCCACCTATCGGCAATTGTGGAAACATCGCGGCCGCTGCTGGAGTCGCATCCTGAGCCATCCACCGCGATCCAGCGCCGGGTGGGAGCGAATGTGGCTTCGCTGATCGCCGACGGAGCGACCATTCAGACCGGGATCGGCGGGATTCCCGACGCGGTGCTTTCTTGCCTGGGAGACAGGCGCGATCTGGGAATTCATTCCGAGATGGTCTCGGATGGCGTGATTGACTTAATGGAAGCGGGCGTGCTGACCGGCGAGAGAAAATCACTGCATCGCGGCAAGGTGGTGCTCTCGTTCGTGCTGGGATCGCAACGGCTCTTCAATTTCATTGACCACAATCCAACCTTTGAGTTTCAGCCGATCAGCTATACGAACAACCCGTTTGTGGTGGCGAAAAACGACAATATGGTGGCCATCAACTCGGCGCTGCAAGTGGACCTGACCGGGCAGGTCTGCGCCGACTCGCTGGGAACAAAGCCCTTCAGCGGCTTTGGCGGACAAGTGGATTTCATTCGCGGTGCCGCGCGTTCCAAAGGCGGAGTGCCGATCATCGCGCTGCCTGCGACGGCGCGGCACGGCACGGTTTCGCGGATTGTGCCGATGCTGGAGCCGGGCGCGGGCGTAGTGACCTCGCGTGCCGACGTGCATTACGTGGTGACCGAGCACGGCATCGCGTACCTGCATGGCAAGACGCTGCGCGAGCGGGCGGAGGCGTTGATCGCCATCGCCGATCCGCAGTTCAGGGCGGAACTGGAAGATTTTGCGATGCGCTCGAATTACCTGATGCGCAAGGCAGCGGCGATACTGCAGGTCTGAAGGCTGGCGGCTGCCGGAGAGGAGTGGGAATGGCGAATATGGAAAAGCAGGACCGTGGACAATTGCGGGTGGATGTGGAAGAGTGCAAGGGATGCGGACTCTGCGTGGAGGCCTGCCCGCCGAAGGTGATTGCGCTGGGCGAACGGCTGAATCATTACGGCTATCGCACGGCGGCCTACAAAGGCACGGGCTGCACAGGCTGCGGAATCTGCTTTATGGCGTGCCCCGAGCCGGGCGCGATTACTGTATTAAGACTAGCGAATCGAACACGCATTGTGGAAACAGGCATGGTAGGAGCAAGCGAATGCGCAAGCAACTGATGAAGGGAAACGAAGCGATTGTGAGGAGCGCGATCCTGGCCGGATGCCGCGCTTTCTATGGCTATCCGATCACGCCTGCCAGCGAGATTGCCGAGGCCGCGGCGCTCTATATGCCGCGAGCGGGCGGGGTCTTCCTGCAGGCGGAGAGCGAGGTCGCGGCGGTGAATATGCTCTACGGCGCGGCGGCGGCGGGCGTGCGCGCAATGACGGCGTCGAGCGGGCCGGGGATCAGCCTGATGCAGGAAGGCATCAGCTACATGGCGGGCGCGGAGCTGCCCTGCGTGATTGCCGACATCACACGCGGCGGGCCGGGATTAGGCAACATTGCCGCCGAGCAGGGCGACTACAACCAGGTGGTGAAGGGCGGCGGCCACGGCAACTACCGGACCATCGTGCTGGCGCCCCATTCGGTGCAGGAGATGGCAGACCTGACCGCGCTGGCCTTCAGGCTGGCAGACCGTTATCGCAATCCGGTTTTCGTCCTGGCCGATGGATTCATCGGGCAGATGATGGAGCCGGTCGAGTTTTCGCAGACGGCCGTTGAGCCGCGGACGCCTGACTATGCCGTAACGGGCACGAAGGAGACGCGCGGCAATCTGATCGGCTCCTTGCATCTGGATATCGATGAGATGGAAGCGCATCAGGGCCGCATGGAAGCCAAGTATCGACACGCCGAGGAGCATGAAACCCGCGCCGAGGAATGGCGCACCGCGGATGCGGAGATTGTGCTCACCGGCTACGGAATCATGGGCCGGATTCTGAAGGCGGTGGCGGCGGAGGCGCGCGCGGACGGGCTCAAGGTCGGCGTGTTGCGCCCCATCACGCTCTTCCCGTTTCCCAAGTTGCATTTCCAGCGGCTGGCCAAAAGCGCGCGCGTCTTTGTAGTGGTGGAGATGAGCAACGGCCAGATGCTGGAAGATGTTCGCCTGTCGCTGAACGGTGCGCGGCCCGTGGAGTTTTTCAGCCGGGTGGGCGGCAATGTGCCGTCGCACGGCGAAGTGCTTGGATTGGTGCGAAAGCTGGCGCGGCAAATCCTGCCGGCCGTTGAGCAGGAAGAGGAGTTGGTGGCAAATGTCTAGCGAGATGATTGCGGAATACGAAGTTTCGCACGGCAAGGCGAAGGCCTTCTACGAGCGCTATGAGCGCAAGGATGAGTTGCAGCACCAGACGCACTTCTGCCCCGGCTGCGGGCACGGCCAGACGCACAAGATGATGGCCAAGGCCATCGATGAGCTGGGCATTCAGGACCGCACCATCCTGGTTGGCCCGGTCGGCTGCGGAGTCTTCACTTACTACTACTACGATGTGGGCAATGTTTCGGCGGCGCATGGACGCGCGACGGCGGTGGCAACCGGTGTGAAGCGCAGCAGGCCGGAGAGCATCGTACTCGACTACCAGGGCGACGGAGACCTGGCTGCCATCGGCTCGGCGGAGATTCTGCACGCGGCCAATCGCGGCGAACACATCACGGTGATCTTCGTGAACAACGCCATCTACAGCATGACCGGCGGACAATTGGCGCCGACAACGCTGCTGGGGCAGAAGACCGCGACCTCTCCGGAGGGACGCAGCGCGGCCAACGAAGGCTATCCGCTGCACGTATGCGAACTGCTGGCCACACTTGAAGCTCCGGTTTACATTGAGCGCGTGGGCCTGGGAGACAACAAGCAGATCATGCAGGCCGCGCGCGCCATCAAGAAGGCCATGGAGAACCAGGTGCGCGGGCTGGGCTTCTCGCTGATTGAGGTACTCTCACCCTGTCCGACGCTTTTCAAGATGACTCCGGTCGAGGCGCAGCACTGGGTGCGCGACGTAATGGAGAAGACATTCCCGCTGGGAGTCTTTCGCGATCGCACCAAAGAAGCGCAACCGCGAGTGCTGCCTGAAGCCGCGCCGGCGCTGAATCGGATTCCGCAGATTCTTGGCGTCGCCAGCGAAGATCTGCCGGAGGGCAATCCGGATATACACAATAATACGGCCGCTGATCTGAATCTTGCCGTGCGCGTGGCAGGCTTTGGCGGGCAGGGAGTCTTGCTGCTGGGCGAGGTGCTGGCCGAGGCCGGGCTGGACGCCGGCCTGGAAGTTTCCTGGCTGCCTTCGTATGGGCCGGAGATGCGTTCAGGCACATCGAACTGTCATGTGCGCCTGTCCAGGCGCGTCATCGATTCACCGATGGTGACCAGTCCCAATGTGCTGGTGGCGATGAATGAACCGGCGCTGCGCAAGTTTGTGAAGAGCGTGCCCGAGGGCGGATGGATTCTTTACAACGGCGAGGAGTTCCCGGCCGATTGCGAGCGGCCAGGCGTGCAGGTGCTGGCGCGTCCCTTCACGGAAATCGCCGATGCGCTGGGCAATCCGCGCGCGGGCAACATGGTGATGCTGGGCGCGCTGCTGGAAATTACCGGGGTGTTGCGGGAGATTAACATTGACGCGGCGCTCAAGAAGCTGGTGAAAAATCCGCGCTGGACGGAGTTGAACCGGCGCGCGATTGAGCGGGGCCGGGAGTTGGCGAGAGAATCGCGCCCGGACTCTTGCAGATAGGGTGCAGTGTGGGCTGACAGGCAATGGCCTGTCATTGCCTGGTAATAGTGGTAGCGACAGGCGCGGATGCAGTACGAGCAGAACCGAAGCTCTCCCGCGGTAGTCAATGCTGGTTGAGCCGTTGATCCTTGCTGAAGCGCCTGACGTATTGGTGCAGTCAAGGAGGAAAGACGATGCTCACAATGAATGTTGCAGACAATTCCTATGACGTTGCGCTGGAGAACTTCGATACGGCAGCCAACCAATTAGAGCTCAACAACGATATTCGGGAGATGATCAAGTATCCCGAGCGGATTCTTACGGTCACCGTGCCGGTGCGCATGGAAGACGGGCGCATTCGCCGCTTTGAAGGCTATCGCGTGCAGCACAGCACGGTGCGCGGGCCCGGCAAGGGCGGCATTCGCTTTCACCCCCAGGTGACACTGGACGAGGTGAAGGCGCTGGCCACATGGATGACCTGGAAGTGCGCCGTAGTCAACATTCCCTTCGGCGGCGCCAAGGGCGGGATCACCTGCGATCCGAAGCACATGTCGCTAGGCGAACTGGAACGCATGACGCGGCGCTACACAAGCGCCGTTCTTCCCTTGATCGGTCCTGAGCAGGACATACCTGCGCCGGATGTCTACACGAATCCGCAGACCATGGCGTGGATCATGGACACTTACTCGATGACCAAGGGATATCCGATTCCCGGTGTGGTGACCGGAAAACCCATCAGCCTGGGCGGTTCGCTGGGCCGCAACGAAGCCACCGGGCGCGGCGTTTTTTACACCATCGAGCACGCCTGCGCGCATCTCAAGCTCCCCATGAAGGGCGCGACGGTGGTTGTGCAGGGCTTTGGGAATGCCGGTTCGATTGCGGCGGATCTATTGCATCGGGCCGGGGCCAGGGTGATCGCGGTCAGCGATTCAACCGGCTGCATCTGCAACCGAAATGGGTTGAATATTCCCGAGCTGATCGCGCACAAGGAGTCCGCCGGGCGCGTCGCGGAGTTCGCGGGAAGCGAGGCGATTACGCCGGCTGAGTTACTGGCCATGGAATGCGACATCCTGGTTCCGGCGGCCCTGGAGAATGCGCTTCACTCCGATAACGCATCCGCGGTGCGCGCCAAGATTATCGCCGAAGCAGCCAACGGACCTATCACCCCGGCGGCGGACAGAATCCTGGATGGCAAAGGAGTCTTCGTGATTCCCGACATTCTCTGCAACGCCGGCGGAGTGACCGTCTCTTACTTCGAGTGGGTGCAGGATGAGCAGCACCTCTTCTGGGACGCGCAGGACATCTACAACCGCCTGGAGCGCGTGATGAAGACCGCTTTCTCTGATGTGCTGAAGATCCATCTGGAGCGCAAAGTTCCCATGCGCATCGCTGCCAACATGCTGGGAATTGGGCGCGTGGCTGAGGCCGTCAAGCTGCGCGGCATCTATCCATAAGCACTAACATTGAAGATGGGCGCCTCACCCTCGCCGCGCATTTTTTTGCGGCCAGGGTGGGGCCATCGATGCGCGCATGGCTGGAACGGAGATAATGCTCGAAAATGAGTGGCGCTATTTCGGCGCCCATATGCGGAACTCGCCGCTGATATGCATGAAGTTCATCAGGTAAAGCATGCCGTCGTAATAGCGGCCCTGGCCAGAGGGGATTGGCGTCTTCCACAAGGCTTCGGTGAACTGCTTTGCGCGGGCCTGGTCGGTGGCCGCGAGCCCGGCGGCCGCATTGGCGCCCACCAACCCGGCGGGATGGTCCTTGTTCTGTCCTGGCGCGCCAGAATCTTTGCCGTCCAGCGTGTAGACCGGCCCATAGCTGTCGATGCCCTGCGCTGCAAAGAATTTCTGGATGCGGTCGCTCAACTCCTGCTCCGCGGGCGCCTTGCGCCACCACGACCAATCCACTGACCAGTTGCTGGCCGTGCGCCACGCATCGTAAGCGAAGATGCCCGACTGCGGATATTCGGTTACGTGCGGCGTGCCGTCGAAGTTGGCGTAGTTGGGAGCAAGGCCGGTCTGAGGATTCGTTGTCTTCACAAAAAAGGCGCGGCTCACCTCCGCGGCGCGCGCCCAGAAGGCGCTGTCCTCTACCGGACCCCAGCGCGCCCATAGCTCGTAGAAGGCGGGCAGGTGGTAGGAGGGATCGGTGAAAGGATGCGGCATGATTGCCGGGGTGAAGAGAATCATCGCGTTCTCTTCGTTCACCTCTGCACCCACACTGCGCGGCCCGAACTTCGTGGCGCCGGTGATGACTGCACGGTGACGCATCGCGGTCAGCAGTTGCAAGGCTTCGGTATGATAGTCGTAGATGCCGTGGCCGCCCGGCCAGCGATTGCCCGCGAACAGCAGCGCCATCGCGAAGTACTCTTCGCCGTCGGGTGCCGGAGACTCATCGTTCGGCGAGCCGTCCGTTTTACACGACCAGGAAAAATAGCCGTGCGACGGATGCTTCGGGTCGCTGATGTACATATGGGTCATCGCCCAATTCCACAGCGCGTCGAACTCGGCCTTCTTGTCCAACTGCACGGCGATCATCATCCCGTACGACATCCCCTCGGTGCGCACGTCGCGGCTATAGACGTCCGTCAGATAAATCAGCGGCCCGTTGGAGTTACTGCCCGCGGAATAAGCCACGGCCTGCGTCTGCGGGTCGCCATGAAAAAGCTGCTGAAAGGCTGCGTCGATCTTCGCCTTAACCTCTTGGGGCGAATGGCCGGCTTCCACAAAAAGATTGCGATACTTTCCGGTTGCATAGGCTCCGGCGCCGTCCTGGGGCGCAGTCTGAGCCAGCGCAAAGGGCGCAGCGGCGAAGACGGGAATGAATGCCAACGCGAGCAGGCAACTCCAGGCATGGACTGAGTACATTGCTGTTTTCCTTTCGCAGCAACGGGAGAGGACTGCGCTGCTATTTCAAGAATATCGCGCATGGCCGCTGGACGACTAACCTCGCGGCGCATCCGCATTTATAGCCAGCGCGCAGGTCTATTTCTGCTCCTGCCGGGCTTCCTTTTCGGCGTCTTTGCGGGCCTTCTCGTCGGCGCGCGCCTGGGCATCGAGGCCATGCGTGGGATCCCGATGAAGCACTTTGCGCGAAACGTCGGGCCAGAACTCATCGAAGACCGAACCAAACCCGCCCTCGGCGGTCACAATAAAACCGTTGGTAAAGGTCTGGCCAATCCCGGAGTTGCTGGACGGATAGTATAGATTGGAGATTGCGCCTCCGGCGATATTGCCCAGAATATTCGAGTAGTTGGGCTCCCACTTGCCGGTATTATCGTGCTTGCAGATTACATTGGTGGCCAGAGAATACAGGAGCCTGTGAGTGACGGTTCCGTGGCCGAGGCGAAAATAACGGGGGTCCTGGTGCAGGATGGAAGGCAGAATGCCGTTGCCGATCATGTTGCCGTCGAAAGCGTCCAGATAGGCCGCTCCCGACCGCTTCCCATAGCCCTGGAGTCCCCATCCGAATCCCTTATCGTCGTCCAGAGCCTCGTGATAACCGGCAACCACGAATGCGGCGGCAAAGGCTACCGGATCGGTGGTGGAGCGAAGGGCGAGCTTCATCTTCTGCCCCGCGGTCAGCGAGACGGCGTCGGCGCGATAGGAGATATTGAACATCGGCACAATGCCCACCAGCCGCTGCTTCTCCTGCTCCTTGATCTGCTCTTCGGCCTTCTCGTGCTGGCTTTTTTCGGCGGCGGGCGGCGGCGCGGGGGTTTGAGAGCTGGATGTGCCCTGTGCGGCGGGGGTCTGCTGATCAAGAGGCTCGGCTGACGCAACCTCGAACTGCGGCCGCGGCGCATCGGGGAACTCCGCGGCCGCGGTGACGTTCGGAGCCGAGCCATTTTCCTGCGCGGACGCGCGGGAAGGCGATACCACCAGAGCCATTCCAGCAAGAAATGTTGTGGAAAGAAGATAAGAACCGAAGCGCATTCGCCCACCAGTCATGGATTTGGCCCGATCAGCCAGCTCCGCGTGAAAGCGCGAATCGGCCAGGGGCTACCCTTTAAGGGTAAATCACTCCCCCGCGAAGCCTACCGTTCAACCTCCGGTTCAAACCCCGCTCAGAGAAAACATTTCATCGTCCGTATACAGTGCCTGTTTGTTAGACGCGCTTCTGCCTTCCGAGGACACAACAATCTGCCCCAACAGATAAGAGTCTGGGTGCCCCATCCTTTCCGCTTACCTAGCGGAAAGGGTGGGATTAGTTGCGGCCTCTATTGGATCGCCTGCCGGGTCTTGATCTCATTGAGCAGCAGCTCGATCCGGTCTTCGCTCTCCAGCGCATGAAAGCGGTCTTCGAGCGACTCAGGAACCATCACCTCGCTGGCGGCGGCGTTCTGGGCTGCCTTCAGGTGGACGCGGGTCTTCATCCGGCCCAGCGCGTGCTCCTGCCCGATACCTACCACTTGCCGCGCCTCCGTCGCCCGGCCCACAACCTTGGCCCGCCGATGCTCGGCCACCAGCATCTCGCAATGGGCGCGCGTTTCGCCCAGCTTCTGCTCCAGCTTGCGCAGCGCCTGGCGAAGGTTGTCGGCCTCGTGCTTCTGGTCCTCGGCCTGGGTGGTAAAGCCGGCCACCAGCTGGTCGTGGCTCAGCGCCCGTTCCAGCGCCGCGCGGGCCAGGTCGTCGTGGCCCTTCTGTACGGCTAGCTCCGCCTTGTGCCTCCACTCCGCCGCCTGCTCGGTATGCTCGACGCGCTTCTTCTCCAGCAGGTGCTCGTCGGCGATGGCGATGGCCACCTGCGTCTTCACCTGCATCAACTGGTTCTCCATGTCCAGCACGATCTGTTTCAACATCCGCTCCGGATCCTCGGCCTTCTCGATCAGGTCGTTCAGATTGGCGCGCAACAATGTGCTTACTCTCTCCAGCAGTGCCATGACGTACCTCCTTGTTTGTTCAGCCGTCAGTTGTCAGTTGTCAGTTGTCAGTCACCTCGTGCCCGGCACAACGAGTTACTGTGCCGGCTTCACAAAATACCCCGACACACGCCATTTCCCATCCTTGTCGAGCATTAGAATAACCGTCTCCAGAACCGGCCCCATGCCCGCAAACTCGGTCTTGTACGGAAGGATGACGTACTCTCCCTTCGGCGTATTGGGAAGATCGGTTTGATACTGCGCCCCCAACAGCGTTCGACTACCGGCGACGCCAAGCGGTGCACGGACTTGCTGAAGAGCCTTCTCCCAATCCTCCTTCGATACTTTTGATTGGAAGAACGATGCGGCCTCCCGCCAGCTTTGTCCGTAGTTGACGGCGTCCACTAACGCCAACCATGATCGCGCGGCCTGTTTCGCAGCTTCTTGTTTAGCGGTCTGATCCTGTGCCACCGCCGCGGCCGGGGGTTGTGCAGCCTGTGTCTGCGTAAAGACCGCGCAAGGCAACATCAACATTCCCAGGAGTGCGGCAATACAAACTGTTTTCTTCATACTCTCCTCGTCTTCCTCAAGACTGTTTTCAGGGGCTAGAGCCCCGGTTCATGGATGCGCTCAGTGCGGCACGGCTGAAGCCATGCCCTGTTACAAAACAATTCGAGTGTTGTGGCATCCCTCCCTGGGCCGCAAAAAGAAGAACGCGGCGAGGGGTGGGGCGCCCAGCATTTACTTCTCAGCCGGCTTATCCGCTGCCGGAGCCGCGGGTTTGGCGATTTGCTCCATCTCCTTGCTCATCTCATCCGTCAAGGGCTTCATCCGCTCCTGCATCCGTTGCATAACCAGAGGCATATACTCCTGCATGATGACCGGCGTCATCGCAACCATGTGCTGCCCGGCCGGCGTGCTGTAAAAGGCAATCATCCCGTCCACATCGGAGCGGGACAGATGCTTTTGATAGATGCCCGCCATATCCGAGATCATCTCGTCGAAAGGGTAGATGTCGAAGACCCGCGCCATGTACTTGTCCATGACTATCCCGACGGCTTGCTGCTTTTCTTCGGACATCATACCCATCTCCGGATGGTCTTTCTGCATCTGCTGCATTTGCGTTTTCATCTGCTGCTGCACCAGCGCGGGCATCATCTTGGTCACCGACGCCATCTGGTCGCGCACATGCATCAGTTCGAAGAGCTTGATCAGCTGTTCCTTCGTGGGCTGTTGATCGGCAGGAACGGCCGTTGATGCCGCAGCCGCAGGCGCGGTCGTGGGTTGTGCGGCAGGGGCTTGCGCAAAGGCTGCGCAGGGCAACATCATGATTCCCAAGAGTGCGGTCATACAAACTGTTTTCTTCATAATCTCCTCGTCTTGAATGTTCTTCAATCAGCGATGATTTGGTTCGTGGTATCCCACCCTTGCGGCAAGAACAAGAACGCCACAAGGATGGGGCACCCAGTCTTTACTTTTCCTCCGGCTTCTCTCCCGCCTTCGGCTTGATGGCCTTCACGTTGGACATCAGTTGCTTGATGTCCATGCCGCTCAAGGCCTCAAAGAGCGCCGGAACCTGCGCCGCAATCCTCGTCATGTCGCCGGTGATCTTGTACGCTCCGGCGGCGTCTTCGCCTCCCGTCGAGACAATGGTGATCTTGTCCACTTTGCTGAGCGGCTCGGCCATCGCGCGCACCACGTCAGCCATGTTGGTGAGCAGCTTGTCCACAACCGCGGCCTGGTTCCACTCCTGGTAGGCCTCGGCCTTCACGCTCATCGCCTTGGCTTCGGCCGTTCCCTTTTGTAAGATGATGCTGGCCTCGGCCTCGCCCTGCGCGCGGATCGCGGCTGCGCGGCCCTCGGCTTCGGTGGTCAGGCGGTTCTTCTCCGCGGCTGCCATGTTCTCGATGCGCTGCCGCTCGATCTCGGCGGCTTTGAGCACGGTGGCGATGAGCTGCTTTTCATTGCGCAGAATCTCCGCCTCCTGCACCTTGATCTGCCCCTCGCGCTCCACCTGCTGCACCTTTACCTGTTCGGCGGTCACCTGCTGAAGCATGACGTTGGTTTGCAGCTCATAGGACTTGTCGGCGGTGGCCTGCTGGCGGCGGCTCTGCTCGGCGTACTCGGCCTTCTTGATGTCCAGATCGCGCTGTGCCTCGGCCTGGCGTGTGGCTGATGCGGTCTCGGCGATCACCCGCTCCTGGTCGGCCTTGGCCTTGTTCACTGAGGAATCGCGCATCGCGTTGGCGCGCAAAATCGCGGTGTCGCGCTCCGCCTCGGCGGTGGCCACATCGGCGTCGCGCTTGATACGCGCAACATCCGGCCGGCCCATGTTCGAGATGTACTCGTTCTTGTCGCGGACTTCCTTGATGGTGAACGAGATCACCTCGAGCCCCATCTTGCTCATGTCTTCCGCGCAGGTGGCGCGCATCCGCTCGCCCACCATCTCCGGCTCCTTGACGATCTGCTCCACCGTCAACTGGCCGATGATGCCGCGCAGATGGCCTTCCATCACCAGGCGAATCAGTCCTTCGCGCTGTTGCGGCGGTTTGGTCAGGAACTGCTCGGCCGCGGTCAGAATCGAAGCCTGGTCGCTGCGCACCTTGATCTGCGCGACTGCCTCGACGGTCACCGCGACGCCCTGTTTGGTGTAAAGGTCCTGTTGCGGAGCCACATCGAAGCTCATCAGCTCCAGGCTCAGTTCGCGGCAGTTCTCCACCATGGGGAAGATCACCGTGCCGTGGCCCTTGATGACGCGAGGACCGCGGAATCCGTAGACAATCAAGGCCTCGTTAGGTCCAGCCTTGCGATACATCTTGGCGAGCAGACCCATGATGAAGATCAGTGCGAGTACGCCCAGTCCGACAATCAAAATGATTTGGTTATCCATTGCAATCCCGGCCCCTTCATCCGGGAGGTGAGTGGTTGATGGTTTTCGTTCAGGGTCGGGATGCTATTTGCATCCGCCCTGCCTGTAGCATGGCCACGATGTACCAGGCAACCGTGGCAAAAATCACTCCCACAGGCGCAAGATAGATGAAAGAAAAGGTTGCCTGCTCCGGATGACGCGCCAGATGGGAAGACATCCACTGCGCCATGGCAAAGATGCAGATGATCTCCGTCCTCATCCACGCCAGCAGGTCAATCGTCAGCGATTGCAACCGGTCGCGGTTCGCTTCCGTCACCCCGACCGGGTAATTGAACATCGATGGTAAGCGCGCGATTGCCGTGAGCAATAGAAAAAGCGCCAGGCTCAAGATGGGCAGGAAAATTAAGGACATGGGCGAACCCCAGCCATTGGGATGCCCGGCAATATCAAAGTGGATTGGAATCCGATCCGGCAGGCGATTGGGGCCGAATACGTCGCTACAATAGCCCCAAATCTGAAGTGCCAGAACCGTCAAACCGATAGTTGCAAGAGTCTTTCGCATTGCGCCCTTCCCGCGGTAAATCTTCGATTCACAAGGTGCCGAAAAAAATCACTGTCCACTGTTCACTGTTTCGAGCCGGTGTTGCGGCCGTTCTTAGGAAACAACTTAGCCAGTAACCCCAGCAGGAAGATCCCCACCAGGATGGCCATATCGATGATCAGTACGCCGTTGTTGCTCATATCCTCTCTTACTCCCTCAGTCCCTGGTCCCTGTTCCCTGCTCTTCCTGCAAATCTTCCCAGCGCCGGACGTAGGCTACTCCCTTTTCGTAGCGGACGACGAAGACCTCTTCCTGCTTTTGAATCGCCACGCCGTCCTCGGAGCGCGCCGGCGCCGAGTGGCGCGCTCCCAGTTGTTCGTAAACAATCTCCCCGATTCCACCCATCCGTATCGGAGCTGAAACCCGGCCCACTACGCCGACCACATCAGTCTCGTCCGCGGTAAGTTCGTGCTCGTGGGGCAGCATCACCTTGGCCAGGAAGAAGAAGACGATCGCTCCTCCGGCCACGCCGCAAACTCCGGCCAGCACCACCACGACTCCTGCAATAAAGCCGCCGTAGCGGGTGAGCAAATAGCCCGCCGCGCCAAACCAGCAGAGAAAAATCATCAGCGAGAAGGTATTCCACCAGGGAATGATGGCTGTTGTCTGCCCCGCTCTCAACCCCGTTGCACCGTGCGACGCCGCGTGTGACAGGTGGCCGGCGCTGGGCAGATGCGTGGCGTGCGGCATATGCGGCACGTGAACGTGCCCGCCGAAGTGTCCCATGCAGCCCAGCAGCGAAAACGCGCTAAGAAAGAGCCCTACGAGAAAGCAAACGAAATAAAAAGTCTCCCAGTGCATCGTTACGCCTCGCCTTTCCTGCCATTTGCTTTGAACCCTTGTTTCCGCGATTGGACCGCCGCCAGCTCCGTATCTTTCTGATCTCTGTTTCTCGGCCGCAGGACTTCGGTCAGCCGCGGCATCAGCCCCGGCGTCTCCAGGATCGCTTCGAGAAGCAGCAGGCACTCCCGCGAGTGCTCGTGGCGGGCCAGGGTCAGCAGCGCCTTCATCAACTCCGGGTCGCGGCGGAAGCGCTCGGCGCCCGCCACCAGCCATAGGTCCAGCTTGTCTTCCAGGGGGCGCAGTTCGCTTTGCAGCTCCGGCGAGTAGCCCTCAGGGTCGTCCACCAGGTAGCCCGGATGCACCTTGAAGAAGCGGGCCAGTAGCTGCCGCGTGGTGTTGGTCATGTGCGGCCGCGCGCCGCTTTCAATCTGCGAAAGGTAGCTTTGGCTTAGCTTCGAGCCGGTCTCGGCCGCCAGGTCGCGCACCATCTCCTGCTGGCTCATCGCCCGGTCCAGGCCGCGCAGGCTGCCCTCCACCTCGCGCAGATAACGGATTTTTTCGCCCAGCTTCATAAGTTCCAGTGGTCAAGGATCAGGGATCAGCGATCAGTTCCAGCGTGCCCCACCCTCGCCTCGTTCTTGTTGTTGCGGCTTCGGGGTCCCCAACGACAGGTCTTTGTCGTTGGGGTGAACTAGGGTGGGAAACAACGAACCCAATCCGGCCCGTTCCCATCCCGTCCGCGATGGAGATGCAGATCATTTCACCTCTCCATCGCAATATGCAATAGGTATATCGCAATCCGCAATAGTTGTCAAGAAGATTTTGAAAATAATTTTAAGAGACGCTTTTTCATTGGATTTTGCCGGAAGGGAGCGTGTAGAGTGAGGCTCATAACGGACTCAAGAGGAGGTTCCAACCATGCCCCAAACCCATCCTGTTGTTCATTTCGAGATTCTCGGTCGTGACAAGACGCTGTTGGAAGAGTTTTACAAGGGCGTATTCCAATGGGAGATCGACCCGATCGAGGACTGGTATTCGCTGGTCAAGCCCGGCACGGGTATCAACGGCGGCATCGGCGCCCGTGAGCAACACAGCGGACATGTAACGTTTTATGTCGCGGTTGAGGATGTCAGCGCGGCGCTCGAACTGATTGAAAGTAAAGGCGGAAAGAAGGCCTTTGGGCCAAACCCCATCCCCGATGGCGGCATCGTCGCCGGCTTCCTCGATCCCGAAGGCAACCTGATCGGGTTGGTGCAGGGGCCGCCGGGGATGTGATGTGAGGATCATCGGCTGTGCGGCAAGGGCGCAGCCAGCACATCACGTGAACAAGCCCCCCACCCAAGCCACGGCGCGAGCGACGAGTCCCGGCTCGGGCTTTCTCAGCTCCTCGATCAATTGCTCGGGGGCCGGTTCATCTCCGGTGACAAAAGTCGGAGCATAGGGGATATAACCTTCGTTCAGATCTTCCTGCCAATCCAGGATTTCGGCCACAATCGGATCGCTGCTCTCGCCCCGGGCCGTGCTCTCAAACTCAGCGGCTGTCGCTTCCCGCGCCACCGCCAGGTCCTTCAGCAATTTGGCCTCTTCCAATCTGCCCTCGGCCTCTGCCCTGCTCGCGTTATCAAACAGTTGTTTGGCCTCGCGGTGGTGGATCTTGGCAATTTCGAGGCAGTCTTCGGCTGCCGACCTGGCCTTGAATATGTAATCGGACTGTTGATACTTCTTCGTTTCGTCTTGCATTGTCTCCTCCTGCCCGCAAATATCCGCCTGCGGACCGGTCGATCCATCAAGTCTCTGCGCTCTACATTATTCCTCAATACATGAAGTTGGGAAATTTCTCATCTCGCGGGTGTAAAATCTCGCTCGTGAGTACTCCGCCCGAAGTCGTCACGATCCATGAGAAGGAAGAGCGTAACTGGCTGCCCCTGGCGGTAGCCTCTGCCGTTGTCCTGTCGATTGTTGCCATCGCCATCCTGGTGAGCCTGAAAGACGTCCGCGGCAAGAGCGCGGTGGCGCCGGTCAACGCGCCTCAGGACCCTTACGCGGGCAGCCTCGCGCTGACAAGCCTGGCCATGAGCGAATCCGCCAATTTGGCCGGAGGCAAGGTCACTTACCTGGATGGCCATATCGCCAACACCGGCGCCCGCACCGTCACCGCCGTTACTGTGCAGGTGCTCTTCCGCGATTTCGCCCACGAAGTAGCCCAGAATGAGACCAAGTCCCTCAAGTTGATCCGTGTGCGCGAGCCGTATATAGACGTTGAGCCGGTCTCCGCGGCTCCGCTCAAACCAGGTGACGGGCACGACTTCCGGATCATCTTCGATGCGGTTTCGCCCGACTGGGACGGCGCCTACCCGGAGATTCGCATCCTCCACGTCGAATCGAAATAGACCTCTCTCACCATCACGCTGCGGCAAACCTATTGCCGTTTTTTGAGACGAAATGCCCATGAACATCCTGCAATCCGTCGTTACCCCGATAGCAAGAAAGGTAGTACCCCGTCGGATTTACCTATGGGCGAAGGACGTTCGGAACGCCCGCCGGGTCAAGAGGAATCCTGGCCGCATCCTGCTGGTGAAAGAGATACTTCCGGCGTATGCGGCGCTCGGAGGGCGCATTCTCTGGATAGGTTGCCGGCGTTATACCAAGGAATATGGCTCTCTGTTGGCCCGCTGCGGCGGAGAATGCTGGACAACCGATATTGAAATTTCCCACGCCAAATGGGGAGAAGCAGGCCGACATTTCACCTGGGATCTCACCTGCATTGACCGGCTGATCGCCGCCGGATCCTTCGATAGCGTGCTCTGCAATGGTGTCTTCGGGTTTGGCGTGGACACTCGCCCATCCCAGTTGGCTGCTTTGAAGGCGATGGGCTGCATCCTGAAGCCGGGCGGAAGATTGCTTCTGGGATGGAATACGGATCGAGTGGAAGACCCGCTGTCCTTCCCGTTCGTACAGAGCGCCTTCGTTGCCGACGCTCCAACCGCCAGGGGCGCGCGAATTGATCTTCCGGAAGTGGCTTACATGTATGATTTTCTGCGCCGAAGTGAATAGCCGAAGCCCGGTAGCGGGAAACGATTTTACTCGGTAGAAACTACCCTATCGGCAAAATTTACACACCCGGCTTGCCGCATCCAACTCTTCTTTGTCGCCGCCCCATGCAGCAGTCGCGCGCCAAGTCATACAATCCAAAGCAAATCCAGATTTTCATGTCCAGCCGCCAGGTTTGGCGCGCGCCTTGCTCTCTATAAAAGCGAGCAGACACAACCGCTCACCCCGTGCAACCCTGGCGGAGAAAAACCCTGAAGGGGGTCTAATTAAGATGAAAGCCATCGCAATATCTCGGAACTTGTTCCCTCGCCAGCTTGCATTTGTTTTGCTGGCATCTGCAATTGCAATTACCGCCCTTGCGCAACAGGGGCAGCCAACGACAGACTCCCAGAACACTCCGCCTGCCGCGGTTGAGCAGCAGTCCTCCGCCATTGCACCGCCGTCGGTCTCCATCAACGCCCCCAAGGAGGGCTTCTGGGGCCGGGTCAATCCCTTTGCGCGCAAGAAATGGGTCAATAACCGGGTGGAACCTATCAAGGGCGAACTCAATGAGTTGGATGAAGTCAACGCCAAAAACGGGCGCGACATCAAGGACGTGGACGGCAGGGCGCAAGCGGGCATCCGCAAGGCTCAGTCCACCGCGGACGCGGCCAACCAGACAGCCGGCGAAGCCGGCAGTCTGGCGCAAAGAGCCAATGCCACAGCGCTGGGCGCGAACGGCCATGTGGACCAGTTGAATACAACCGTCTCCGGCCTGGACCAGTATCACCAGGCAAATCAGCTCGACGTGGCGTTTCGCCACGGTCAGCCGATTCTGTCGGCCGCGGCCCGCAAGCAATTGGACGCCTTCGCCGCCAACCTGGCTGGCCATCAAGGCTACGTGCTGGAGATTGAGGGCCATTCGCCTCAGGCCAGCACCGCCGGCATCCAAAGTTCAGGACGCCTGGCCGAGGCGGTCAAGCGCTACCTCGTCACTGAAGATCAGATTCCCGTCTACCGTTTGCACGCCGTAGCCCTGGGCAATGCACCCGCCGGCGCGGAAGAGACCAAGCCCGCAAAGACGAGCAGCGTCAGCATCCGGTTGATGGAAAACAGTTTGGCGGCCCGGGAAGTCGCATCTCCCCATGATGCGGCCTCCTTGACCGGCGCGGAGCGGCCCTAAGAACCCGCAGCCCCGCCCCCGAGGCTCCTATCCGCACCGGAGGCTCCCAGCCTTCCGGCCGCCAATCAAGCTCTCGATAACGAGAGAACCAAGGCAACTGGCCCCCGCTCATAACGGGGGCCGATTTTTATGTGTGCGGTCCTCTGCAAAAACGGCGACTGAAGGGTATTGGAAAAATGCGGTCCCTCTACCCGCTAGAATCAACGTGTATGCATCCAACTATTCCAACCACCGAAGCCGCCGAAACCACCCCCGCAAACACTCTTGGCGGCAGCCGCTTCCTCCGCGCCTGCCTGCGCCAGCCGGTCGACCGCACGCCCGTCTGGTTTCTCCGCCAGGCCGGCCGCTATATGCAGGAGTACCGCGAGATCCGCAAGCACCACACGCTACTGGAAATCTGCAAACAGCCGGAGTTGGCCGCCGAGGTCACCATCACCGCAGCGGAAAAGCTGGGCGTGGACGCGGCCATCATCTTCGCCGACCTGCTCTTGCCGCTGGAGCCGATGGGCCTGGACTTCGATTTTCAGGCCGGGGAGGGGCCGGTGGTGCATCATCCGGTCCGCACCGCCGACGATGTTCGCGCCCTGCGCACCGATCGCGCCGCCGAACTGGCCTACGTCGCGCGCGCCATCGAAAAGGTCGCCGCGCACTTCCGCAACCCCCTGGGCGTCATCGGCTTCTGCGGCGCGCCTTACACTCTGGCCAGCTACATGATCGAGGGCGGCGGCTCGCGCAATTACATCCACACCAAGCGGATGATGTACTCGGACACCACTGCGTGGCGCAGCCTTTTGGACAAGATCGTCGTGGTGCTGACGGAGTATTGCCGCCTGCAAGTGGATGCCGGCGCGGACGTCATCCAGATCTTCGACAGTTGGGTCGGCTCGCTCGGCCTGGCCGATTATCGCGAGTATGCTTTCGAAGCCTCCCAGCGCCTTGTGCATTCTATCCAGCAGATGGGCGTGCCGGTGATTTACTTCGGTGTCGAGACCGCTGGGCTGCTCACGCAGATGGCCGCAACCGGCGCGGACGTAATCGGCCTCGACTGGCGGCAGCCGCTCGACGAAGGCTGGCGCGCCGTCGGCCACGGCCATGCGGTCCAAGGCAACCTCGATCCCATCACGCTCTTCGCGCCGCTCGAAGTCTTGCAACAGCGCGTTCATGAAATTCTGCGCGCCGCCAACGGCCGTCCCGGTCACATCTTCAACCTCGGCCACGGCATCGTGCCGGGCACACCGGTCGAGAACGTGCAAGCCGTCGTACGCATGGTGAAAGAATTCCGGCTGGAGACCGCGCATGGGTAAACAAGCCGTCCTCCTGCTAGCCCATGGCTCGCCCGATACCATCGAGCAGATTCCCGAATACCTGCGCAACGTGACGGGCGGACGGCAGCTCCCACGCGAGGTCGTAGAGGAGATTCAGCGCCGCTACGCGCTGATCGGCCGCAGCCCTCTCACCGAAATCACGCAGGAGCAAGGCCGGCTGGTCGAAGCGGAGTTAGCCGCAGTTGGAGAGCGCGTCCCGGTCTATGTGGCCATGCGCAATTGGCATCCTTACATTGCTGACGTTGTCAGCAGAATGCGCGACGACGGAGTGGAAGATGCCGCGGTCCTCTGCCTCGCTCCGCAGAATTCGCGCACCAGCGTCGGTCTCTATCGGCGCGCAGTCGAGACTTCCGGCCTGCGTATCGACTTCACCGAGAGCTGGGCCGATCATCCGCTCCTCATCGAAGCCTTTGCCGAGCGCCTCCGCCCCGCCTGGAACAAGCTCAGCGACGAGACCGGCGCGCCGGTCCCAGTCCTCTTCACCGCGCATAGCGTCCCTGTTCGCACCATTCAGGTTTCTGAAGGCCAACCCGCCGACCCCTATGCCGACGAGGCCCGACGCACCGCGGAGCTGGTGGCCTCGCGTGTGCCGGAGATTCCACAGTGGCGCTTCGCCTTCCAAAGCCAGGGAGCGAGCGGAGGACCATGGCTCGGCCCCACGGTCGAGCAGACGCTGGAATCCATCGCCGCATCAGGCGCAAAGACGGTCTTGTTCCAGCCCATCGGCTTTCTCTGCGATCACGTTGAGATTCTTTACGACATCGACATCTTCTTCCGTGAATTTGCTATTAAGATCAATGTTCGCCTGGAGCGCCCTGAATCGCTGAACGCCTCGGTCACGCTCGCGCGCGCCATCGCGGACCTCGCCCGCCAGGGACTGACGCGCCTCAACAGCCTCTGATACTGCGTTACAACTCCACTCCGCAGAGATGAACCTCCAGCCCCATCGCGTGGAACATGGTTGCCTTTGCGGCCAATGCGTGGTCGGCCTCTTCGGCTGAGGGCGCATAGGCGACGTTTACATGGTTGGAAGGGTGCCGCGCCATGAACTGATTTTGATCGACGCCATGCAGCACCACGTGCATCACGGGCCACTGTGCAGTGACCTCGGCCCAGCGGCGATGGGTCTCCGCTTCCGACAAAGAGATCGCCGTGGCGCGGCCCAGATCAACCTTGAGGCTGCCATTCTCAACGAAGACGCGGCTCCAGACCACTTCACCGGGCTTGCAGACTCCGGTCAGCGTTCCGCCACCGAGACGGAAGTACATCGGCGGTTGGCGCTTGCTGACGGCGCCGCGATAGCCTCCGGCCAGATGCGAAGCGGGCACGGCGCCTGAGATCTGGAAGAGCCAGACGAACTCGTCGAAGCCGTCGGCGGTGTACCGCTCGCCCCAGCGGACATCGTGCAGCGTCGTCGCCGGATCAAGGCCCATCGCAGTCCAGACGCGATTGGTCACCACCGCATCGACGCCCACGCACTCGTCCACTTCGTTGAAGTGCGGCAGCGCCCGGCCGGCGTAGAGTTCTCGGCCATCGCGGCTATAGGCGGGCGGACGATCAACATTGTTTAACAGGCCCTCGGCGAGATCGGATGCGGGAACCAGGTCTTTCAGGCCCTGCTGATATTGAATGCCGATGGCGTCGCAGCCGAACTCATCGGCGATGCGCAAAGCGGCAATGTACATGCGGCACTGATCGAGAATCTGCGCGTCGGTCAGATCGTTAGCTTCGTCCGCGCCGGTTTCAAAACGAACTCCGCGCGCATCAAGCCAGTCGCGAATCTGCTGTGCTTCCTGCGCGGTCACCTCGCGCATCGCCGCATAGAGCGCCGATTGGCTAAGACGCTCCTTATAAAACCCCGCCGGATTCATCAGCGAGTCTTCGATGATGGCATTCATCATGCCCATGCAGCCCTCGTCAAAAACGCCGAGCAGCGCCTTCCTGCTAATCAGCTCGCTGGCCAGCGCCGCGCCCAGAGTGCGTTCGGTCTCATCCACATGGGCCGGATCGAACTCATGTACGTGCGACGTGTCGTGCACGAACGACTTCTTCGCGATCCATTCCCGCAGGCCGCGCTTGAAGAGCGGATCGCTGAAGTCCTTGCTCCACAGAGTGGTGAAGGGCACGCCCGCCTTGCGCAGGCAGCCGTTCAGATTCAACATGCCCACCAGGCCCGGCCACTGGCCGGACCAGTTGGCCACCGTGAGGATAGGCCCGCGATGCGAGAGAAGTCCAGCGAGCACGTGGGCGCTGTACTGCCACACTGCCTCGGCCACAACAATAGGCGCATCGGGATGGATCTGTTCGAAGACCTGCATGCCCATGCGCTGCGAGTGAATGAAGCCGTGCTTCAATGCGGGATCGACCGGGTGGGCGCGGCGCAGCGTGATGCCCTCTTCGAGAAAGGCTGCTGCTAATTGATTCTCCAGGCCGGCCTGCGCGGGCCAGCAGACTTCATTGGCGGACTGGCGCAGATCGCCGCTTGCCACTAGAAGAACTTCGTTCGACGCGACGGGCGCGGGAGTCGTCACTTCAGGAATTGCGTACGTTGCCATTTTTTTGTCCTCGCTGTTTCCAGACTGTTACCCAATTTTATCTCTCACGTCTGCATGTATGCAGACGCCGAATTCCGCCCGAGCGCAACCACGGATTTGTAACGCTCAAACGCCTGCCGCCATTCATCCGCGCGCACTGGCTCATACGTTCGAAGCTCGATGGATTGCTTGAGGGCGGCGCGGCCTTCGGCAAGACTACTCAGGTGGCCGGTGGCCATGGCCTGCGTCATCGCGTTGCCCAGAGCGGCCGCCTCGACCGGACCCGCGATCACCTCGCGTCCACACGCATCGGCAGTCATCTGGCAGAGGAACTGGTTGAGGCAGCCGCCGCCGGCGACACGAATCTTGCGGAGAGCGCGGCCCGTAATGCGCTCCAGCTCATCGAGTGTTTCGCGATACGCAAAACTCAGGCTCTCAAAAACACAGCGCGCAAATTCGCCGGGACACTGCGGCACGGGCTGTTTGCTCTCCGCGCAAGAAAGCGCAATGGCGGCGCACATATTGGCGGGAGACTGAAAAGCGCTGGCCGATGGATCGATGAAGAAGCGGAAGGCGGGCGCGCTGGCGGCTGCCTCTTCGAGTTCCGTCCACGTGAAGCGGTTGCCCGCTGCCTCCCACACGCGCAGACACTCTTGCAGAATCCAGAGTCCGGTCATGTTTTTCATCAGCAGGACTCCGCCGCTGGCCGCGCCCTCATTGGTGAAGCCCGCATGAAAGGCCTCGTCGCTCAGGTTGGGCTCATCCACAGCCACGCCCATCAGGCTCCAGGTTCCGCTGCTCAGAAAGGCGCTGGACTCGTTCATCTCGGGGATGGCCGCCACCGCGCTGGCCGTGTCGTGCGAAGCTACGGCGATGCAGGGAATGCCTCCCGTAAAGCCGCACTCGAACTGAATCTCCGGCAGAAGTTCACCGAGTTTTGTGCCCGGCAACACAATTTCCTGAAAAATGCAGTCGGGCAGTTCGAGCCGCTGAAGAGTTTCCTGCGACCAGCAGCACGCGCGCAGATCAAAAAGCTGCGTGGTCGTGGCCTCGGTGAACTCCGCGCGCTTTTTACCGCAGAGCAAAAATTGAAAGAAATCCGGAATCATCAGCAGCGAGCAAGCGTGAATCAGCCGGCGATCGTGATGAATCGCCATCGAGGCCAGTTGAAAAACGGTGTTGATCTCCATCGTCTGCACGCCGGTGGCGCGGAAGAGATCGCGGCTGCTCATCGCCGAACTCACCGCGGCAGGCACACCATTCGTGCGGGCGTCGCGATAATGATGGGGATTGCCGAGCAGCCGGTCGCGCTCATCGAGCAGGCAGTAGTCGACGCCCCAGGCATCAATGCCGATTCCGGCGGGAAGCTCGTCGTGAAGCGCATTCCATTTCCTGAGGCCGTTCTGGATTTCGGTCCAAATGCGCAGCGCATCCCAATAGAGATCAGTGCCAACGCGCACGCCGGCATTGGGGAAACGGTGCGCCTCGTCGAGCGAGAAGCGATCTCCATCCCAGCGGCAATCCATCACCCGGCCGCTCGATGCGCCCAGGTCTACGGCCATGAAGCTCACACTCGCACTCATACGGCTCTTCCAGAATTCCGCGAAACTGCCCGCTTCATTCTACAGCGCGGCGCTACTTGAAAAGCAAGGCCGTGATCGCACCGCCATGATCGCGCAGATTGTTTTCGCCGCGCGGCAGCTTGAGGGGCGAAGCGCTTCCCAGATCGCGCTCATAGATTTCGCCATAGTTTCCCGTGGCTGCAATCACGCGTGCCACCCAGTCGTCATCTAGGCCAAGCGCGGGACCTATCTCGCGCGAGCCGCCAAACAAAAAGCGCAGCACAGGATCGCTGTCAGCGCGCCCGCGCATAGCCTTCACGTTGGCCTGTGTCACGCCGCTCTCTTCAGCTTGAATGAGCGCCTCCATTACCCAATTCACCAGCGTCTCCCACTGCGCATCATCCTCGCGCACCGCCGCCGCCAGCGGATCCTTCGAAATGCACTCCGGCAGCAACCGCATCTGCATTCTGCGCCGCGTCAATTCCGCGCGCGTCCCGGCCAGGCGCGTTCGGTCGCCGACCAGCGCGCCGCAGTTGCCGGTCGAGTAGGCCGCCTGCATCTCGCCTTCTTCCTGAAAGGGAAAGGGTACAAACTCCAGATGCTCGCGCGCAAACCAGGCGCGCACGCTCTCTTCCACCGTGGTCTCAGCAAGCAAACAAATCTTCTTTCCGCTCAACTGCCGCGCACGCTCCACCGGACTTCGATCCGGAACAAGAAATCCAACGCCATCCCAGAGTACCGGCTGCGTGAATCTCAGATGCGTCCCGACAGTATGAGTGAAGTCATCGGAGAGTGTGGCCACCATCTCCACTACGCCCGCGCTGAGTCCGTTCATCGCTGTGCGGTCGTCCGGATAATGCGTCACGCGCACCAGCGCATCTTTTCCCAGCACAGCCACGGCTACCGCACGGCAGAGATCCGCGTCGAAGGCCTCGCGATTGCCGTGATCGTCCGAGGTCGAATACTCCGCTTGCTCCTGATCGATGCCGCAGCGCAGCACACCCGCCGCGCGCACGCGAGCCAATGTTGGTGAATTGCTTTCCGCGCACGCAATGGAGCAGGCTAAGATCGCCAATGTTGGGAAAGCTGCCCTGACTCGCATTATGGTGTCCATCCGCCCGCCGTGGGCACACCCGGCGTAGTGTCGGGCCGCGGATTGAAGTCCGCCGGCAGGGGATTGGGAAGCGCCCAATCGGTCGGCGTGATCTCCAATTGCTTGCAACCCGCGCCATTCGCGTGAGGAAAATGCGCGATCTCCGCCGCGGGAATTGTCGCATACTCCGCGCTCAGCGGCGCGCGCTTGCCCATCAGCCGCAGCGCATCGAAGGCCGAGCTCATGTCGCCCACGCCCTCCACCTTGTCGTCCGACGGGCCAAGGTTCGGCTGGCCGAATTTATCCGCGCCAATCTGCCGCGCGCGCATCTCGTCCGGCAGGTCGGCCAGCGGAATCAGATTAAACAGATCGTCCACAAATTTGATTATCGAGCTGTGCTCCGAGGGCACGTGCGAGACGCCATGCGCCACCGCGTAGGGCGAAATCACAATTGCCGGAATGCGCGGCCCCTGCTCCAGAGGCAGCCCATTCGCGTCATGGGAGCGCACGCGCGGCTGCGCATGATCGTAGAGCCCGTCCGACTCGTCGTAGGTAATGATGATCGCGCTCTCGCTCCAATACGGACTGGCCGCGATGGCGTTGATCTCCTCGGCCAGCAGCCCTTCGCTGATCTGCGTGTCCGAGTAGCCGGGATGATCGTCGTTGCCGCTGAACACCTCCGTCAGCTTTGGGTTGGGGTCCTGCGGCTTCCATCCGCGAATATTGCCATAGCCGCCACGCACATAGAAGACGCCGGACTCAGGCAACTGCTTCTTCGCAATCGCGTCGAAGAACTCGCTCAACCCATGCAGGTGCGTGCTGGTCTGCGGGTTGTTGGCCACATAGCCGAAGTACTGCGGCGCGTTGTGATGCGCAATGTAGCCCTCGTGCGAAGCCTTCCACGAGGCATCGTTGATCTCATGGTTGTAGCCTTGCTGATACCATGCCCAGTCCACGGCTTTTACCCCGCGGCCCGCAATCTTCTCAATGTCCTGCTGCACATCGGGCAGATCGAAGTCGGGATCGTAATCGGCCGCCGTGATTTGCTCGATGTCGCTGCCCATGAAGGAGAGCGGCAGGCTGGCGAAGGTCAGATTCTTCGAAATGTTATTTGAAGGCGGCACAGCTTGCGGCTGATTGAGCTTGTCTGCCGTGTCCAGCGCCGATCCCCAATATGGAGCAGGGTCGGCAATCATCGGCACCACCGCGTCCTTGCCTTGACCGCCTGTCGCCGCTTGATCCGGATGCAGCATCCATTGCGTCTCGCCGCCCTGCCCGCTGATCATCGCAATCGCATTGGGCGTCGATGGGCCGATGATGGTGTCCATGAAGTGGTCGAAGAGCGTGAAGCGGTCCGCGTAGCGCCAGAGAAACGGCGCCGTGTCGCAGTCCACATGAGCCATCACCAGCTCGCCGAACTGCTTGCGTTCGAGGGTCGGCGCCTTCGATGGCATTCCGTCCTTCATCGTCACGCCCTCTTCGGTCAGCGCGTACTCCGAGTTTTGCGCCACGCCGTTCGAGTCCAGCGCAATCTTGCGCGCAATGGCCGTATGCGAGTGATTCACCGAGGCGATGTCCGCCGGATAGAGCGGCACGGTCTTGCCCTTTGCATCGATGATTGTTGCCGGAATCCGGAAGGGTGAAATCACTCCCAGGCTTCCGTCGGTGTTCACGATCAGTTGCGTGAATCCCGGCACCTGGCGATATTGGTAGGGGCCATCCGGTCCCGCATAGATTCCATCCGCGCCGGGATAGCTGCCAAAATAAAAATCAAAAGAACGGTTCTCCTGGAAGAGCACAAAGACGTACTTGATCTTGTCACGGATCAGCCGCAGTTTTTCAGCCTGCGTAATCGCCGGCTCCGCGGCCGGGTCGATGATTTGCGCGCTCACCAGTGCGCTCGACTTCGGCGCGATGGTTACATCCGGCAATGGAGCCTGCTGTTGCGCCGCGCAGATTTCAATCGTGCCAAGCGCGATCAGCGCCGCAATGGTTCGTTTGCAATTCATCTTCCGCATGTCAATAAACTATTCCGTTCCGTGTTGCAATGGCAATATTAACTCTAGCAACCGGCGGCGGAATTTGAAGAATTCTCGGTGAAATTATTCATTGCCAAAGCTGCGGATTACACGGCTGCGAAACTGCTTTTCATCTCCGGAAGAAACTGCCGGGATTATACTTGCATCGAGCATGGGTAAATAGAGAAGAGGGACGCTATGAAAGTGTTGATCTTTGGCGCGACGGGTATGGTGGGGCAAGGGGTTCTGCGCGAGTGCCTGCGCGCCCCGGATGTGGAACTGGTGGCAACAGTCGGCCGCGGAGCAACCGGGATGCGTGACCCGAAGCTGAGCGAGATTCTCTGCGCTGACATCGGCGATCTTGCGGCGGTTAAGACCGATTTTGTTGGCTTCGATGCATGCTTCTTTTCGCTCGGCGTGTCGGCCGCCGGCATGAAGGAGGCCGACTACGAGCGCATCACCTATGGACTCACGCTGGCCGCCGCCCAGACGCTCAGCCGGCTCAATCCGGGGATGACCTTCATCTACGTCTCCGGCGCGGGAACCGACAGCACGGAGCGGGGACGCGTGATGTGGGCGCGCGTCAAGGGCCGGACGGAGAATGCCCTGCTTCAACTGCCGCTCAAGGCGTTCATGTTTCGTCCCGGCCTGATTGAGCCGCTGGATGGGATTCAATCGAAGACGCCCGCCTATCGAGTGATGTACAAACTCATGAAGCCTCTGCTGCCGCTGCTGCATTGGGCACTGCCGAATCAGGTTCTATCAACGCGTGAGATCGGCCAGGCCATGCTGGCTGTGGCGCGGCGGGGCTATGAGAAGCGGATCCTGGAGACCAGGGATCTTCGCCGCATGGCCAATGGCTGAATCACGCGCCAGCACGAGCCTCATCATGCTAGAGTGAAATTTCACGGGGGATAGGCGCGATGGCGGCTGAAATTCTGCTTCCCGGCAATGGCGAGACGATCGATTTGCAGCAGCAGGTGGCGCGCTTGCAGGCGCTTCTGGAGGCTTCGCGGCAGGTGCATTCGACCATTCGCGAGGAAGAGGTGCTGGAGCAGGTGCTGCGCATCGTGGTGCGCGAACTGGAGATGGCCGGCGCGGCCTTTCCCGCGGCTGGGTTGGCTTACGGCGACGCTCCGAGCGCGGACGGTACCGGTACGGCGGACGCGCTGGCTTATCCGCTGGAAGACCGCACAGGCCAACTCATGGCGGAACTGGTGGTGGCGTCTCCGTGCGGGCGCGCGCTGACGATCTACGAGACCGACTTCATCGAGGGGCTGGCGTTGCAGGCCGCCGTGGCGCTGGAAAACGCCCGCAACCACAAGCGCAACGTCGAGTTTGCCCGCGTACAGCAGGATATGGACGCGGCCCGCGCCATTCAGCGCTCGCTGCTGCCGCACAAACTTCCCGCGATCGCCGGCTACTCGCTGGCCTTCCGTTCCGATACCTGCTACGAGGTGGGCGGCGACTACCTGGACATTGTGGCCCAGCCGAACGGCAGCCTGCTGATGGCAGTGGCCGATGTGGCAGGCAAGGGAATGGCTTCGGCGATCATGTCCACCAGCTTTCGCTCGGCCTTTCGCGCGATGGCCGCTGATGGACCGCCCCTGGACGAGTTGGCCGCGCGCATGAATCAGCACCATTGGGCCGAGGGCGAAGAGGCGCGCCGCCGCTATGTTACGGCCATCTTCCTCCGCCTGCATGCGGAGGCAGGCGAGATCGAGGTGGTGAATGCGGGCCACAATCCGGGCTTTCTGGCGCAGCCCGGCGCGGAGCCGCGCCTTTTTGAGGCCGCGGGCACGCCGCTGGGACTGCTGCCGGGGATGCGCTACGCGAGTGAGCGCTGCGATTTTTTGCCGGGAACGCGGCTGCTGTTTTATACGGATGGGCTGACGGAGGTCTTCAAGGGGGATGAGGAGTTTGGTCCCGAACGGCTTCTCGATGCATTTTTAAGGTGCCAGGCGGCGAAGGCCGATGGTATTCTCGATGCATTATGGGCCGCCATCGAGGCTTTCTCAGAAGGCGGGCCGCAGGGAGACGACATGACCGCACTGGCGCTTTGCCGCGAAACGGGCGTGATGGAGATGCCGGCATGAGCGAAGTCGATACCATCACGATATCCAAGCCCACCACTGTTGAAGTCCGGCTGCCCTCGCGCATGGGCTTCGAGAAGGTGGCCATGAGTACCGCGGCGGCGGTGGCCAAGCTGATGTGCTTCCGCGAGGACCGCATCGAAGACCTGAAGACGGCCGTCGCCGAGGCCTGCATCAACGCCATCGAGCATGGCAACCGGCTGAACGAAAAGCTCAGCGTGGGCGTGGTGCTGTCGGTGAACGCCAACTCGCTGGAGGTCAAGGTCATCGACGACGGCAAGGGCATGAACCGGAAGCCGGGCCTTGTCAGCAAGCCCGACATCGACCGCAAGATGCACGGCGACGAAGGCCCGCGCGGCATGGGAATGTTTCTCATCCAGGCGCTGGTGGACGAAGCCGAGTGGGTCGTCGGCGCCGACGGCAACAGCAGTTATGTCCGGCTGGTCATCCGGCTGGATAAGGACGCGGAATAACCCAAAAGAATATGGAGACGATGGATCGTGCAGAGCGAAACCAAAGCGCGCGTTGAACAGCTTACTTCCCCGGCCGGGCATGCGGTCGCCGTCCTGCGCTTCGAGGGCGACATCGCCAGCACCTCGAAGGATGCGGTTCTGGGCACCTACCAGGCGCTGCCCAAGGAGACCTCCAGGCTGGTTCTGCTGGACTTCAGCAAGGTGGATTACATCAATTCAAGCGGCATCGCGCTGGTGATCCAGATGATGATCGAGGCCTCGAACTGCGACCAGAAGGTCTACGCCTTCGGCCTCTCGGCGCACTTCACCAAAGTCTTTACGATGGTGGGCATCACCAAGTACGCCGGCCTCTTCCCCACCCAGGTCGACGCGCTGGCGGCGCTGTAATCGGGCGTAATTGTGTACACCTCCGCGCGAAAAAGCTCTGCATCGAAGCAGAGCCTTTTGGGCATAACTTTGGCCAGCCGCGGAGTGGAATTCATTGTTTCCCATCTGTGCGACAACATTTGTCGCACAGATGGGGCCCCCGGGTATTGCGGATTACTCGAAAGGTGAGGGTTCTGCTGTGATCCAGCGCTTACGCTTTCTTGTCCTGCTTCTTCTCTGCACCGGCTCTTTCGTTTGGACACAAGCCCAGACTGCGCCGATGCCGCCCGGCAACACCACCAGCATCACTATCGGCCAATCCGCCGCGCGGCTCTACGGGCCGTGGAAGTTCACTGTGGGCGACTCGCCGCTTGACCCGGCAACCCATCAGCCGCTATGGGCCGAGCCGGGCTTCGACGACTCCAAATGGGAAGACGTAGACCTGACGCCCAAGGAAGGCGCGACCGACCCGACGATCGGAGTCTCAGGATACACGCCGGGCTGGACGGCCAAAGGCCATCCCGGCTACTGGGGCTATGCCTGGTACCGCATTCATATCCGCGTCGAAGACCGTCCCGGCCAGCGCCTGGCCCTCACCGGTCCCTCTGACGTGGACGACGCCTACGAACTCTTTGCCAACGGAACCCGGCTGGGCAGCTTCGGCGATTTTTCAAGCAGCCATCCAGTCGTCTACTATGCGCAGCCCATGATGTTTTCGCTGCCGCCGGGGATTATCAACAGGCCGGAGAAATCGAAGGAAGGCTTGGCGATGCAAGCACCGGCCACCGTGGTGCTGGCCTTACGCTTCTGGATGGAACCTACCTCTCTGACGCAAGCACCCGACGTCGGCGGCATCCACACCGCTCCTCTTTTGGGTGACGCGGGAACGGTGGCCGGCAGCTATCAATCCCAATGGCTGGAGCTGATCCGCGCCTACGCCACCGCCCCCATCGAGCTGGCCGTCTTTCTACTGCTCGCCCTGGTCGCCTTCAGCCTGGCCTTCTTTGACCGCTCCGACCGCGTCTACCTATGGATAGGCGCGGTCTATGTGGCGGCGGTGGCGGGTTCCTGCTTGACGATTGTCGGGGTATGGTTTCAATTGATCGGCGGAATATCCGACAACCTAATCACCGACGCCTTCCTGAATCCCCTGAGCCGCGCAGGATGGGTGATGGTGTGGTGGGTTTGGTTTGGGCTGCGCCGCCCGGCCTGGCTGCCCCGCGCTACGATAGCACTGGCTGTGCTGCTGGCTGTCTCCAATGCCTTGGGCGAGGACTACTTCTTCACTGTCGTACCCCATCCGGTCAGCGCCGCTTTTCACATCGTCTCCCTGGTAGTCCGGCTGGCGTTTGTGGCGATTATGTTGTGGATTGTCTATCAGGGAATCCGGCTGCGCGGAGTGGAAGGCTGGATAGTTCTGCCCGCCATCATTCTCTCCGGCATCTCGCGGTTCACTACCGAGCTTGCGGTGCTGCACATCCAGATGATGTGGTTTCCGTTTGGGGCGCAGGTTAACCTAGGGGACATCGCCGGCCTTCTACTGGTTGCGGCCCTGGTGCTGCTGCTCTTGCGCAGGCTGGTCATCTCGCTTCGAAATCAGCGGCGCATGGCGCTGGACGTGAAGCAGGCCCAGGAGGTGCAGCAAGTGATTCTGCCTCCGGCGCGGATGACGCTGCCGGGGCTAGAAATAGAGAGCGAATACCGCCCCGCGCTCGAAGTCGGCGGCGATTTCTTCCAGATCATTCCTCATCCGACAGACGGCAGCCTGCTGATCGTCGCCGGCGACGTGGCTGGCAAAGGCTTGCGGTCCGGCATGCTGGTGGCGCTGCTGGTGGGGGCCATTCGCACTGCTGTAGAGACTAGCGCCGATCCGGAATACCTATTGGGGACTCTGAATCGAAGGCTGTTGGGACGCGGCGACGCTCAGGCCACCTGTCTGGCTTTGCGGATTAATGCCGACGGAGCAGTTACGCTTGCCAACGCTGGCCATCTGCCGCCTTACCTGAACGGCGAGCCGCTGGCGATGGAAGGCGCGCTGCCGCTGGGAATGCTGCCGGGGGCAGTCTTCTCCGTGATGAACTTCAAGCTGGCCGAGGGCGACCGGCTGCTGCTGCTCTCCGACGGCATCGCCGAGGCCAGGGATGCCGACGGCCAGCTCTTCGGCTTCGAGCGCGTTCACGAACTGCTGCAATCGCAGCCCTCCGCAGCCGAATTAGCCAGCGCGGCGCAGCGCTTCGGTCAGCAAGACGACATCAGCGTGATCTCGGTAACCAGGACTATGGCACGAGGTTGATTTCAGCGCCCGCCCGGCTCGCGTATCATGGCCGGTATGGACCTTCAAGCGATTCAAGCCGCCATCCGCGAGGCCGGCTTTGACGGCTGGCTCTTCTACGACCACCATCACCGCGACCCCATCGCCCAGCGTATTCTGGGCCTGGACGAAAAGGCGCACATCACCCGCCGCTGGTACTACTTTGTGCCCGCCACAGGCGAACCGCGCAAGCTGGTCCATCGCATTGAGCAGGGGCGGCTGGACGTGCTGCCCGGCGCCAAGGGACTCTACTCCAGTTGGCAGGAGCTGGCCGCCGGCCTGGAGGCGATGCTGGCCGGCGCACACACGCTGGCCATGCAATACTCGCCCAACAACGCCATCATGTACGTCTCCATGGTGGACGCCGGCACGATTGAGTTTCTGCGCGGTCTGGACAAGGTAATTGTAAGCTCTGCTGACCTTGTCAGCGTTTTTGAGGCGGTTTTATCCGAAGAGCAGATCGCCAGCCACACCGTCGCGCAGCGAGCCATCGACGCAATTCTGGACGAGAGCTGGCGAGTGATTGGCCGCCGGGTGCGCTCCGGCGCGGGCGCATACACCGAGTTCGACCACATGCAGTGGCTGAGCTCGGCCATGCGCAACGAAGGCCTGGTGTGGGACGACGGCCCCAACGTCAGCGTCAATGCCAACTGCTCCGACTCGCATTATGAGCCGACCGCCGATCATTCCTCGCCCATCGCTACGGGCGATTTTCTTCTCATCGACATCTGGGCCAAAGCGGAGAAGCCTGGCAGCATCTACTACGACATTACCTGGACCGGCGTGGTGGGACGCGAACCAACGACCACCGAGCAGCACGTCTTCGAGACGGTCGTCAAGGCGCGCGACGCGACCATCCATGCCGTCGAGAGCGCCTTTGCCGAGGGACGCGCGATCCGCGGCTTCGAGGCCGATGACGCGGCCCGCGCGGTCATCCGCGAGGCCGGCTTCGGCGAGTTCTTCACCCATCGCACCGGCCACAACATCGGCCCCGATATCCACGGCTCCGGCGCGAATCTGGATAATCTGGAGACCCACGACGTGCGTTTGCTGCTGCCCAACACCTGCTTCTCCGTCGAGCCGGGGATTTACCTGCCGGAGTTCGGCGTGCGCAGCGAGATCGATATGCTGACCGCACCCGGCAAGGCCTGGGTCACGGGGCGGGTGCAGCGGGAACTGGTACGGATATAGGGACTAGGGTCTAGGGATTAGCCCGATGCGGTATAGTCAAAAAAGAATGGCTACTGAAGAAAACAAGAACGGTACGGCAGGCTCCGGCACGCAATCCGGCGCGAAGGCCGCTTCGCAACCGGCAGCGCAACAGGGCTTTGTCTACCTGCCTCTGATCGCCGGCTGGCTGGTTCCCGGCGCGGGACATTTTCTGCTGGGCAAATGGGTTCGCGGGTCGCTGCTGGCGGCGTCGGTCCTGGGCATGTTCGTGTCCGGACTGGCAATGCAGGGCAAGCTGTATACCAGCGTGCATGACATCCTGGACATCCTCTGCCTGGCCGGCGACCTGGGCAACGGGCTGCTGTACCTCATCGGCCGGGTTGCGGGCTGGGGCGCGGAATTTGTGCAGACGACGGTCGGCGACTGGGGCGCGCGCTTCATTGTAGTGGCCGGGCTGCTCAACGTGATAACCGCCGTGGACGCGCACAATCTGCGCACCGGGAGGAAGTCATGACCTACTTTCCGGCGGTGCTGCTCTTCGCTCTCTTCGCCTCCACGGTCTTCGGCATCACCCAGCGCGAGACGCCTCGCGCTATGATCCGCTATGGAATCTATTGCTTTGTGCTCTTCGTCGGCTCGGCGATTGCGCTCAGCTGGGTGATGTTTTTGATCGCGCGATAACTGGAGCAAAGTGTCCCGCGCAACCCTCTTTCGCATCCTCGCGGTTTTGTTTGCCGGCGCGGCGATCTACCATGCTGCCGCGTTCCTGGAACCTGCGTTCAGCGCTGGGGGATCGCACTGGCGCCATGCGGCCTTTTGTGCAATCGATCTCCTATGCGCCTGCTATCTTCTCCGGCGGCCGCGCTGGTTTGTGGCGGCATTTGCCGCTCTCACTCTCCAGGCTTTTTACAGTCATGGCCATCATGCGTGGATGCTGTGGCACACGCAACGGCGTCTGGATTGGCTTTCATTCGCGGTCCTGGCCGTTGTGCCGTTTACGCTGGCCTTGCTGATTGCGGACGGCTTTGAGAGGCGATGCGTTGACCCTGCATCCGTCAATGGAGTATCAAGATAGAGAAGGAGTCCGCACGGAGGAAGCCCATGAACAAGCAGTGGCACGCGGAGAACAATATGCCGCCCAAGGCAACGCTGGAGCAGCGCATCCAGTGGCACAAGGAACATCAAATCCATTGCGCCTGCCGGGAGGTTCCGAAGAGTTTGCTACCCTCCATCAAGCCCAAGAAATTGAGAAATGATTGAAAGCGCGAGGGAGAGTTTTTCGCTCGGCATGACACGCATCATGCATAAATCTGAGTGTGTCAGCGACTGAATGGGACGGCGATAGAAAACCAGGGATGGCGTATCCCGAAACCATCACACTCAAGTCGACGCGACCATCAGGGAGCGGCGAACTTCGACGAGTCCAATCAGGCCACAGTATCCCTGGTTTTGCTCTAAGGCCGTGCGTTGATCCCGCCGGAAGATAGGTACCCACCCGAGTGTAAGAATTCAAAGAGGCCCCGTTAGATGTTCTCAAAGGAGACCTTTGCGGGTCTCCTTTGAGTTTTTACTACAGAGAATCAGCTTCCTCAGATGCAGCCTGTGGGCAATATACGTGGAAACCAGGAGTACGGCGTAAGAGAGCCAAATCCATGGAGACTGATCTCGAAAGAAGGTCCAGTTGGGAGCGGCGTGGCTCAAGGTTGGAATGATGAAGATGTAAGCTGCCGCGTCCAGGCCGAATGAGAGCGCGATCCAGGCCAGTACAAGGATCAAAACCTCAGTAAGGCTGGCCTGGCGGCTTATGCGCATCTTTACTAAATACCAGTACATCAAGAGCGCGCTGACGATGGGCATGAGGGTGAAAACGCAGATCCACATGGCGACAGGATTGAGAGCAGATACGTTGCAAAACCTACAATAGTCGCAATAAGGTACATGATCGCAAAAGTTCCAACGATCCAAATGCATTTCATCATCGTTCATACCTCCTTTGATCTTCATTACGGGAGAATCTAAAATTGGTTCCGCGACTCAAGCCATGCGATTCCGCAGCCAGACGGCGGCGTCGAAGTTGTGCGCGCAGCCGTAGCCTTCGGCGCGATAGAGGTCGATGGCATCGGTGTTGGCTTCGGTGACGGTGAGCGAGATCTCGCTGACGCCCTGGCGCAGGAAGCAGGACGCGGCCAGGTTGATCAGGTTACGGGCCAGGCCGCGGCGGCGATACTCGGGAAGGACGCATAGCTGGGTGATGTGGCCGCTCTCGGGGCTGACGCGCGAACCCAGCACCAGCGCCACCATCTCCCGGCTGATGCGATCGATCACCACATGCGAAACCGGCTGGCTGAAGACGCCGCAGCCGGAGAAACGGACGATGTTGTTGAGAAAGCGCATCGAGCCGTGCACCGAGCGGTACTGGTCGTTGATCACGCTGTCGGGATGCCCGCGGTAGGCCGCGAAGATCAATTGCGCGGCGGCGGGCAGGTCCTCTTCGCGCCAGGGACGCAGTTCCAGCCTGACAGGCAGATGCACGCGGGGCGCGGCGAAGTAGCCATCGAGAGTGCGCATCATCAAAAGCCGCCGGTAGCTCTGGAAGCCCGCATCGAGAAAGACGCCGGTGTGCGAGCCGGAGGGGTGCAGCAACAGTTGCGATTCGATGCGATCCACCTGCGGAGAGTTCATTAGCAGTTCAAGGAGGTGGCGTAGCAGCGTCTCCTCGACTTCATACGCCGATCCTCCATCGGCGTGCGGGGCGGGCAGCGCGAAGACGTCGCCGATGACCGCCTTGGTCTCCTCGTAGATGCAGAAGACAAAGCCGGTGACCTGACCTGCCTCCAGGGCCGCGTAGCCGGGCAGCGTATGGCTGTCGAGGTACTGCATCAGCAGCCGGGCCGAGACGTTGTAGTCCCAGTGCAGGCGCCGCTTCCACAGCTCGCTCTCCGCCTCCAGCACGGGGCGCAATACCGGCGCCGCAAAATGCCGCAGATCGAGAATCTCAAGGTGAGCGCCCGATGCCATGCTTCTCCTGTCAGTTATGTCCTATGAGGGTTTTGCGCCCCGGCGATTGGAGGCAACTGGTTCAGACTATAACAAAACTGGGACAGACGTATCTTGCTGATTATTGCGGTGTGCCGGACCAAGAGAAATCCCGCGCTCCATTTGTACCTTCTTCCTGTTTGGTGGTATTGTGGCGACAGATTGAGTGGCTCTGCTCAACGCCGCTCCAGGTCCATGTTCGCGGCTCGGCGCAAGAGATTTAATCATCATGGCAGGTTGTTGATTCCAAATATTTTGCTTCCTGCTTTATGTTCAGTTTGGAGTTCGAAACTCCGCGGCGCATTCTCCTTTTTTTCGATACTGCCGGCCTACCGCCTTTATACTCTTGATCTTCGGCGAAGTGAGGAACCATGGCTAACTGGAATATCGCCTACAACTGGATGATGGACAACGAGGATACCGCGCGCGCCTGCGCACAGGTTCCCGACGCGCCCCCCGGAGCCTTTGCCATCAGCGGCATCAACAGCGCGGCGTGGCCGGAGGAGTTCGCGGACATTGCGGCGCTTCCCCAGGACCAGCGCGAGCCGCTCGTCCAGCAGTTTTACCAGAACCACTTCTGGAATATGTGGTACGCGCAACTGCTCTCCGACGATCTTTGCAAGCGGGTCTTCGACTTCGCTGTCAATGCCGGCAGCGCGGCGTCAGTGCGCTGCCTGCAGCAGGCCCTGAATACATTGGCCGGTTCGGGCGCGGCGCAACTCGTGGATGACAGCGACTGGGGCCCGATGACGCTGGATGCTGCCAATTCGGCCGATCCCGAGGGGCTGGTGGCGGCCTTCCAGGATGCGCGGGTCGCGTATTATCAGGCCATCGTGGCCGCCAAACCCAGTTTGTCGATCTACCTGGCCACCTGGACCGCCCGCGCCCAGAAGTAGACTAGTGCTGAATAAGTTACCATTGAGCGGGTCCAGCTTTTCTCGATATTGGTCTATCTGTTGCGTGATAATGTGAAACTGTGATAATGTGAAAATGTGAAGAACCTAACCGTCACTTTGGATGATGAGATCTATCGCCGTGCGCGGATTCACGCGGCGGAACAAGGCACGTCCGTGTCTGCGCTGGTCAAGCGCCTCTTTATCGAAACCGGTTCCGTGAAGGGAGTTGGTACGGCGGGAGTGTCGGAGTTGGTTACTGAATTGCGAGCGCCGATCAGGGGCAAGCCGCGGACTCCGCCGGAGATCCTACAACGCGAGGGACGGGAAGAACGGAGCGCTGTGCTCCGCGCGGCCAGAGCCGCATTGCTCTCGCGGTTGCAGTCTGAGCCGGTCGTCGAGGTAGGGCGCTGGAGTAGGGATGAGCTCTATGAGGATCGGCAGTGAGGGTCGCGCTGGATACCAACGTGCTGGCCTATGCCGAAGGGGTGAACGGCACGGACCGGAAGCAAGCCACACTCAGCCTTTTCGAGCGCCTGCCGCAGGATGCCATCGTGGTGCCGGTGCTGGCGCTGGGCGAGCTTTATAATGTGCTGGTGCGTAAAGCCGGCCGATCCCCTGATCACGCACAGAGCGCGATCCTGAACTGGCTGGATGCCTTTGCAACAGCTGAAACTTCGGCCAGAGCGCTGGTTGCAGCCATGGACCTGGCCGCGCATCATCGCCTGAGCATCTGGGATGCGGTCATTCTGGCTGTGGCTGCCGAAGCCCGCTGCCGGCTGCTGCTCTCTGAAAATATGCAGGCCGGGTTTACTTGGAATGGCATTACAGTGGCCAATCCTTATGCGTTGCAAGAGAATCCTTTATTGGCTGCGATGCTCCAGGCGTAACCCGGCCTGTGGGCGGTTAAAATGGACTGGGGCCGCATAACTTTTCACGCGCGGCCTGGACAAGGTGCAAATGCTTCTCAGCTTTTTTGCTTCTCCCCTCCATCCAGCACCCACGGCGCAAATCGTCGAACGGGTTCTTTGGACGCTGACCTTTGCCGCGCAACTGGTTTTGCTGGTGGTATTGATGGGCCGCGACCGCGCGCGGCGCTATCCCTGGTTCACCGCCGCCATCGCGCTCGCCGCGCTGCGGCTGATGGCCGAGGTTCTGCTGGCGGGCCGGATGGCGACGCTCCCTCTGCAAGAGACGCTGGTCACGCTGGCCGATCTGACGGCGGTGGTGGGTCTGCTGGTCCTGGTGGAGCTGGCGAGGCGAGCCTTTCCCGGGCTTCAGCGCTCCCTGTGGATCGTGAATGTTGTGGGGCTTCTGGTGGTGGCCGGCGGCGTGCTGGCGGCGTGGGGGCCCTGGCCGGCGTGGAAGCAACTCACGGCAAACCCCTCCGTTTCGGTATTGAATTTCATGCTGCTGGTGGCCGCGCCTAGAGACACTCTGCTGGTGATGCGCGGCATGGACAAGGCAAATTTGCTGATTGCCCTGCTGACGGTGGGACTGGGGCTGCTGGTGGTGCTCTTTGGCCGTCGCTTCAAAGCCGGCTGGCGCAGCCACACGCAGATGATTGTCATCGGACTTTCCACGGTGGCCATTGCCTGGCTGGCCATGCAGGGAACTGTTCAATCGATCGTCAGAACAGCGCATCCGCAGAGCCGGGAGGCTTATGAGCGCATCCTCAGCCTGGTGGGCAATCTGGTGAACGCCGACAAACTGGTCTACCTGTGCGTGCTGCTGTGGTGGATCGCCTGGCTGTGGCGCGACGAGCCGGGAGCAGCCAAGGCGGCGCCGGAGCCGGCTGAATCAGCGCCAAAGGTAGAGCCGCCGCCAACTGCCGAATAAACGCACGGGGATTCGTGATATAAGGTGTTTGTCCGCGCTTTTTTCTGAATTGAACGGGAGCGCGGATGATTTTACTTGAGGTATGTCCGCCATGCTCGACATTCATCTGCCGCATAAGTCCATCCACGGATTCTCCGAGTTCCTGATTCATCTGTTCACGATTACCGTCGGCCTGCTGATCGCGGTGCAGATCGAGAGCTGCGTGGAATGGCGCCACCACCTGCATCTGGCTGAGGAGGCGCGGGTGGCGCTGCGCGCGGAGATCGAAAGCAATCTGAAAGATCTGCGGGGAGTCCAGCCAGGGCTGAAGGTCTGGCGAGATCAGATTGACGCCGATCTTGCCGCAATGAAGCGCATCCAGGAGCATCCGAACGACCCGGCAGCCCAGCACACCAGCATTGCGGTCAACTCCGGCGGCGTCACACTGGACGACACGGCCTGGAGAACGGCGCAATCGACTGGCGCTCTGGCATATATGCCTTACGAGGAAGCCGAGCGTTACACCAATATCTATCAGGCTCAGTCCAATCTACAGGCGATGGAGGACAAACCTATGGAAGACGTCGCCGCCATCCTTGGCATGATAAAAAAATTCAATTTTGACTCCGCATCGAGCAAAATCACCGCGGAGCAGGCCGGCGCGCTGGCGGAAAAATTCGGCCAGATGAGGGTGCATCTGGCGACCGGGGATACGCTTTTGCGCATCGACATTGAGAATAGCGCGGCATTCCTGGAGAACCGCCAGCCCAATAAAGATTTCAGCTTCAATCTGAAATGAGCCGAAGGGGTACGCAAGCCTCTTGATGAATCAGATCCCTGATCTCTAAATGTGGCAGCTTGCCTGGCCGCGCTTGGCGAGGTACTGCTGGTGGTACTCCTCGGCGCGCCAGAAGGTTTGCGCCGGCTCGACCTTGGTCACGATGCGCTTCGGTTTGAAGCGGCCATCGGCCGTAAGCTGCTCGATTTTGGCGCGGGCCTCGGCCTCCTGCTCGGGCGAGTGGAAGAAGATGGCGGATCGATATTGTGTGCCCCAGTCCGGACCCTGGCGGTTGAGCGTGGTTGGGTCGTGGAGGGTAAAGAAGGAGTCGAGAAGCTGCTCGAAGCTGACCCGCTCCGGGTCGAACTCCACCTCGACCACCTCGGCGTGGCCGGTCTGGTCGGTGCAAACGTCCTGGTAGCTGGGCCGCTCCAGCGAACCGCCCTCATAGCCCACGGCCGTCGCCGTCACGCCGGGGATGGCCGCGAAGGCCGCCTCAACGCCCCAAAAACACCCCGCTCCAAAGGTTGCCTTTTCTATGCTCATGTTAATAGAGATGCGCCTCACGTACTTGGGGAAGCAGATTTTGCTCGCCGAGTAAGAACTGTGCGTTATATTCAATTCAAATTCATCCGTTGGTGAGGACGATGGCCTGGCGTTATTTTCATGCACATGGGACGGCTCGTGAGGAGGAACTGGAGGGCTTGCCGCTGGCGGGCTTTGGCCGGCGGGTGCTCGGTTATTGGATCGATCTCCTTCTGATGCTTCCGCTGGTGGTTTTGATTGCCTGGCTATGGGCTCGCTATGGATTTCTTGCTGACTCTCTCCATCGCGAATGGAAGTGGCACGGAAGCACTGTCCGCATCGGCGCCGGCTTCTCCGGCGCTTCCGACTCGAACGAATGGGTGTTCATCGTGGCCGGACTGTTTTGCATCGCCCTGGTCAACTACTTGAGTAACGGCAAGTCCGTGGGCAAGTGGATCGCGCGCACGCGGATTGTCTCGCTAACGCATGAGAAGCTGGGGTTGTGGCAGTGCGTCGAGCGCATCCTGGGTTATGGCGCTTCATTGGCTGAGGGAGGTCTGGGCTTCATTCAGTACTATTGGAGCCCAAATCGGATGTGTGCGCACGACCGGCTGGCGGAGACGATTGTGGTGGACGAGCGGAAGAAGGCCCGGCGGCAGGAAACGGCGGCAGAACCGTCCAGCGATCCCGTCTCATTTGAAGATCCGTGGGAGAGCCAAAACCGCCTCTGCGACTCTGCTCCTGACCCTTGGGAAGAGCTGCCATCCCAATCTGGTCCCGCGCAACCGGACGCTTCGCATCCAGCGAGTGATCGATTGCCGTAACCTTAACAAAAAACAGCAAATGCCAAAATGCGGAAGTTAATAAATGAGTGCGGGGCAGCCCGCCTCCTGCTTCGTGCGGAAGCGCAAATCTAACCCTTTCATAAGTTGACTGATACGCCATCCGTTGCTAGGGCGGATTCAGCGCATCCTGAATTGAGCTATATATGGTCCATTGTCCATTAAAG